>QCWD01000158.1 GCA_013114725.1 Nitrososphaeraceae archaeon | reverse complement strand
ACTGCCATTATTGTTGCGTAGATAGATAATGTTTTTGAATTCATATTGATTCTATTAGAAAGTAATATAACAAAATTATATATGGATTACCTATCATATTTACAGAAAGAATATTCGATTTTATTTCTACATATAATTTACCTATTATTATATCAAAAATCTTATAATAAACTAAAAATTAGAGAATTTATTATGGTTAAAACTTAATTCTTATTCTTTACTAAACTTATGTACTCATAAGCTCCTAGTTCGTTATCAAATGCATAGTGTACTTTTTGATATCCTTTCTTAAATTCAATTATATCCTTAGAAACTATTAATGGGTCCTCTTTATTTACAACAATTCTTTTTATAAATTCTGCAATTTCAATCATTTCACTTTCTTTCATACCCAGTCGGGTTACCTCGCTGGTTCCAATTCTGACACCGCTTGGATGAAGATAATTCTTTCCTGCCTTGATATCTCCAGGCAATAATTGTCTATTCAATATTATATTACCTTTTTCAAGATCTTTTTCAATTGTTCCTCCATCCCCAAATTTTGAAACATCAACTGCTATTTGATGAGATTGAGTGTATCCTCTTTTTTCTCCCAAAATTCCAAAACCTCTTTCTACCAACGATTCTGCAAGTTTTTTAGCATTTTTTATAACCTGTATTGCATAATCTTTGCCAAACTCTAAACTTTCAGCTAACGCAATAGCCTTGCCTGCTACATGATGCAGATGATGACTGCTTGTATTTCCAGGAAATATTGCCTTCTTTATCAATTCGGCATGTTTTTGATACGATACTATTATTCCTCCTTGTGGACCCCATAAAGTTTTATGAGAACTCATAGTCATCGAATCTGCACCTTCACTTAATGGCTGCTGAAATTCTCCACCTGCTATTAATCCAGCTACGTGGGCAGCATCATAATTAACATAAATATTATTTTCATGCATAAATTCACTCAATTCTTTTACGGGATGTGGAAATAGGAATAAACTTCCTCCAAACATTGCAATTTTTGGTGATCTTCCTTCCAAAATCATCTCTTGAATCTTCTTTTTTGTTGCATCCACATCGATGGTCATTTCCTCCTTTGAGAAAGGAAAGTGCTCGATGTTTAATCCGTGAACAAGACCTGCAGTTCCAAAATGTTCTTTTTTTCCATGTGATATATGACCACCGCTGGGTATTGAAGCTGCAATCATATAATCACCAGGATTTGAAAATGCTGAATAAATAGCCAAGTTTGCAACAACACCTGACGTTGCCCTACAATCAGCAAATTCCGATTTAAAGACCTGTTTAGCTAAATCATTACATATCAGTTCAACTTCATCAATATAAATACAGCCAGCATATACTCGCTCACCAGGCCATCCTTCTGCATATCTATTACCAAAATCTGATACTATTGCCTCTCTAACTGCGGCACTTGGAATATTTTCACTGGCTATTAGTGGAATTGACTCATTGAACCATTTATGATGCTGTTTTAATAAATCAAGAACCTTGTTATACGATGATTGGGCACTCATTTCTATATAATAGAAAATTTTATCCAATTTAAAAATGTTGTATAACTAATTAATTAGTATTAACGATAAAAAAAGAATTTGAATTAATGATGGGCTATGGTTTTTCCTGTATCTGTATTTGAAAAATTACGGAATCTCATTATTTTAGATATTCCCAATATGGTTATCATGGATATGAATATGCCATTAACAATCCCAACATTTGGATTCATAACTTGTATTGACCCTCCCAAGATCATCAGGATTCCACTTATCATTAACATTATAGATACAAAGAGTGAATTTTCCTTGGATATTACAAAAGATATTATCAACATAGACACAGCAGTACCACCAAAGATAATTCCACGTTCAAGTGAATTAAATGGAAGAAATCCATCGGTGTCCATACTTTTTAACAAAACATCTATTCCGTATATTGACAGCAAAATAATTGCCGCTATTACGAGTATATTAGCTGGTATGAAATTGAATCTTAGTTCCAATTTTTTACCTACTTATATATACAAGCAAGATGCTTATAAAATTAGCTAAAATCAATTTGTTTAGCAAAAATAAAAAAATAAAAAAAAAATAACCCATTTTGATTAAGATTGATTGTATTATTCTAAAAAGTTACACTGAATAAATACTCATATTATGTTTGACTTTCTGATTTATCAAGAAATAATTGATATTTTTTAGCCTCATTGTAAAATTATAATAATTCCCATCTAGACAAAAAGACTTTATTTAAAATAAATCTTATTTCATCATTAGGTTATATGGAAGTTCGAATTTAAATAATGAGAAAAGTACCAATAAATCGAATATACTACATATATAATCTTTAAATTTTCTTTATGTAATAGGTTAAATCTTAATGATTGAAAATAATGTGACTATAATTTAGTAATTCTAATAACCTTTTCAAAAATATTTGTATTAGTTGTTAGTATTGCTGTAGTAAATTGCTTATCTAACTTCATTTTCTTGTAGTTGTCACTATTTGCATTGTTATATCTATTAAAACCTCCATACAAATCATTGAACGCCGGAGGTGGGACTTGAACCCACGAGTCCAAAGGACATCAGCTAGCTGGCCTATTAATTAGATCTCGAGGCTGACCCCTTTTAGGGTATTTTTTACTTACCTAGCTTGGGTACTCCGGCATTTTATTATTGTAGTGATATCGTATTTATATAATTGTTAAGACCCATATTTTGTTTCTATTATATATAAAAATTATTAATTACTGACAAAAATATAAAAATTAAAAATAGAACATTAATTTATTAATACACAAACATACAATCAAAACACGCATTTATAATACAACATTAATAACTCCTAAATCGTTATTGAAATAAAATAATGACATTCACAATTAATGATACTTTAGTAAAAAATCTTATAGAAAATTTGGGATATTTATCCCTTTATCCTATACAAGAGATGGCTATTTCTAATGGATTATTGGAAGGAAAAAATCTGTTAATAACTTCTCCAACAGCTAGCGGAAAAACATTAACCGCAATGATGGCTGCTATAAAAGCAATTGAAAAGAACAAAAAAGCAGTCTATATAACACCTTTACGTTCCTTAACAACAGAAAAATATAATGATTTTTTAGAATTATCCAAGATAGCTTCACAAATAAAAAATGAGAATAATGATGGTGGTACTATCAGTACCAATATTGAATTTATTGTAAAGGCAGCAAGTAGTGATTTTACATCAACTGAAAAAGATCTATTAGATGCAAATATTATCATAATGACCAATGAAAAACTAGATTCACTTTTACGACAGGATTCATCATGGATTTCAGAAGTGGGTCTTTTTGTATTTGATGAAGTTCATTTAATTGGAAATAAAGAACGTGGACCTACTTTGGAGATGATGCTTACCAAAATTAAAAAACTATATTCTGATTCACAAATATTGGCATTAAGTGCTACTGTTTCAAATTCTGCTGAAATTGCAGAATGGCTAAACTGTACTCTTCTGGAAAGCGATTGGAGGCCAACTAAGCTTATTGAAGGAGTTTATCAGGAAGGGGTGATCCGAACAAATGATAGTAAAACCAGATTAAGACGTCTAAAAAAAGTATCAATGTCTTCAGCAATAGATGTCGCATTAGATTCTTTAGAGAATGGTGGACAGTCCCTTATTTTTGGAGAAACACGCAAAAGAACAATTTCATTGGCATCCAAGGCTGTCGAACCTGTATTTAAAATCTTAGATCAAAAGGAAAAAAGGAATAATCTTGCATTATCAAGAAAATTATTAAAAAATGGTGATGACACAGAAAGTACGAAAACACTTGCATCATTGATTCCAAAAGGGGTGGCTTTTCATCATGCCGGCCTTAGTCCATTGGCAAGAGAACTTGTTGAAAAAGGATTCAGACAAGGTGATATCAAATTATTGGTAGCTACGCCTACACTAGCAGCAGGAGTTAACCTTCCAGCAAGACGGGTAGTGTTGTCCAGTATACTAAGATATGATATTGATGCTGGAAAAAACATTCCTATAAGTATTTTAGAGTATAAACAATTTTGTGGAAGAGCTGGAAGGCCACAATATGATTCCTATGGAGAGGCAATAATAATTTCCGAATCAGGAATCAATTCAGAGGATTTATACGATCATTATATTCTGGGTTCACCAGAACCAATAAAATCTCGACTTGGAAATGAGAAAGCGTTACGATTTCATCTTCTAAGCACAATATCCACAATTCCTGGAATGAAAAAAGAAGAAATATATGAAATATTTTTGGATACATTATTTGCACAAAACTATCGTAAAGTTTCAGTAATTTTTAAAATTGATACTATACTGGATTACTTGGAAAGTGAAGGATTAATAAAATCCAGAAATCAACGATATATCGTTACTGAATTTGGAAAACAAACATCTATCCTGTATATAGATCCGGTGACTGCTGTAGAATTTAAAAAAGCTCTGGAATTTTTTGATAACGCCGATAAATCCAATAATCCATCAAGTTACAATCTTGGGTTTTTAAATATCGTGTGTACATCTGAGGATTTTTTTCCAAAACTTTCGATGAGAAAGAAGGACTACGATATTTTAAATCAATTAATAGAATTACACAGTAATGAACTGATTGGCGAAATAAGAGAATCTGATTGTTCTAGAAGTTTATTGGCTTTATATGAATGGATTAATGAAACAAGCGATAGAGGCCTCAGTGATAGATTGGGAGTGGAACCTGGAGATATGCATCGCATAGTAGAAACTGCAGATTGGTTACTGTATTCATTCTATCAACTTGCCAGAGTTTTTCAGTACGATGCTGTACTTCAAAAATTACATGACCTTAGAATGAGAATAAAATATGGTGTAAAACAGGATCTGCTTTCTTTGGTTTCATTACAAGGAATAGGCCGTGTTAGGGCAAGAGCATTATACAAGGCCGGAATTACAGACGCGTCCAAGATAACATCTATGTCGCTAGAGGATCTCTCCAAGGTTCCAAAAATTGGTTTGTCTGTGGCAAAAAAAATAAAAGACCAGATAAAGAAAAAGAGATACGGATAGAATTTTTGGATATTCTAACTTGAAGATTCAATCACTCTTTAATCTCCATGTCTACAATATATTCTACATCTGGCTTTACAAGAATTTTTTAGTTTCTTATGAATTCCTGAATTAAGAAGCAAAATATCCTGTAATATCATATATTTTAAACCAAACCATGGTAAGCATTACGTGATATCCTGTATTCTTTAGATATCATTATTTGGATAAATTAATTGTAATTTTTTTTATATGTATAATTTATGAAACTATTCGTATCGATTAATAATGGCAGACTTGTTGGAGGGCATATCTTTCGGACTCTTATCGGACTCTTAATTAAAGGAATGTAGTTTCTAGATGTTTCTAGATACAATTTTCAAAAATCTTCTATACTCAAATTGAAAGGTTTTCTAGATTTTGTTTTTGAATTATGCCTAGACTAGAAGAGCCAAATTTTTAAAACTTTATAGTATTCATTTAAAAGAACTTTTGCGCTATCAGATAAATAATAATAACAATAATTATAATTAATCTATCTTTTAGGGATAAACATTATATTGATATACCAATTATTATTGAAGATTATTTTTTCTTTAAAAAACTAATACAATTAAGCTATATAACAATAATATATTAAGGGTATTTAAAAACTCTATAACAATTCATTAATCTGGTGATAATATTATTGATAAATATTTTTGAAAATAATTTCTTGACCATCGGATTGATGTTATCAGTATGCATCATATCTTATTTTTTTGTTACTTTATCGACCCCTTTTTTCATAAGGATATTGACAAAACAAGGCAGTGTTGTTGAAGATTATCATAAGCCCGGAAAGCCTAAAATTCCAAGGCCCGCAGGTCCGATATTATTTGGAGGAATTGCTATTTCGCTTATAGTACTCTATTTGTTTACATATTCTAATGCAGTTGCAGCTATCCTCTTAACCACATTTCTTGCTTTTCTAGTTGGATATGTTGATGACAAAAAAGTAATGCCAGGTTGGTTTAAACCGGTTGCCTTGATAGGAGCTT
>QCWD01000157.1 GCA_013114725.1 Nitrososphaeraceae archaeon | reverse complement strand
GGTTTTGATTGGCATTCGTCGGGAGTAACCACGGTGGTTTCTGGTGTATTATCTAGATCTCTTGACCCCCAAGAACATGAAATTGTTTTTTCAGGAGGAAAAGGCAAGAATGCGACAAAACCCAAAAATGAAATTCCTAAATTTGCAGAAGATTATTTTAATCTTTCCAGCAAAAAAATTGATGATCTAGTTTATGCTAGTAAGATGACTGCAAAGGTGGATAATACGCTGATACAAGATGGGTACAATCTATATCATCACGCAATATTGTTTGATAACAAAGGAAACTGGACTGTGTTTCAACAAGGGCTGAATCCTCACAATAAAATGGCAAGAAGATATCATTGGATTTCAGATGAGATTCATAATTACTTGAACAATCCACATAGTGGTATAATTTGTTCAAAAAAAAATAAAAAAACATTGAATATGACTGCTAAAGAATCTGAGAATAATCGAAAAACATGTATAGATATAGTTAATGAACGCAGTGAGAAAGTCATAAGGTCTGTTAGACTTTTGAACCAAAACGTTACCGAAAATAGTTTGGATAGATGGTTTGAAAATACAGAGAATGTAAAAATCAAGATTCATAAAAATTATGAGATGCCAAGAAAAATAGATTGGAAGGTGTTAGATAGGATTTATAATGTTAGACCACAAAATTATGAAGGTTTAATAGAAGTAAAGGGAGTTGGGCCATCAACTGTGAGAGCTCTTGCTTTGATAGCAGAGTTAATCTATGGAAACAATGCGTCTTGGGAAGACCCTGTAAAATATAATTTTGCTCATGGAGGGAAAGATGGTGTACCCTACCCTGTTTCTAAAAAAACATACGATAACTCGATAAAATATTTGATTGGTGCGATAGAAGGATCTGAACTTGAAAGAGATGAAAGAATTAATTCATTAAAAAGATTACAAACATTTTCAGAAAGTCTCTTTGAAAGTAACTGAGATGTACTCTATTCATGGTAAAATATCAACACATTTAAAATTACATAAAGGACTTATTAAAAACATATTATTTATAGTAAATTAATTTCTACACAATTAGGTATAAAGAAAAACCCAATTTTTTAATCACAATAACTCAATCCATCCGAATATAAAAAATCAAGATATTAATAAAATAAAATGACAAATCTCACGATCTTGTAATATGATGTGTAAATCTTTTAAAACACAGTCGGAAAAAATTTGAATATAGTTGTACACGAATAAAGAAGTTGATAGAAGAATGAAAACGATATAAAGATGACACGGAAAATAAATAAAATAAAACAAATTATGAATAATACCTTTGATAAAATCCGATCAAATGCAAATTGTCATCCTTTTGTTAAATGGGCAGGAGGAAAAACACAATTAATTAGTCTTCTAAATCAACATTTACCTAAACAGTTTAACCATTATATTGAACCTTTCTTGGGAGGAGGAGCCTTATTTTTTTCTCTTATCAATAATAAAAGAATGTTATTTAAATCAAGTTTATCTGATAACAATAAAGAACTTATAAATTCTTATCTAGTAATCAAAAATAATATAGATGAATTAACAGAATTACTTAAAGAGTACGAGATTCAATATAAAAAGGATCAAGAGAAATTTTATTATTATTTACGAGACATAAAAAATGTAAGTGATGGTGTAGAAAACGCGGCAAGATTTATTACTTTAAACAAGACTTGTTATAATGGACTTTATAGGGTAAACAAATCTGGATGGTTTAATGTGCCTATTGGAAGATATAAAAATCCAAAAATCTGTGATGAAGTTAATCTAAGAAAAATTAGTCAAACATTAACAAAAACGGATACAATAGTTTTTACTGATGATTACAGAAATTCGATAAATATCAACAAAGTAGATGAAAATAGTTTCATATATCTAGATCCACCATATGATCCTATAAACAGTACATCATCATTTACTGCATACACAAAAAAAGGATTTGGTAAATCCGATCAAATTGAATTGTCATTATTATTTAGAAAACTATCCGACCGTAATTGCAAGGTAATGATGAGTAATTCAGACACTAGCCTAGTTCGACAACTTTATAGAGCCTTTGATATAGTATCAGTGTCGACAAAAAGGCAAATTAATAGTGTAGGAACTAAACGAATAAACCATCAAGAAGTAATAATAAAGAATTATTAGTTTTCTGATAAGTTTAATATTAGATTCCAGGTATGTAAAGTTTTATTGATAAATCTTATTGAATTCAGCAAAAGAGTAAACTTCATATTCTAATGCTCTGGATAAGTATTCGCTAGATAATTTTTTTTCCAAAGGATCGTTTGTTAATAAATAATTTTTAAAGTGTATATTACTCTCGATTTCGTTTTCTAATGATTTTGCGTACAAATCGGTAATATTTTTATTTTCCTCATTTTTTGGGAAGGAATCTAACCGTTTTATCAGATTCTCTAACTTGATTATTTGTTCGTTAGTAATTGTTATAATCGTACTATTTGATATCTGCTTGTTTTTCCATTTTCCGATTTCAGTTTCATATACAGCCGTAATCAGATTAGTTTCAGAAACTATAGCCTTAAAGTTTTTATCAAAATGCATATCATTAGTCTGTGCATAGATAACATTTACAGGTAAAATTTTAGTATGATCGTAATGAATTCCAATATTTATCATCAATGAAATGGAGATAATAACTGATGTTATTAGAACAAATTTTAGCATAACAACTATCTGTCTATGTTTATTTTAAATTTTACTTGAAAAAATGAAGTTACTTTTAAATTTTCTTTTATCACAGATTAGTATACATGTTATATTTGGCCATGATAAATTTTTTTAAAAATTTGAATAAGATATGATATTAGTTGATGTGTAGTATTTTAAAACAAAAGAAATGAAGATAATTTATTAATTAATAAGGATAGCATGATGATGAAAGAGATGAATTCAAATGAAATTTGGTATTTATCAAAATTGAAGCCCTCAGAGACTTTACGACTTTAATAAAGATAATAAGGATAATAAAGTCATTTCCTAAAATTTGTCCCACGCTCAATTTTGAATGATATTTAATCATGCTTAATATAACATAGTGAACTTGATTATTAAATCAAGTCTAATTCGTAATTTTGTTACAAAAGTATTTGTATATAGTAATAACAAGAAAATAATAATATAAGAAAGACAATAAAAAAGTATTATGGAAAAGGATAAACATAATGATGATGAAATAAAAAAAATTTTTCAAATGAATGATATTGCAGTTGTGGGAATGTCAAAGAATGAAGAAAAACCGGCACATTTTGTTCCAAAATATCTTATCAGTCAAGGATATAACATAATTCCGGTGAATCCAACAACAAACATGATATTAAATAAAAAATCTTACAGTTCTGTTTCTGAAATAGAACAAAAGTTCACGTTGTTGAAATTTTTAGAAAGTCAGAAGATGTCCTTGATGTAGTTCAGGATGTAGTAAAAAAAAATGGAATCAAACTTATTTGGATGCAAGAAGGAATCTACAACAGGGAAGCAGAACTACTGGCGAAAAAATACGGAATAGATGTTGTTTATAATAGATGTATGATGGAAGAACATAGGAGACTTTTTGGTAACATTTAATTGCTTACAAAAAAGGAGTTTTTATTTAAAATAAGGTTTATTGACAGTAAGTTTGATTGCGATTTTTTTTATGAATTATTTTTTCTCTTCATGCTCTATGATATCTTTGACAGGAATATTCGTTTATGTATAAAAATCAAGAATGAAATATTTAAGGAGCAGTAATATGTTTAATATGAATTTTAATGATGATTTGGCTCTGTTAAGTTAAGATAATTTCTTCACCTCCTAATCATATTTTGACTCTACGATTTTTAATATCATATACGTCAGTACGTAAAATGATAATCAATTATGGGTATATTCCAGATAACAATTTGTTTTTCTATTACAGGGATAGTAATCATCAAATCCTTCTATTCTATCTTTGAACCTTTCAAAAATTTACTCCATTTCTTATCGAAAGTTTTTCATAAGGTGAGTGCATATAGTTTTAGTCCCAGTGCAATGCAGGCTTCTGGATACCACGGAATTCTGTCAGAGTAGTCAGGATGGCGTCCACATTTTTGTACTAATGAATCTATGAATTGCGCTGCAACGAGCATATTTCTACGCTCACTTTTAACTAAAAGATTCCTAAGATAGTCTTGCTAACAGGTTCGGTAGCAATCCACAAATAGTAATGTTTCCATCAGATCTCTTTTTTATAAAAAATCGTCGATGATAAATGCAGAAACTCTTTTCCTTCTGTAAATTTTTTAGCTAAT
>QCWD01000156.1 GCA_013114725.1 Nitrososphaeraceae archaeon | reverse complement strand
AGTTAAAATTAATGAAACATAATTAACCTCGTTTGATATAAAAAATTTGGGTAATAAAGGAATACCAAGAACTCCTACTAATAACATACCAATAAAAATTAATATGAAAAAAAATTTTCTTAATAGATCGTTGTAAAAAATACTATAATATCCAAAATAATAAAATTTTGATGAGCTTTCTTCATCATCTTGTATATTTCTTTTCAACTCCGATCTTGTCCAAGAATATTGCCAAATAATAGATAGAATCTACTAATTATTATTGTTTTAGATTATCAGGTCCAATGACAAAATAGAAAAAACTAGACTATCTAGTTATACTTAACGAAAATTCGTTTTGATTTAGTACTAGGTTCAGTGATGTTATATTACTTTTATAACTAATAACTTTTTTACCATTTAATCCAATGTGGATTTTTGCAATTTTTATTAATCCGTTTTTTTTTAATTTATTAAGTTCCTTATAAATAGAACTGATAGGAAGATTACATTTATCATGAATTTCTAAAGCAGAGCGTGGAGATTTTAATAGAGATAGCAATATTTTATAGGATTTATCGTTTAGTATGTTTTGTAGAATATTTATTATAATTTGTGGATCCTGATAATTTTGTGAATGATTATTTATTAAAATTTGTGGATCCTGATAATTTTGTGAATGATTATTTATTAAAATTTGTGGATCCTGATAATTTTGTGAATGATTATTTATTAAAATTTGTGGATCCTGATAATTTTGTGAATGATTATTTATTAGCATGTGTTAGGCTAAACTAATTAGGTAACACTAATATATATTATTCTGAATTGTATGTCGTATAATAATATTCCACCTAATTTTAAAAATATTTGAATTAAGAATTCTTTTGATTAAAACATTAGGAGGTAGATAATAGATTTGAAATAGATGTTATATAAAATATATCAAACAGATTTGTAAAATGAAAATAGATTAGAGAATTAAGAAAATTCATCCGTTTTAAAAAAGGTAAATTTAATTACCAAGCGTATGCATAGAAAAAAGAATTAACCAGATGGGCAAGACTAAGAGTAATATGAAAGAAAAAGAAGAAAAACTACCTGAATGGGCAGAAAATGAAATCAGGTCTGTTCAATTTAAACAGATGGAAAAAATAAAAAGAACAGGATACATCCTATCTATTTATGACGATGACAGAAAAATAGATATTCAATTATATGAAGCCTTGCCAGACGGACGAATAATTGTAGAAGGTATTGATATACCCAATTCAATAAAAATTAATGAACTTCAAAAAGCAGTAGTCTACGAATTTGAAATTAATATGGACATTGGATTGTTTAGTAAGGAGTTAGTGGAATTATTAAAATCAAAATATAATTTGGATATGGACAAAATTTACAAATTTGAATTGAATGGATTACAGCTAATGGATGTAGAATCAGATTTAGCAAATCAATCTTTAGATAACGACGAAGAAGAATAATTTATTGTCACAAAAAAATGGATATAAGATATAAAAGTAGCTAAATTAGATCAACTAATTTTCTTTTGAATTGTTATTCTCATAAACGATATCCACATAAAAATTAAAGGAACATGATATGAAGATATTCTCCAAATTAGGATGATAGTTAGGAACGGACTTGTGAGAAAATCATTTAAGCTTGGAAATGATGATAGAGTGGACACATAAGCCCATAAACCCAATTCCGCTAAACCAGTTCCACCCAAAGTGATGGGGAGACTTCCCAGCTGTGTGGATGCATTTGTCCCTAACAGTGAATCAAACAGGTTAATTTTTAAATTTAAAGCATCAGACAAAATAAAAAACGAAAAAGCAAATAATAAAAATGCTAAAAAAGTTATTCCAATACCAATAGATAAAATTTTTATGGTCTGTTTTGAATTCAAATTTTCACGGCTCATCATACAAAGATCTTTTAGTGCGGTATTGGTATAATTTATAAATTTTATTGTACGTTCTTGGGAAACAAATCTTAATAATATGTTCGTAACAAAATTTGGTAATTGAAAAATTTTCTTTGAAGAAAATGCCAAAAGAAATGTCCAAAATGAAAAACTAGCGATTGAAACGAGAATAATTATAATGCCGATAATAATTGCCCCATTCAATAATGCTATCAAACCCGCTATTATTCCAAGTATTGTACCTACTAAAACATCAGCAATTATTTCCATGGTTGCTATCCAAGCAGCTTTGCCTGGGGATACACCATGTTTGGTTAACCAAGCAATTCGTAGTATTTCACCACCAACATATGATGGGGTGGTCTGTGTAATGAATTCTCCACCTAGTCTTGCAACAATGGTATTCCAAGTAGTATTGACTGGATATCCCAAAAACTTTACGATGAAATATTGAAATCTATATGCTTGCAATAAGACTTTAGCCATAACAAACACAGAAGAAATTACAAATGGGATCAAACCAACACTAAAAAAATCGTTTAAAGAAATAGGGGCAAATGAAAATATCAGTACCATAGGTAGAATACTAATTAAAATTCCAACTAATCTCCAATTCAATCTACGGTCTACTAATTGAATTAAAGAGTTCTATATATAACATCAGTTCATAATTTTCAAATGATAAGATAGACAATGAAGAAAAAGATGTGGACCATTATCAAGTTTGATTATATGCCTGACTATCGAAAAAAATAAAAAATGATCAAAATATTATTTTTCAACCAATTTTTTAAAATAGATATCTCCATTACCTGTAGTATTGTCAGACCAGATGGTAAAAATATTATTGTTAACTGTATTAATTACAGGAGAGGTAGAATTTCCTATTGAATTACTTATATTAATTGGATCATTAAAATTAATTTTATTAATAGAAGAAGTTGATAAATATATTTCATAATTATTAGTTGTATTTAATCTAGGGATGTGGCTCCATAAAATATAGATGGTTCCATTAGAAATGGACATGTCTTTACCAGAAATAGTGTTTTTAGTAGTAATGTTTAGTATCGGTGTGGATGAAACGTTTAGAAATGGTTGATTTTGATTTAAAATTTTAAATTTCAGATTATCAGAGTTTTCTGTTGTATCCTTCCATAATGTATAAAGAGTGTTATTATAATTTTTAATTTCTGGATCGTAAGAATTAGCAGGATTTTTAATCAAATATCGAGGTACTGAAAAATTAAATTCGCTGTTGGTTGTAGTTTTATACTTTATATCAAAGGAGAGGTTATTTGTAATCGGTTCTAGTATACCCTCTTCCCAAAAAACAAAAACTTGATTTGGTTCAATAATAGATAATCGAGGATTACTTAGAGTATCAAAAGATGATGCGATTGTCTTTATATTGGAAAATTCAGTTGCCTGATCGTTTGTGCTAGAACGATAAAGAATGTTATGTTTATTTGTCTGCTCATCAAAATTGTGCCAAACTACATATAAATGACCGTTAATTTGGTTTAATAAAGCATCCGGCGAGCTAGCACTGATATCACCTTTTTGACCTATAATTTTGGAAATTGTAAAACTATTTCCATTATCTAAACTCCCTTTCATTCTTATTCCTCCATTTAATTCTGA
>QCWD01000155.1 GCA_013114725.1 Nitrososphaeraceae archaeon | reverse complement strand
TACAGGATCGTATGTTAAACCAAAGCTGTTTCTGATACCATATGCATAATATTTATCTAGTCCTTCTACATCTGGATTTTTATTTATAAAAGGATTATCCTGAATTGCATTTCCTGTTGTTGGGTCAACTCTGATTATTATTCCACTAGAATCTGGACCAGGACCGCTTTTTATATTTTGTAACTGACCATTTCTTTGCATTTCTCCTGTTACTGAATATAGATTACCGTCTTTTCCGATAAAAATTTTCCCACCTTGATGATTTGTTCCTGGTGTAGCTGGAAAATCAACAATTAATACAGGTTCAACTAACTTCGTCCCATCAAATTGGTACCTATATATAACATTCCTTAATTCATCTTCACCATTTTTTTGAAGTTCCGTGGTAAAGTACAAAAACACATATTCTTCGTTAGTCGTTATCCCCAATAGTCCTCTTTCATTCTTATTGACGGCATCCACTGTTAAAACCGGAGTATTTTGAAGAACCTCATTGGAAACAATTCGTACATTCCCTGATTTTTCTAAAACTAATATATTATTCTGGTCGATAAACACCATGCTGGTAGGTTCTGTTAAACCTGAAATTATCTCATTGATTTTAAAACCACTATAATCCGATGAAGGTACACCGTAAACGGAAACGTTTGTATAATTTAAAAACAATATTGATACTGTAACAAGAACAAATGGAAATATTATTAAGGAATGTTTCATATTTTTTACTATAATTTATTATTATATAAATATTTATTACAATATTCTACTTTTATTATCCAAATAACGAATATTATTAGAATTAAAAATTCTTAAAATTACTTATTTTTATAAAGATTATACTATAACTAAAATTGAAAATCAGTTCTACATTATTTTTTAACACCCGTTAAATATCAATTTTAAGATAAATAAGCATTGAAAGATTTGGAGATGGAGCGCATATTGAAGTTATTCTTAGAAGAACGGTCAATTTCTAAACTTTTAAAGAACATTGAATATGAAAATAAAGAAAATTTGAAAAAAATAAAATAAACTTTTTAGGAGAAATTCTCTATTGAAAATATCTTATATCTTGCATGTTTGTTGAGTCAATTTATATGCAAACAATATGGGAGAGACTATTAGAGCTGGAATACTTAACAAAATAAATATTGTTTGGAATTGGGAAAGTACAACAAACGTTGTTCCTGCACCAAATCCAAATAAAGAGGCAAAAATACTGCCTGCACATGTAGGGCATCCCATAAATAGGCCAAAAGTTGCTCCTGCTGCCCCAATCGCATAGTTGTTTTTAAAATATTTCAATGATGTTTTTATGGCATAAATTCCAATAGATATGTTTATTCCCACTAAAACAGACACAATAGCAACCAACAACATATTCAACGGAATCAATAAAAGAACAAAATGATTTGCTAGATACACAGTCAGCATCGGTACATATCCAGGTATATTGCAACAAGGCGTTATGTTTATGGAAGGAATTTTTATCCCTTCGTCTTCATTATTTCTTTCAGGAGAATATATTAAAACCTGTGATAAAAAACTAAAAAAAATCCCATATACTATTGCAGCGATTATCGAAATTTTCTTGTAGTTTTTACCTTGTTTAAATGGCAACGTCATATGATATCTTGTATTTTTTTTGATCTCAGAACTACTATCACAGGTAAAAAATTTCCATATTCCTAGAACTATTGATCCAGTGGAAATAAATGTAATTATCCATACAAGATAGGACAGATTTTTTAATGTGCTGTTAATCAATAATGATTGATTCTGGTTAGGATTGGTAAATCTTTCATAGAAAGTAAATGTAATTGCAAGAGAAATTATACCTATGATTATAAGCCTAAATGATATACTGGACAACGGGTTTATCATGATTATGCTCTTTTCTTTAAAGTTATCAATAATTTTTTTTAATATATCTTTTACTTATCGATATTTTCATAATCCATCCTGATTATAAAATTTACAATTCTGTCATTTCCAAAATTAACCACATGAATAATTCCTTCTGAATCTACTTCTGCATCATTTTCATATTCCTTTCGTCTACAGACATTTGTATTTCAAAAGAGGAATTTGAGCCAAGTTGAAAACCTGTTCCAGTGTAACAAAGCTATTTTTTGATATAATTATTTGTCAAAAACGGCATTATGGAGGATTGACAGATACACAAGTCAATCCTATTACCGCCTGTACTTCCAACCACTCATCTAGTTGGGCATGGCGTATTTATATATGGGAAGAAAAATGTTATAAATTTTTCTGTTTTTCTTTTCAGAATTTTGTTGTTTCTTATAAAGATATGTATTTCTTGGTTTGGGAAAAATAATGTTGTTAAATGATATCATATTTATCACGTTATACTATTTTAATTTATTAGTCATTTTGTATTACAAGTGTTGTACGAAGTACACACACTACTTTTATAATTTTATGATAATGTGAAGATATAATGAAAATCATATTAGAACACGCCAGATCTTTTCTTCCAGTGTATTTGTTTGCAATTTTAATAGTATGCAACATTGGGTATTCTTTTGGAGAAGTTCATCACAATACCACCGCCCACG
Source organism: Nitrososphaeraceae archaeon (assembly GCA_013114725.1). Classification (GTDB taxonomy): domain Archaea; phylum Thermoproteota; class Nitrososphaeria; order Nitrososphaerales; family Nitrososphaeraceae; genus QCWD01. Next base: position 974 of record QCWD01000155.1, on the reverse strand, counting down.
ATACCACCATCCTACATAATGGTGAAGGATTCAAACCCACAAAAAAAATATCAATGGTCTTAGAAGATACAGAAATTGAAATAGATTCAAAAAAGAAGATTAAAGTGTGGGCATTTAATGGAACAGTACCTGGACCAACACTTAGGTTTACAGAAGGAGATAATATTAGTATTTTATTCATTAATAATGGAACTTATCCACATACTATGCACTTTCATGGTTTCCATGATGATAAAAATGATGGAGTGTTGCCTGTTATAATGCCTGGTAAAACGTACACCTATAACATAACCGCAGAACCTGCAGGTGCACTGATGTATCACTGTCATGTCCCTCCTGTTTCAGAACATATTAGAATGGGAATGTATGGAGCTCTAATTATTGATCCAAGAGATACACCATTGAAACCAGCAAGGGAATTCTATATGGTAATGAGCGAATTTAGTATCGATGATAAAAATGTCACCAAGTTTATTGCAGACTATTATCCTGTAAACGGATATTCATATCAATACATCTATAATCCATTAGTGATAAATCAAGATGAACTTCTAAGACTTTATATTATTAATATAGGAACCACTATTTCAGCCCCATTCCATCTACACAGCACCATATTTGATGTATATCCATCAGGACTTCTTTCCAATAAACCATATCAAGCTCAGACCGTTGCAATTTCGCCTGGGGATACAACAATCATAGAAGCAAAATGGAAATATCCTGGAGAGTATATGTTTCATAGTCATGGATTCCAAGAAGAACGTGGTAATATGGGACACATAACAGTTAAAGCGAACACCTCAAAATTGGTTGAAAGTGTTTCTATGTTTGATTGGCAATATGAAATACAGAAAAAGTTACAGAATGGCATAACCAAATAACATTTTTATATTTTTTTTGACCTAAAACAATTATTATATTTCAATTTCATTTTTCAGACGTTATTTTATATAATATTATAGTATTATAAT
>QCWD01000011.1 GCA_013114725.1 Nitrososphaeraceae archaeon | reverse complement strand
TGATATTATTATCAATCTATAAAATAACTATCTGATCTAGTACACATATACAATTGGATATCGTTCTATGTTTCAATGTATAATGATATACAAAAGGATAAATTCAGTTTGAACACAGTGGGGAAAGAAATCACCTTAACTTAACATAGAAGTTTTATGTTACAATTTTTTTAATTTTTGTATTGACATTGGCATTATGATTATACTATTAGAAATCATCTATTTTTGCTGACTCTTTTTTTTTATCTAATTTATATCAATGTTCACATTTAAAAATTAAAATTAGAGGTCTCGAACTTTTGTTTATCTATCACTGAGAACCCAGGATATTTTTCACGGACAGAGCATTTTCTAATTCTTCTTCTGACATCAATTTTTTACTTAAAACCAGTTCCTTGATGTTAATTCCAGTTTTCATTGCTTCCTTGTAAATTTCTGCTGACTTTAGATATCCTATATAGGGATTTAGCAATGTTATTAGGATAGGACTCCTCCCTATGATTTGACTTATCTTCTCTTCATTTGCTGTTATACCTTCAACCAAATTGCGTGCAAATATTGGCATGAAGTTTATTAGCATATCTGTAGAATCAAGTATTGATTTTAACATTCCAGGCAACATGACATTTAATTCAAATTGACCTGCTTGTGCAGACATTGCTACTGCAACATCATTTCCAATAATTTGAAAACAGATCATATTCATGCATTCTGCAAGAGAGGGATTGACCTTTCCTGGCATGATAGATGACCCTGCATGAACAGCGGGAACCATGATTTCAGAAAATCCAGCTACAGGACCACAAGCCATTAGTCTAATGTCATTAGCAAGCTTGGTTAACTCAATAGCTAGATTTCTTAGTGATGACGAACAATTCGCTATATCAAACTTGCTTTGCAATGAATAATAAAGATTTAATGAATTTTTCAAATTTAATCCAGAAATTTTCGAAAGTTCATTAACTACCATCTCTTTGTATCCTTTTGGCGTATTTGCACCAGTTCCTACAGCTGTTCCTCCGATACCTATGAACTCAAGTTTTTTCATTGCTATTTCCATCTGTTCTTTTGCTTGTTCCAGAGCGTATGCATGTTCGTCAAATTCAGAACCGAGCGTCACTGGAATTGCATCCATCAGATGAGTCCTTCCTATTTTAATAATTGTTGAAAATTCTTGACCTTTTTTCTTTAAAGACTTTATTAAAATTGCTAATGACTTTACTGTCTCTTTCATATTTATTAGTACAGACATATTCATTGCTGTTGGAAAAGTATCGTTGCTTGATTGTGACATATTCACATGATCATTTGGATTTATTTTTTCATAATTTCCTTTTTTATCTCCTATTATTTCTAATGCTCTATTTGCTATTACTTCATTTGTATTCATGTTAAATGCTGTTCCCGCTCCAGAGTTTATCGAGTCAACTAGAAACTGATCCAAAAACTTTCCATCTAAAATTTCGTCGCAGCTAGAAACAATTGCGTTTCCTATTCTTTGATCTAAAATCTTCAAACTCACATTGGCTATGGCTGCTGACCTTTTTATCATTACATATGAATTAATTAAATTAATGTGAGCTTTTTGTCCTGTAACCTTGTACTGTTTTATCGCTCTTGCTGTAAATGCACCATAGTATGCATCAATTGGCACTTTAATTTCTCCGAGTGAATCTTTATCAACTCTTGACATTTTCATATTAAATTAATTGAGTGTTAATAAATTAATCGCTAAATTGTTTTTCTATCTATACACTGTATATGTGCAATCGTAACTAGGATAACATAAAAAATAAAATCCTAATTTTGGTAATTTTATCTCACTGTTACTGATTTAGCTAGATTTCTGGGGTAATCAGGATTTGTTTCTCTCTTGAGTGCTAAATAATATGATAAAAGTTGAATGGGAATAACTTCAATTATGGGATAAAATGATTTGTTTACTGTTGGTATTTTTATATGCCTATCAAAAATAATATCTTCTTTATTTGATATTCCAATGATGTATGCTCCCCTTGACTTGATTTCATTAGTACTTCGCAGTGTATCATTGAATGTTTCATCTTCAGGATTTAAAACAATTACTGCAGTGTTATTTTCTATCAGAGCTAGTGGTCCATGCTTTAATTCTCCAGCAGCAATTCCTTCTGCATGAATATATGCCAGTTCTTTAATTTTGAGAGAACCTTCCAGCGCTATAGGATAGTGTAATGACTTTCCCAAAATGTAAATGTCTTTGGCATCTTTTATGACTTCTGCTATTCTTTCAATTTCACCTTCCAATTGGATTATGCCTTCAAAAATCTCCTGAAAAAACTTCATATTATCAACAAATCTTGTAGCATTATCGGAGATTTTATCTATTATCATATAAAATATTGCAAGTTGTCCTGTAAAACTCTTGGTAGCTGCTACTCCGATTTCAGGACCACAATTAATACCTAGATAACAATCACTTAATCTTGCCAGTGACGAAGTGTGAACATTTACAATTGATAAAATTTTTGCGTTCTTTTCCTTGGCGATTTTTATGGATTGCAACACATCTGCTGTTTCACCACTTTGTGAAATTGCTATTATCACCGAGTCTTTGTCAATATTATCCAAATTGTACTGAAATTCACTGGACATTATTACTTCAGATCTTATCTTACCAAATCTTGATAACAAATTTTTTGCAACTAATGCTGCATGATAACTGGATCCACTACCTGTAAAAAATATATTTTTAGCGCTTCTAATGGTATTACAAAAAATATTAACACGTTCATTATCTTGCAGCATTGCTTTTTCTATTGATTTTTTTTGTTCATGGATCTCTTTTATGGTGTGATGTGCATAATCCCCCTTATCAATTTCTCCAAGCTCCCAAGCAACCTGTGTTATTTGTTTTGAAATCTTTTTTCCATTAAAATCAAATAAATTCATACCATTTTTATCAATTATTACAATGTCTTTGTTCTCAAGAAAAATTGCTCTATCTGTATACTCTAAGAATCCTAAGACATCACTAGAAATAAAATACCCATCATTGGTCAATCCTATTATCAATGGTTCGTCTAATCTTGCACCAGCAATACTTCCATCTTCAAAGGCAACAACAAACGCAAAAGCCCCTTTAAGTTTGGTACATGTTTTTGTAAGGGCTTTCTTTATGTTCCCTTTACCATCAACTAAATTGGATTCAATTAGATGTGCAATAACTTCACTATCTGTTTGACTCTTAAAAATATGACCATGCTGTTCTAAATCTTTTTTTATTTCCCGGAAATTCTCAATTATGCCATTATGTACCACCACTATATTCTTCTTACATCCATCATGCGGATGAGCATTACTTTCAGTCACTCCTCCATGTGTTGCCCATCTGGTATGTCCTACTCCTATATTTCCAGGCATTTTCATCAGGTTTAATTGATTATTGACCTCTACTACTCTACCCACACCTTTTTTCAACATTATCTTGCCACTGTTAATCGTCGCAATCCCCACGCTATCATATCCCCTATATTCCATCTTTTTGAGACTCTCCACAACTACCGGAGCTGCCCTTGAATTGCCGATAAACCCTATTATAGAACACAAATTTATAATATAAAGTTCAATTCAAGTATATATAAAATAATAAATAAAAGGACTCACCATTATATTTTTTTTATTACTCTTGCTTATTAGGATTTTAAATTAAAACGCTTTTTTATATAAAAAAAAAATTTGACCGGTAAATGTTAATATATAATGGATGGTAACTTTGCCTGTTTTGATAGAAAAGGATTTAGTTTATCATGATCAATTTCAAAATTCTTTACTGCATATAAAAAAAATTTTGATATTCCGTGACGTAAATAAAATACGAATTATTTCTAATAAAACCGCTTGGAAAATTTTAGAATTGCTATCTCATAAATCAATGTACCCATCACAAATAGCAAAAGAATTAAAAATTTACGAACAGAGTGCATATTACTATATTCGTAAATTATTGGAAATCGGTGCAATAAGTCATACTAGTACTGTAAATATTAAGGGTGGGACTGCTAGACTTTATTCAACAAATTTTCCGTCGTTTGGATTAGAGATGAATTGGGGTTCCAGTGAATTGATGTTAAATAATCCATTAGAACTAAAAAATAAAAATTCATTAAATTTTTTAAAACCATTTGTTGACGACAATAATTGTTTTTCAGGCTTAATAGTAGTCGGTTCTCCCGACCCACACGGTCCAAATAAATCGTCTGCACGTGATGGACATTATGCTATCCATCTTGGATTTTATCTGGGAAATTTATTTAAGGTTCCAGAAAGTTTTAGTGTAAAATTGGATATCGACGCAAAGGCAGAAAAAGATCTTGATGGTAATAATCTGGTTTTGATAGGTGGACCAGGTACTAATATTGTGACTGCCGAATTCAATAAATATTTTCCCATCTGTTTTAACGAAAAAAATTTCTGGTCGGGATTAGTCGATCAATCTAACAAAATATTTAATTCAGATAATCATGGATTGATAGCAAAAATAAGAAATCCGTATAATTCAGAAAAAACAATCCTTGTATTGGCTGGTGTAAGGTCCATAGGAACAAAGGCTGCAGTTATGGCATTAACAAACTTTGGGGATAAAGTATTTTCAAATTACCTTGGAGAGGAAAATTGGGCTACTGTTGTTCAGGGATTTGATATGAATTCTGATGGAAAAATTGACCACGTAGATATCGTATCTTAAATTCTTTAGATCTAATAGCAGTGCAAAAAAATTTAATATTAAAAATTAAACTACTGCAGATTCATTTGATTCACTGGCTAATGATGAACTTTTCGCGACGTTGACATTGTTTACCATTATTGTCGACTCTTCTGATTTTTTTACTACATATCCTGGAATGTTTACAATTCTATCACCAATCATAACATGTCCGTGAACTACTATTTGTCTGGCCTGATGCGATGTTCTTGCATGTCCTTTTCTCATTACTATGCTTTGAAGCCTTCTTTCCAGAATATCTTCAATTTTGAGATTTAATACATCATCCAATGTTGAATTCTCACTTACCAAACCTATTCTTTGTAAATATGAAAGTAATTTTTTTTCTTTTTCTTGTCTTGTTTCAATTGTTAATGCTAATAATGCTCTTGCTTGATTTCTCAATCTTGCAACTTCTGTTTGAGCCTTCCATAACTCCCTTTTGCTTCTAAGTCCATACGACCCTACCAGATACAATTCTGAATTAAGCTGTTCTGTTGTCCAAATTCTTCTAGGTCTTCTATACGTTTTCTTGAATTTCTTTGGATCTCCCATGGTCTCACCCTATTACTTCTTTTCTCCGGCACTAGATGAAGGTGCGACCTTTCCTGTCTTTTTAACTCCTACTGCACCCCCCTTTCTTCCTGTTGTTCTTGTCCTCTGTCCCCTTACTCTTAGACCAAACATATGTCTATATCCTCTCCAACTCATGACCGATTTTTCACGATCAATATCATTTGAAATAATGAAATCCAAATCCGATGTAATTAAATGTATATCCGAACCGGTATCTATATCCTTTCTTCTATTAAAATACCACATTGGAATATTTATCTTATTTGGATCTTTAATTGCATTTTCAATATCAGATACCTCTTTATCGGTTAAAAATCCGATACGTAAATGTGGATTGATGTTTAATTTTTGTAATAAAATCTGAGCAAAGTTATAACCAACTCCTTTAACTAAACTTAAACCAACAATAATTTTTTTACTACCATCAATATCTTTTCCTGCTATTCTAACAATGTGTTTGTATTCTTGTGTTGACAAATATTTCTAATGAAAATTGTTCCCTCCATAAAAACTATACTTAATATTTTTTATCAAATCTAGACAGTGAGATTATAATTAACACCAAAAGTTTTATAAAATTTATACATTGGTGTTAAGGCAATTCTCAATAATTGTAGTAATTACATAAAAGATCTATTTTCATTATAAAATTTATACATCTAATAACGTTTTGAGTCATGATAACTATTATATTGATAAATTAACTAATAAAAATACAGGATGCAGAAAAAACCTAAAAATATGAATCCAAAATACCATACAATTGTAGAAAACTGGACTTACGAAGACTACACTACAAACTTGGAATTAGCTATAGAAAATCATTAGACTCAATTTATTTTATTATATATATTAAATAGTCTCTTTTTTCAACGTTTCTGACAATTATTGATAATGTTTAAATCTCCAATTACTCAGCTTTTTCATCATTGGATAATAAACTTGTAGACCTGATTAATCATTCTTATACTTCTAATCCTGTATATTTCGAAAAATTTTCCGGAACTCCAGAAAATTATTTAGAAATTAATACTTTGTATGACTTGCTGAAGGTTAATTATAAATATTTTGGCATTGCAAAACAGATTAGAGAAAATCTTATTCTTTGTTTAAGACAAGACGTTAATCCCTATGCTGGAATAATTGGTTACGATGATGATGTTATTCCGGCGATAAATAGGGCTATTCTATCTGGTCATGATTTTGTACTGGTTGGTCAGATCGGTCAGGCAAAAACCAAGATCGCTGAAACTATTGCCTCCACTTTACTTTCTCCAATTCCAGTAGTACGTGGAACTAATACTAACGATATACCAACAGAAATTCCTGCCAATCACTTGGTATGTCTTTTGGAAGATAGAGATATAGAACGAATATCTCCTGAATTTGTTGTTTCCAAAGAGTGTGAGGACATCATCAGAAATAACGGATTGGACACCAAGATAGATTGGATAGATGGTTCCAAAAGGTATAGATATATTCTAGCCACACCTGATATTTCTGTTAAGGACCTCGTAGGTCAGGTAGATGCAATCAAAATTGCAAAAAAAGGATTAGAAACATATGATATTGGAACATATTCTCCAGGCCAACTATTACAGGCGAGGCATGGAATTTTATGTATTGATGAATTGCCTGTTCTTGATACACGAAAGCAAGTTTCATTACTCAGTGTTCTGCAGGAAGGTAAATTTACAACAGGTGCGTATCCTGTTTATTTTAAACCCGATGTAAAAATAATATCTACGGCTAATCCTATAGATTATACACATTCTGGAAAAATAATAGAACCCCTATTCGATCGTATCAAGAGTCATATTAATACACATTATCCTATCAACATTTACGATGAAATGCTTATTATGATTCAAGAAGCAAAAATTTATTCTCCTTACTATGTGATAATTCCATATTTTATTTTGAAAGCTATTTGTACTGTTACCCATATTGCAAGAAATAGCTCCGATGTCAATCAAGATAAGGGGGTAAGTGTAAGAATGTCTGTTCACGGCCTAGAGGTAATTGTCTCTGAAGCAGAACGAATTCGCTCCATCAAACATAACATAAAAACAATACCCCGATTTAGCGATCTTTTTAGTATTTATCAAACATCAAAATTTGAATTATCCGATCTGGACGATAACAGTGAAAATAGATTTAGATTTTTAAATTCGTTTATTGAAAAATCAATTAAAAATATCTCGCTTGAATATGTTCAAAAGATTCCAGCAAATCTCATCAATCAAATAAAGGAAGATTTTTCCAAGAATAAAACATTTTTTGTTTCTCAATCTTTACTCGGTTCGTCTGATAGTTTGCATCATGATAATGATGCACTTGATTATAACACACAATTATCAAATTATCCTTCATTGCATAATGCTATCGAAAATATTATAAATCCTATTTTGAATAACGAAACAAACGTATTTACGACAAGTATTAAAAATTTGAAAATTGATTTACATGGATTAGAATTCTTTGTTGATAATGATAAAGAATTTCGTGCTTCCGTAGTTGAATTGATTTTAGAAGGACTTAGAAATATGGAAAATCCAATAATTACCAAAAAAGACATAAATACCTATCAATCATCTTCGTAACAAATTAATGGTTAAATTTATCTACGGAAAATCAATTAAAAAATTTCTTTATTCATACATAGACAATAATGGCAAAAAAAATACGTCTGATAATAATCCTAATAATGATCAATTAAACTTTGAACTTGAAGATAGTGTCAGTAATGAACTATTAAAAATGATTGGACGTGAATCATTGAAAGAGAATTTAATTTCATTAAATGAACTAGAACAAAAACTTGGTGATTTACTAACCCAGCTTGAGGGAGATAAAAATAATTTACCAATTAATAAAAATTTAAATAATAAAAAAGATCTTACCAATTTTGATAAATCCGTATCATCTACAAAGGAAGAATCTGATAAAGGCAATAATCTGGAATTTCCAATCCTCAGGAAATTAATTCAAAAAGGATATCTTAAGGACACTAAAAAATGGTTAACTCATAAAGGTTTTATTCATATTGGTGAAAAAATTTTACAAGAAACTCTGCAATCTCTGATGAACAAAAGTACATCTGGGTTACATGAAACTAAAACTTTCGGACACGGTTCTATAATTCTTGATTCCAGCAAAAAATATGAAATATGGGAAGATTTTAAAAACATAAATGTAAATCAAACTATTTTAAATTCTGTTTATCGCTTAGCTAAGACTGATAAAAACATAAAAATTCCTTTCGAAATAGATGTCGCAGATTTTGAACAATATGAAACATTTCATGATACTAGAGTAGGCGTAGTGTATTGTATAGACCTGAGTTCTACTATGCGATATTCTTCTCTGTATACTGATTTAAGCAGAATTGAAGCAGCAAAAAAAGCACTTTGGAATCTTTTTATTTTAAATCGCAAATTCTTTCCTAATGATTCAATTTATGTAATCGGATTTGGTGCTTTAGCATCCAAGGTTAATCCATATGATATTCCTTATTTAAAAACCTTCGAACCTGGATCTGATTTTTTACATTATACTAATTATCAAGCAGCTCTTCGAATTTCAAGACGATTGTTGCTTAAAGATTTATCAACAAATAGGCGAGTTGTTCTAATTACTGATGGCCATCCCAGTGCCTGTTTTATAGATAATAAAATAGAATATGATACGATAATTTCAGAAAAACCATATTCTAACTTTTACTCCCCAAATTCGCAGGAATTGGAAAAGGCAAATGGGAAAAGCGACTTACATCTTGATTTAAAATCTGGCGAAATCGTATATCTCTGTTATAGGTATAAACAAGTTGATCCATATGTAGCTAAAAAGACACTACTGGAAGCTAAGACATGCAAAAAAAGTAATATCAATATAGACACTATAATGATAAGCGAGGACGATTCACTATGGGGATATGTAACTGATTTTGAAAAACAAGTTAGTGGAAAAGCATATTATATTAACCCATCTGATATAGACAAAGTTCTAATTCAAGATTATTTATCTACAAAGAAAAATCTTATTTAATTTTCTTGCTAATCTGATGATTTAATATATTAATACAATAAAAATTGATGACTAATCAAATTTCAGATTGATATATAAACTCTATTTAATAATTCTAAATTGAAAAGTATTGATGCAAAACGAATCAATAAAATATTTGGATTGGAATAATTCGTTTGATATTCTCAGTAAAGCATATCAAACTGGCTTATTTGTAATTATTATTGGTCCAAAAGGTACTGGTAAAACGACTTTAGTAAGGAAATTTGCATCCACTCTTGATAAAAAAATTCATTCCGTAAATTTTAGTTTAAGAACCCGTGAATCTCATCTCATTGGTACAAAAACCATAGATAAAGAAGGTATAACCTTTGTCGAAGGTGTGCTGGTAAAATCTATGAAAGATGATACATTATTATATTTAGACGAGTTGAATGCTGCTGAACCAGACATGCTATTACGATTGGATGAAGCATTAGATGATCGACGACAGCTTGTACTTAAGGAAGCTGAGGGACAAATTGTAAAGGCATCACAAAATTGGTTTGTGGTCGCAACTATAAATCCTCTATCTCACATAGGAACAAAAGAATTGCCTCCACAACTGCTAAGTCGATTTCCAATTAGGTTAAATCTGGATTATCCACCAGAAGATGTAGAATTTGAGATAGTTAAAGAGCATGTACAGATGAGCCATGCTAACATTCCTTATGTAAAACAAACTATTAGTTTGGCAAAGAGTCTAAGAGAAGCTGCGTCAATTGAAGAATTATTTTACGGACCTAGCTTAAGAGAAACAATTGCGTTTGCTAAATTTTTGGAAACTGGTCTTCCTCCAAAATTGGTTGCAGAGATAGTTTTTGCTAATGCATATATTCAATGGGGAGAAGTCGAATTTAGAAAAGTAATGGATATGATAACTTCAATATTTAAATGATCGAATCAAAGGTGTCATTATCTATTCCCCATTTAAGAAATGATGTACTGTTAGAAATTGCCACCTTTCTTTCCAGACGATGGTCAAATAATGCTAAAGTTACAGTAACTTTCTCAGATAATACAAGACCTACTTCTAATGTTGAAAAAAACCATATTACGATTCCTACATTAAATAGTTATCATGGAACTGAATTCCAAAAATATCGTCAATGGCGAACTGCACTTTGGTACGAATCAATGCGTATCAGATACTCTACAAAGGTTAAATCTTCAAGCTATGACCATGCTTATGGCTTTATTTTAAATTGTTTGGAAACAAAAAGAGTTGAGATAATTGGTCTTCTTGCATGGCAGGGGATGAAAAATGAAATTATTTTTTACGAAGCGATATCATCATCGTATCGTCCATTATTAAATAGCATTTATGGAAAGGAAAAAATTATCGAAGCATTTTCTCAATACTTTCTTACAGGTTATATTAAAGGAGAGTTATTTGGTGGTGATAATGATCGAGTTCAAGAAGCATCAAACCTAGCATTATCATATGTTATGGAGGCTATAGATAAAAATTATGATACTACTTGGATATATGAAAAAGTCAAAGAGATTATCAAAAAATTACAGATAGATCCACTCCTTTCAATTTCATTACTTGGCCTAAAATCTCCTTTTGGAATTTCCGTATCTAGAACTGAATTATTGGACAATCTAGATAAAATAATAAAGACCAAGTTCAAGGAACAAAAAAATGACGAGAATGAAATTAACAAACTTTCTAAAAGCATACTTGATGCCGGAGAGTTAGAAAAAGAATTTGAAACTTTAATACATGAAAGCAAAAAGACAGATAACAGAGGATTTGACAATCTTTCAAATTTTGATATCTCGATTCCAGACAAAATGGATGTAGATGAAACAAAGATTTATGATTTTAATCTGGTTCAAAAAGTTAAAAAAGCCTTTAAAAACTGGAAGACGGGGTGGAAGGAGACAATAAATGAAACCGGAGACGAATTCGATGCAGATAGTTACATAGACACATATCATTTAAAGCCGTTTTTGATAGACCATAAAATAACAATCAGGTCTAAGGTGATTATAATACTGGACCATTCATCAAGTATTGAGGATATAGAATTAAAATACAAACAGACTACGGTCGCCCTATGTGAGGCACTTGATTCTATTGGTGTACAGTTTGCAGTCTATGCCTTCAGTACGGAAGGGTTACAGGTAAAATGTTGGTTAATTAAGCCACCAAAACTACCGTGGTCGATAACAAGTGCAAGAAGACTGTCACAGATAAAAGCAAGTGGAGGAACCCCATTGGGTGAGATTTACGGTATCTTACTTCCATTTGTAAAATCCTTCAAACCAGATATATGTATAACATTGACTGATGGTGAACCTTCTAATTTTGATACTGTTAGAGATATGATTTTGAAATATAGAAATCTATCTATACACATGGCTGCCTTGGGTCTAGGCAAAAACACTCATGAATTAGTTACCCTATCTCAAAATTTGCAATATTTTAATTACAATAAAATTCTTGCAGGAAGAGTTGAAGATATTCCCACAAAAGTAATCTCACTTTTAAAAACCTAAATACAAAAAAGATTTAACAAAAAAATTTTTTACTAATTTACAACCTATTTATTTTCTTCCAATCTGATAAAAAAGTATCCAGACCTTTATCTGTTAGAGGATGATGAATCATTTTTTCAAGTATATCTGGAGGTAAAGTTACAACGTCTGCACCTATAATTCCTGCTTCTATAACATGTACAGGATGTCTAATACTTGCCACCAAAACATTAGTCTTAAATTTATAATTCTTGAAAATTTGAACTATATCTTTTATTACGTTCATTCCGTCATGTCCAGCATCGTCTAATCTACCAATAAATGGGCTGACATATTTTGCACCGGCTTTTGCTGCTAAAATGGCTTGGTTTGCAGAAAATACCAAGGTCACATTAGTATCTATACCTTCATCGGACAATTTTTTCACAGCCATCAATCCCTCTCCTATCATCGGAATTTTTATCACTACATTTTTTCCATATTTTAAGAGTTCATACGCTTCATTTATCATTTCATCTGATTTCATACCTATGACCTCTAAATTTACTGGACCATTTATCATATCGACTATAGTTTTCATAACTTGCTCTGGATTTTCGTTTTCTTTTGATAATAACGATGGATTAGTAGTGATTCCATCAACCATCCCCATATCATTATATTTTTTAATTGACTGAATGTTTGCAGTATCTAAAAATATTTTCAATTCTATTCACCAAGTATTTAACCTTCGATATTCTATATTCCTTTTCTTCTTTCTAAAATTGAATTTTCTATATCTCTATTGGTTAAACCATAAGACTTCATAAGTTCTTCTAACTCACCATCACGTGCCGATTCACCAAATGTGTCTTTCACACCTATTCTTGTAACTGGAACTGGATATGTTTCACAACATACCTCTGTTACTGCACTTCCCATTCCACCATGTACATTATGTTCTTCTGCAGTGATTATTAATCCTGTTTTTCGTGCCGACTCTTCAATGAGAATTTTATTTATAGGTTTTATCGAAAATAAATCAATAACCCTGCATGATATATGATGATTTTTTCTTAGATTGTTTGCAGCCTTTAAAGCTTTTGAAACCATCAATCCGCAGGCAATGATTGTTGCATCGTTACCTTCCATTAATATATGACCGCCAGAAGTTTTAAAATCAGTAAAAGATTCCTCATAAATAATTTCGCTTGAAGGTCTTGCAAGCCTGATGTAGAAAGGACCTGAAATTTCAACGACATTTTTTATTATCTGTTTTACCGAGATAGTATCTGATGGTACCATGACTTTCATATTTGGAATAGCCCTCATAGTTGCAATATCCTCAATCTGTTGATGTGACGCACCATCAGCTCCTACAGTAAGTCCTGCATGTGAAACAACTAATTTGACATCAAGGTTTGGATAACATATTGCATTTCTTATCTGGTCAAGACACCTTCCAGGTAAAAATGCTGCGTATGTACTGGCAAAAGAAATTTTTCCGCCAATAGATAACCCTGCAGCAATTGAAACAAGATTTGCCTCTGCAATTCCAATATTAAAAAACCGTTCTGGAAATTTATCTCCAAATTTTTTAGTTTTTAGAGAATCAGTAGTATCTGCACCAACACATACTATTCTTTTATTTTCAGAACCAATTTCATACAATGCGTCACCGTATGCAGTACGCATATCACCCATTTCAAATTTTTCGGTTGTTTTTATAATATTGTTTGAAGTCATCGTATCTTTCATTCCTCTACTCCCAGCTCGTTTGCTAACGGAATAAGAACCTGTTTTCGAGCTTTCATCCAATCATCCTCGATATTGATTTCCTTTGATTTTTGTAAAAGTTTCCTTTCTAGGGCTACATTTGCTTTATGACGAAGTTGTAATATTGCAAAATTGATATCTGCATGAGCAAATATGGCGTTACCTGCTACCATTATTCTTGCTCCTGCGTCGTAGACCTGCTGCAAGGTAGAGGCGTCGATACCTCCGTCGGCTTCTATATAACCCTTATATTTCAATTCTCTTAATCTTTGATTTATTCTGTTCATTTTGGTGGAAATTTCAGGAATAAACTTTTGTCCAGAAAATCCTGGGTATACTGACATTATAATAATAACGTCTATCTTGTCTAGATTGTTGTATACCCAATCTGGAACCTTTGTATCCGGATTGATGGCTATCCCTGGGCTTATACCATTTGTTAGTAATTTATCATTGATAATTAAAAATTCATCCTCTTTACATGTTTCAGCATGTACGGTGATAATATCAGAACCCGCCTCGATATACCCATCTACATGGTCAATAGGTTTTTCTATCATCAGATGGGTATCAAAAGGAAGTTTCGTAATTGGTCTTAGTTTTTTAATTGTATCTGCAAAGAAGGTAACATTTGGAACAAATTTTCCATCCATGACATCCAAATGTATCATATCTGCACCGTTATTTTCTGCTTGTCTTATCTTTTCTTCATAGTTTTCTTTTTCACCAGCTATTATAGACGGTGCTATAAGAAATTCACCTTCTAACTCCTCTATTAGTATAGGTAAATGTTTCAGTGACGGTGCTTTTCCATGCCATTGAGGATTATTTGCCATATGTTTAATACCATTGCCTTTGACAGTATTTGCAATTATTATCGTGGGTTTCTCTTTTACTTGTTTTGCTTTATTTAACGCATCAATTATTTGTTCTACTTTATGCCCGTTAATTTCAATTACATTCCAATTAAATGCTAACCATTTGTCTCTTAATGGGTCTAAAGGCATGATCTCTTCTGTGAAACCGTCTTGTTGAATTTTATTTCTATCTAAAATAGCTACTATGTTATCTAGTTTGAATTTTGGAGCCGCCATTGCAGCTTCCCAAACCTGACCTTCATTGGTCTCTCCATCACCAAGAAGCACAAATACAGTATTACTTTTTTTATCAATTAAATTAGAAAGCGCTATTCCTATTGAAACCGATAAGCCAATTCCTTCAGAACCCCCAGCATATTCAATTCCTGGAACACTATGATGTTTTTGTTTCTCTGAATATCTTACTGGATGTCCTTGCAATTTTGATCCAAATTTCCTAAGTGAGTTCATCTCCTTTGGATCAAAGTATCCAGCCAATGCCAAAGTCGCATAAAATCCAGGGGCTGAGTGACCTTTTGAATTGATAAAATAGTCTCTCTCTCCCCAATGCGGTCGGTCAGGATCGTGTTTCATTCTTCTAAAATATAACGAACCCATTATTTCTGCAGCAGAAAATGACGCACCAGGATGTCCTGAGCCTGCCTCAGAAATTCCATATATTGCATTAATTCTAATATCTTTAACCTTACTTTTAAGATTCAAATATCTCATTTTAAGACTCATTTTCCAACATATCCCAAATATTCATAGTAATAAAGCCATGTCGAGATAAAAAGATAATTTTTTTTTTGCAGAAATAATAACTACTATCAATTTCACAGCTTAAATTAAAATACTCGCTAAGTATCACTGACATTGTATTATGACTGTCATTCAAAAGAAAAATAAAAAGATATGGTCAAACATTTCATTTTTATAATCTGTAAAAAAGAAATAGAATATTATTAACTTTTTAATTAATAATGGAGTATCTTACTTTAAATAATATTTAATTATATAATTCAAGATCATGAAGAATTTATTAATTGAAACTGCAAATTTTGAATCAAGAATTAAAAGCAAACACGAGCTTATCGTTGTTTGTGTTTTCCAAAATGAAATATTTGAAAATCGATATTTAAAAAAATTTGATCCAAAGTTTAAAAAACCAATTAAATTTTTTTTAACAACATTCAAAAATGAATTTGGTAATATTAAAGAATTTTTTTTTATCCAAGATAATGATATACAAAAATTCTTATTTGTAAGTCTTGGCGATAAAAAAAAATTTGATAATGAAAAAGCAAGAATAGTCGGCAGTAAAATTTTTCTTTCATGCAAGGACCTTAAAGTGACAAGTTTTACTATTTTTCCATTTTTTGAACTAATATCCGAAGAGAATCAAGATAATAATATCCAGTTAGATAGAGAATCAGAGGAAAAAATTGTAACCTATGTTTCAGAGGGAATATTGTTGTCACTATATTCATTTGATAAATATAAAACAGAAAAGAAAAACTACATACAAAACAAAAACAAGAAAATTATTCCGTCATCGTTACATAAAGAAAATAAGATTGATAAAATATTATTACTGACTTCTTCTGATGTAAACTTTAGGGATACTTTAGAAAAAACTCATGAGATTGTGGATGCAGTTAATTATACACGCGATATCAGTAATTTGCCTCCAAATGAATGTACCCCAGAAACCTTGGCAGAATTTGCCAAAGAATTGTCCAACCAATATCAAAATCTAAAATGCAAAATAATTGATAAGAATCTAATGCAAACCATGAATCTTAATGGTATCTTATCTGTAGGAAAAGGTAGTATCAATCCACCTAAGCTAATTGTCTTGGAGTATACTGGAAGAAAAAATATAAGTATCAGTAAAAATAAAAGAGGTAAAATTTCTGATTCAAAGGAATCTTCAAGACCGTATCTGCTTGTTGGAAAAGCTGTTACTTTTGATACTGGCGGAATTTCTTTAAAGCCTGGAGACAAAATGGATGAAATGAAATTTGATAAATGCGGCGGTTGTAATATCTTAGGTATAATTAGGGCTATTGCTGCGATTAAATTACCTATTAATGTCATAGGTTTGATTCCTGCTGTAGAAAATGTTCCTTCAGATAGATCCTATAAACCAGGTGACATAATTACAATGTACAATTCTACAACAGTAGAAGTTTTAAATACCGATGCAGAAGGACGAATTATTTTAGGTGATGCGCTATCCTATGGCACCATAAATTATAATCCTCAAGTAATAATTGATATGGCTACATTGACTGGTGCTTGTATAATTGCACTTGGTTCAAATATTGGCGGAATGATGGGAAATAACGAAGATCTATTACAAAAATTAAAGATTATTTCCAAAGAAACCAATGAACAAATTTGGGAACTTCCATTGCTTGAAGAATTTAGAGATCAAATAAAAAGTAAGATAGCTGATATAAAGAATATCGGTGGCAGAGCTGGAGGAACAATCACCGCTGCCGCATTCCTCTCAAATTTTGTGGAAGGATTTCCGTGGGTTCATTTTGATATAGCAGGACCTGCATGGATCCAAGAAAGTACTGTTGCCAAATCTTACAATCCTGTAGGTGCTACTGGTTTTGGCGTTAGAACGCTTGTTAAATATCTTATGCAAGAAGCAAACAGCTAAGTATATGATTCCGTGACTTTTTAAAGTTTTATTAGTTTCTTTAAAATCCTTTTTTCGTTAATTTTGTAATTTTCTTTTATATTGCCTCATTTTATAATTATGTTGTAAACAAGTGTGCCTACATTCCAAAAAGAATTATTGGTTTCTCTCCTGTCCCAAAAATATGGCCTCGACTGCAAAATAGGATTAGAAGACGACATTTCTAAAAATAAAAAATATTTCAAAAAATGGTTACTAAATAATAACGCCGGTTTTATTACCGTTCAAAATTCTACAATAGAATACATCGGATTTGAGGATGTAGTTCGTTTAGGACCATTTTATAATGTATATTGTTTAATTGAAAATAATAATATATTTGAGAACAATGATGGCTATTCTCTTTTGAATTCTTTTCCTTATTATGAAATTATTGACGGAAAACTAAAAAATCTTGGTTGGAGCAAAAGCATTCTTGCTAATATGTTAACTAACGACGTTGAAATCTATGAATTTTTTTCAAAAAATATTGATAAAGAATCCGTTAGAAAAATATGTGTAAAAGCTGCAAATTTTGGAATCGTTATAGAGACACAAATCTGGGAACCATCAGAATTTTCTGAAATATATCCATTAATATCTAAGATTGGTTTTCATATTAACCAGTTATTATCCGAAAAATTTAGGAATGACCTGTGAAAACTAGGCGACAAAACTTAGAAAATATAAAACGCCAGCACTGCCGTTTCCCAACCGCTCACGCAGGTAAGTATTCAGCAGCGACGACAGGTTTGACTTCCGGGTTCGGAACGGGACCGGGTCGCGCCCTATCACTATGGCCGGCTAATCAATGTAGTTATATAGGGATTATTAATCTTTTATCTTTTTAATTTATCATCTTTATTTTCTGTCTTTGTCACTTGTCATAAACAATAGATATAATAGTTATTTTGAATAAATTTAAATATCTTGGGTAACTCATCTTCAGAAAATACCTCTAGGGTTGCGGTATTAGATCAAGAATTGTGTCAGCCTAGAAAATGTGGGCTAGAATGTATTATTTACTGTCCTATAAACAAAACCGGAGGTGAATGCATCGTTCAAAGGAACGAGGACGGGAAAGCTGTAATTTCTGAAGAATTATGTACTGGCTGTGGTATCTGTATAAAAAAATGTCCATTCGATGCAATTGTGATCGTAAATCTTGCAAAGGAACTTGCTGAACATAAAATTCATCAGTACGGTATCAATTCATTTCGATTATATCGTCTTCCTTCACTTAGAAAAGGTTCTGTGGTTGGTTTATTGGGAAGAAATGGGATGGGTAAATCTACTATAATTAATATAATGTCTGGAAATATCTTACCAAATTTTGGACAATATGACAAGGTAATGACATGGGACGATGTTATCAAAAAATTTCACGGCACGGAGTTAAAATTGCATTTTGAAAATATTGCTAACGGTTCTTTACGTGTATCTATCAAACCACAATTAGTGTATCTTATTCCGAATGTATTTAAAGGAACGGTTAAAGAATTAATAAAAAAATACGATGAATTAAGTATATATGATGAAATTACTGAAAAGTTATCATTACAAAATTCATTAAATAAAAATGTCTCTGACTTAAGTGGAGGAGAGTTACAAAGATTGGCGGTAGCAGTTTCCTCTGTAAAAGACGCTGACTACTATTTCTTTGACGAACCTTCGTCATATAATGATATCTATCAAAGACTATCTGTAGCTAAAGTTATTCATAGTATTTCCGAAAGAGGAAAAAGTGTCATGGTGGTAGAACATGATCTCACATTGTTGGATTACTTATCTGATTCTATACACATAATGTATGGCGAAGCAGGAGCCTATGGGATTATGTCCAGTATTCAAAGTACTAAACTCGGAATCAATCATTTCTTAGATGGTTTTATACCATCTGAAAACGTACGTTTCAGAGACAAGATTTTTCGTTTTGATACGTATAATGCGATAGATGACGTTATCCTTGAATCACCATTAGCAAGGTATACAGAACTCAAAAAATCTTACTCTTCATTTAACGTTTCTATCTCGTCAGGTGAAATACACAAAGGCGAGATTGTAGGAGTAGTGGGTGCAAATTCGTTGGGAAAAACTACTTTTATGAAAATGATCACAGGGATTGAAAAACCAAGTTCGGGAAACATAGATATCACTCCAAAGATCTCTTATAAACCTCAATATATTAATCAGGACTATGATGGAGACGTAAAATCACTTTTAAATACCGTCTATG
>QCWD01000154.1 GCA_013114725.1 Nitrososphaeraceae archaeon | reverse complement strand
TAGTGTTTTAGATATTAATTGGTATTATTCAGTTTCTCCATAGCTTTGACGGCACCTAAGAAAACCTTGTCGTAACATACTTGAATATTATATTCTGAAAGTGTTCCATTTTTATCAGCAGTTCTTGTAACACAATTGTAGTAGCGTGTTAGTGCATGCGCTGGTTCAACGAGAAATAATTGAAACAGTATTGAAAATATCATCAGAACGCAAAAAATTCCCAAAATGATAGAAATGTTATTGGTGTTGAGTTTATAGTGTTCTATTTTATTCATTTATCAGTCACTCCTATCCTTTTTGTCTTCCTTATCGTTTTTATCTTCATCTTCTTCATCTTCATTTTCTAAAAAAACTTCATGATAACATTGTACTACCTCAAATTTCATTGGTTCTTTTTGAAAGTACGATGGTTCATCTTTATCGTAGCTATTTTTAACTGATTTTGATATGCATTTATAAAATTTCGGTAGCCCGTCATCTAATGTTTTATTGCCAGTATCTATATCGAGCAAAGGAACAGCTTTGGAGTATGCAGGATAAGGTAAATTTGAATATAGTAAAGATAAGATAAGCATGGCGGTTGTTAAAAATATTGATATCTTTTTCATAACAAATCCATAATTACTATTAATATTATATACCTTTTTTAAGAAGATAATGAAAAAAGTTACATTATTCTTTTTTGCATTTTTCACTAATACTTTGTTTTATACAAACCTCATATTACTTCCTTGGGGTAGGGTCACCTGTAACAATATAATGTACACAATCACCGATATAACAGGCATGATCAGAAATTCTTTCAAGATATCTTAGAATTAATAATGTAGACATATAACATTTCATATCATTGATTGTAATTGTAGTAGACAGACCTTCTGAATCAAGTTTAAATGTTTTACGAAGAAAATTTCTATAAATAGAATCAACGCTATCATCCATTACATATAATTTTGGGGAAATATCTTTATCCAAATCTCTAAGAGAGTCCAAACTTAGTTTTATCATATCTTTAACGATTAACGCCATCGTCGATACAATAGAGGTATCACATTTATGAGAAGGCCCTATTGTTTCCAATACTTCAGAAATATCATATGCATATCGTCCAAATCGCATAAATCCGTATGAAATATCCAGACATGACTGCAAAAATCTTAAATCAGTGGCAACAGGTTGATAGCGTGCGATTAACTCAATAGCAAAATCGGCGATTTCAAGTTGCAATAGTCTTAACTTTTCTGAATGATCAAAAATTTTAGATCGTATTGCAATTCCTTTTTCATATGATTCAATTGCCATATTTACAGTGGTTTCGGATAAAATAGACATATCTACCAGTAAATTTTTTATTTTGTCCAAACCAATGTCTAAGAGTCTAGTCAATAAAAGTAAATCACCAAAAAATTATCCAAACTTTCCAGAAATATATCTCTCAGTTAGATCCTTTTTAGGATTTTTAAAAATCTGATTTGTCGCACCATATTCGATTAATTCTCCTAGATACATAAAGGCGGTAAAATCTGAAACCCTTGCGGCCTGTTGCATATTGTGAGTTACGATAATTATTGTAACTCTCTCCCTCAAATTAGAAATCAGTTCCTCGATTTTTGAAGATGCCAAAGGATCAAGTGCTGAAGTTGGTTCGTCCATTAACAAAACCTCTGGTTGCATTGCAAGTGCTCTTGCAATACACAATCTCTGTTGCTGTCCTCCAGATAAACTTACACCGGGCTTGTCAAGTTCATCTTTAACCTCGTTCCATAAAGCTGCTCCCTTTAGACTGTCTTCTACGATATCTTGAATTAAGTTCCTGTCTCTGACACCATTAAGTTTCAGGCCAGCTGCAACGTTATCTTGGATACTCATGGTAGGAAAAGGATTTGGTTTTTGAAATACCATTCCAATCCTTCTTTTTATAATAACAGGATTGATTGCCTTATCATAAATATTTAGTCCGTCCAGTAATACCTCTCCGGTGATTTTAGCACCTGTTGTCATCTCATGCATTCTATTCAAACAACGTAAGAGAGTAGTTTTACCGCACCCTGATGGACCTATAAAAGCCGTGACGCTATTTGGTTTTATATTTATATTAATACTTTTTAATGCCTGCTTTGACCCAAACCATCCGTTGACATCTTTGACAACCAATTTTGAGTGAGATTTCTCTATTTCATCATCCAGATAGACAAATGATTCTTCAATTTGTTCTTTTTTTTCTACAGGCGCCAAATTTTCTACGGCCAATATTAACGATATATCAAAATAATTATTATAAATTATCTATATAATCAATATAGACAATATTGATTTTACATTTCCACTTTTGCCAAATTTTTACGAATCAAAACTCGTAGTCCTACGCCTAAAAACAGTACTATAACTATGAGAATTAATGCGGCACCCCATCCAAAGGAATGTGCGGATTCATAAGGTTGACTTGCAAGTCTCCAAATTCTTAAAGGTAAGGCGTCTACAGGACCTGTAAAACTAGAAAAGAACAGACTAGTACCCAAAATAGTCATTATGAGTGGAGCAGTTTCTCCTGCAATTCTTGAAATTGCCAGAACAATACCTGTAAGAACGCCGCTTTTTGCTGTTGAAAGCACGATATTTAGAGTAATCTTTGTTTTTGACAATCCTAAAGAATATCCTGCTTCTCGTAAAGAGTTTGGAACGAGTTTTAAAGTTTCCTCAGTTACACGTACTATAATAGGAATCATTATGATGGACAATGAAAATGCTCCTGCTAGTACAGAATATGAACCCAAGGTCAATACCAAAGTCACATATCCTACAATACCTATTACAATGGATGGAAGTCCAGTTAAAACATCGTTAACAAACCTTACAACAGTAGAAAAACGATTATTTTTTGAATATTCTGAAAGATATATTCCAGTTAGCATACCTACAGGAACAGACAAGGCTGATGATAAACCAATTATAATTAAAGTGCCTTGAATTGCAGGTCCTATGCCTCCCTTTCCAGATCCAAGTGCCCCCGGTTTTTGTGTTAGAAATTCTATACTTATTGCTTCAGAACCATTTTTTATTACTTCAATCAAGATGCTTCCAAGAGGGATTACAGCTACTACTACGGATATGATTGTAAGTATTGTGACCAATTTATTGGTGATTATCCTTCTTTTGTATTTCTTCTTAATATAATTATTTATCTTATCAGTATATTGTTTATTTTCATTATTTTTTGGATTATTTTTTTCAGAATTCATAACAATCATCTAGTTTGTAACGCGGTTAGTTTTTTTAACTAACAACTGAGCAAAAATATTAATTATCATTGTCAAAAGCAATAAGACAACACCAAGTCCGATTAACGCCGAAAGGTGGATATCTGATGATGCTTCATTAAATTCATTCGCAATAAGACTAGCAAGTGTCTGTCCTTGTGAAAATAAGGAAGTAGGAATAGCAGTAGATCCTATCACATTTCCAATGATTAGAGTCACCAGCATAGTCTCTCCAACTGCTCGTCCTAAACCCAGAATTGACGCTCCTATTATTCCAGATTTTGAATAAGGTAGGACAGCAGTTCTTATCGTCTCCCATCTTGTTGCACCTAA
>QCWD01000153.1 GCA_013114725.1 Nitrososphaeraceae archaeon | reverse complement strand
TACTTTTTTTAGAATTGTTTTTTCTTTACTAAATGGTGCTAAAAGCATACCAAGTATCCATACACCAAATAGCCAAATCATTACAGTGGTAGAGATTATAG
This sequence comes from Nitrososphaeraceae archaeon, assembly GCA_013114725.1. GTDB lineage: Archaea > Thermoproteota > Nitrososphaeria > Nitrososphaerales > Nitrososphaeraceae > QCWD01. The sequence continues at coordinate 3,509 of QCWD01000153.1, read as the reverse complement.
CGGGAGCAAGAAACACCATACTAAAATACATAGTAGTAATAATATAATCTGATTTCATCATATTTGAAAAAATGTTGTCGAAGGCTTTAATACGCATAATATAATATCCTGAGATTGCACCCATGACGATTACAATACCTGCATTTACTCCTACATATATGACATTAAAAGAACAGCCAAAAAACAGAACATTTGGGTCAAAGCTTGTACAAAAAATGTAACTAGTATTTATTGCCATAAGAAATGATTTGATTGCAATACTTGCAGAAAGCAACAATGCTTTATGTTGTTTTTCTAACGCCAATCTATCTTTCAATATACGCATTCATTCCCTTGTCAACTGCATTACTATATCATTAGGTAATGTCGTATTAAGAGATTTTGATAATTGAATATTATAAGACAAACTATAATTATTACTTCACAAAACACCATTAGATTTTTCATGATGATTGGATTTGATGTTGGTGATACTATTACTGTAACAAAGCTATCCAGAAAAAGAAAGATATGTAGTTATAGATTTGGTCAATACATTCAATTATTACCTTTTACAATAAAATCATTTTGCTACTTTTGTAAAAAAAAGTTAGCACCATACAGAAGATTGGACACTATTTATAAGTAATGATAGGTAAAAAGAATTTGTAAAATGATTAGTAGTAAAAAATTAATCAAAAGTGAATCGAATCCAAAATACTTCCTAGTTTACTGTACATTGGCTGGACTATTGGCATCTATTGGAATATCTGGACTGCTTTTCCTAGTAGATGTCATTTCACAAGCTCCCATAGGCACATTTTTTGCCGTAATAGGCGTATCTTTGGGTTATTATGACTATAATATAGCGCCATACATAGGTCTTGTATTGCATATAGCTACTGGGACAGTTGCAGGAAATCTACTTGGACAGGGGGTAATTCTGTGGAATAAGTTAAACCTAAACAATTTCAGGCGTGGAATAGTACTTGGAATAATAACAGGTGTATCGCTATGGATTATTTTGTTCTTACCATTGGCAACATTCATTATCCAACCTAAATTGGATAGCTTTTACAATTCAGCTCCAAATCAATATGTATTCCAAATCTCACAACAATTTACAGGATTGTATCTGCTAGTAACTGCGGGTGCCTTATTCTTTCATATAGTATACGGTGCAATCTTAGGATTCTTAGCAGGAAGATTTGTAGAATTAAATACAAGCAAGTTTACTAGGACTAATCAATTATAAAAACAATTTTCCATCATTTTCATTTTTTTTACGTCAAATCTGTCTACCCTATATTGTATTTGATATGATTCATAACACCCAAATACAAGAGATATAAAAATAAGATATCACATATTTCCAAGCTATAAAGAAATAAAAAAGTTTTTTTGTACTGTAAAATAAAGTCATATTTTATATTCAGAAAACATTAGATATGTGTGAACTTCACAATGATGATCTTACTACAGGTCATTACTTTTAACTAATACTAGGATGTTTTTTGATATCTCGATTCTACATGGAATTCTGTTCATATCTACTGTCAAATCTCTATTTTGGCATTTAATTAATTTCAAATCGAATAATTTTCAAAAAAATTGAAATCTATCTAATCATTATTACCAGTTGATTTGTAATACTTTTGTATCTCATTCGTTAGTTAATTTATATACACAACTTATAGTATTATAATAATAAAAATTAATACGTCCGATACATACTAACTGTACATTATGGTTTTGGAAGATGAATTTAATAAAGTCTTATTAGACAAACTGATACAAAACGTACTTTCATGTTTGCCAATAATAGAAGATATCTCAAAGGAGCAGGATGCGAAAATCAAAACAAGTCTTCAAGTAAACAATAGAAGGGATTTTATTTTAGGGTCTATATGGTGTACAGTATTAGAAAAATTTCTTGTTTCTTTTTATCTATACACAGGGAAAACCATAACCTATGAACAAGGACTTGAAATAAGTGAATATGTACTGAATAAATTATCAGACCTATCTATAAAGTGATAAAAAGAAAATAACAATCATCTTTTACTGTATTATTTAATCGAGACATCTGATTTCACTACTCACTATATATTTGAGGGTAGATTACTTGTCAACCTTATCAAGATGTTGAACAATTTGGATTTAAGAATAAAAATTATGCAATTTATCCTCTGCATTCTAGGTTAGAATTATTTTATCATATGATTACTCTATCATTTTCAGCAATTTTTATCATCTGATGCTAATAACCTGATAACATGTGTACACACTTTATTTTTTGGAAAATAGTAGCATTACTGTTATTAAGGTTGTTCTCTCTGTTAGTTTCAAATAGACAAAAAAATATGCGATAGAAAAAAATAATACGCATATTAAATTACAAAATGTTTGTTGCATTTTACTTATTATCTGATATTGAAAATTTCATTTACACCAGATACACTCAATCCCGGTTTTGGTCCTCCTCCTATTACATAAATTTTATCATCATTAACAGATACAGATGTCAATCCATGGCGAGCAGTAGGCATAGGCTCAAGAGATTCCCATTTGTTACTTTTGACATCGTATTTTTCATTATTGTTATATGTTTTAGTAATGTCTTCACCACCAAAAACAAAGATTGCTGTATTGTTATTGGTTGCTGCTGCTGCTGCTGCACTAATACCACTTCTCTTTGACGGCATCGATTCAAGGGTTATCCATTTATCCAATTTTGGGTCATACATTTCATTAACATTAACATTGGTAATAGGAGAAATTCCATGTATCCTTCCACCAATTACGTATGCATTTCCATCAACAACTGCAGATGCTGTATGGTGTCTTGCAGTTGGCATTGATGATTTTGATATCCAGTCATTGGTTTTTAAATTATATGCTTCATTAATACTTAAAATTCCGTTCTCTCCTTCACCGCCTATGGCATAAATGATCTCATCTATAATGACAGATGTTAAAGCTCCTCTTGGAGTAGGCATAGATTGTCCTTCTGTCCAAGTATCATTATTTTGATCATAAATAAATAATTTGTCAGAGGGAGCCCAATTGTTATCTGAATATCCTCCAATCACATAGATTTTACCACCAAAACTTGAGGCAGCAGTATGATGTAATGGCTGTGGTAGAGGTGCTACTGTCCTCCAAGAATCATTTTTAATATTATAAACCTCAACGATATTCAGTACTCTACCAGATTTGTCAAACCCTCCAATCACATAAATATCCTCTTCTATGATGGCAGAAGTAACTTCTGTTCTTGGTGTTGGCATAGCTGTTGCATTAGACCACAAAGATGAGGATTGCGCAGTTTCTTGCGTAAATACCTGCTGTTGTTCCATTTGTCCAAGCAGCAACAGAATTGAAATAGAAAACAACAATATGGAAGATATGGATAATATGGATAAATTATAATTCATATCTAAATATATTGTTATTTAGTAAATAAGATTATCCTTATAGAATGATCATATGCTTTTAAATGATTTACATTAGAAAAACTATTATATGTT
>QCWD01000152.1 GCA_013114725.1 Nitrososphaeraceae archaeon | reverse complement strand
TGTCTATGTCTATCTTTATCATCAGCTATTAATTCAATTACTTTTTCTGCAATTCTTAATGGTATAAAAGACACCTCTGTTTCAGATGGAACCATCTTAGGATTAAGGTCAATTGTTGTTAAAGAAATATTTATTTTATATACTGTCATTTTTCTAACTCCTCTTTGAAATTAACCAAAGCCTCAATTTTTCCATCTATAAATGTTATTGCTTCTTTCTTGATATCTTTGTCAATGTTTAAGTTTATACTAGTTTCTGTTCTAATATTTGTCAAGTGTTTTATTTTTTTATCTAGTTTTTTAGTAATTACTGCTATTACTTTATCGGCAATATCGTCAGACATTTGACATGCATCATCATCTTCTTGCCACCATATATTATTTTTGATTATCTCATTTATTTCTTCTTTTGTCATGTTCTCACCAGCGGATAATGATTAGCCATCTGTAAAAAGCCTTTTTCATCTGTTTTTATGAATAGTATCTTGGCTAACAATGAATCATCATTTACGAAATTTTCATCAAGTGGCATAACACATAATGCTTCTTTATCAACTTTGTTTACACGTTTTATAACCTTTTCTGAAAATCTCTTTTTGACAATATAAACCGTATCGTTTTCATATTGACTTGGCAATTCTAACTCGTTATTTTCTTTTAAGGATTGATATTCATCTTGACTTAACCATTTCTGCAATAACTCATCAGCTCGTGTATTTGCTTTTGCAATCATTTCCATTTTTTCTAACGCTATTCTTTGTTTTTCTAACTTTTCTTTGATAATAGGGGCAAGTTCATTCTGTGTGAATTTCTTTACCATAGCTGGATTCTTGCCAAAAGTATCATTATGCCATTCTATTGTAATTTTATGGTGTTCTTTACACATATCAAGTGGAACACCAAGCTGATAAGAACTAGTTCTAAACTCAGGTATCTGTTCACATGGTTGTGGTGTTATTCCTGATTTTTTAGCCTGATAATCAAATGGTGAATGTAGCCAGTTGAATTGACATTTATGGTGAATTGGAGCATGATTAAATTCTTGCATTACTTCTTTCATTAATTGATATTTAAATTGTTTGGCTTCGTTCTTACGATTTACTATTGTTTGATTAACCATAATTGGTAAATGTCCACTATGATTATGTGTGTAACTTAGCCAATTGGTTGTCGCCGATGTATTGAGATTCCATCCAACTGTATATGAATTAGTAGTAGCAGTTGTACCAGTATTACAAAAAGATGTTGAATATCTCATCTTCGTTTCTTCTTTTCTTCTTTTGTAATATAGATTAAATCATCATGCCAGCCGCAATGTGAACAGAACAGCGGTGCCTGTTTACCATCTATTGTTACAGGACCAGTTCCCTGTTGTTTGACATATTGTTCACATGTAACTTTATTACCAAATTCATCTCGTTCCCTTTTGAAAACTGATTTAATTCTACCAAGTTCATTAGGCTTTTTGGTTTCATCTACTTGGTCTGGAAAAGCAAAGTGTGGTTTGCTATGAACTTTATTACAGCTAGGACATTTCCAATCTGTAATAAATTCATAACTTTCAAAAGTCTGTTCTGTCATTCTAACCACTTACTAAAGGGGGAGCTATCAATTTCCTTTCAAGATGTTTACTTACTATGAACCTGTCAAGTTCTTTTAGTTTTTCTTCGACAAACAGGTATTTGTCTGGTGCCTTTTGTAAAGATTGTAAATCTGCAATCTTTTTTAGTTCGCCACCTTTTACACCACCATATAAAGTACCGCCTTTTCGTATCTCATCTAAAATTCTTTCTCTGACCTTTTTTATTTCGGCTTCATTTTCTGTATATTTTATCTCATCATGTCCTTTCTGGACATCCATAATGTCTAACACAAATTCCATTTTAATTTACAATAACATTTGCATATAATAAACTTTTTGTTTTTAGATAACTTTTTATTATCGAGGTGTACAGTAAGGTATATGAAAATACTTTTAATTTTGCTGGCTTTAATCATACCAGCTAACGTATTTGCAGAACAGATAGCAATAGTTCCAGGTTCAGCCAATCCAACAACAACAGTATTTTACAGTCCGTCACCTGTAAACGTTACAATTGGAACGGTGGTCAATTGGACAAACATAGATACAACAATACATACAGTAACCAATCAAACATTAGGGTTTGATTCTAATATAATATTCCCACAGAAAAGTTTTACCCACCTATTCAATCAAACAGGTAGCTATGATTATTACTGCACTTTGCATCCGTTTATGAAAGGACAGATAAATGTACAATAAAGTTTTTATTCTACCTTTTTTATTTTATTAATTAATGAAGTTTAGAAAACGTCAATTTTTTAAAGTTAAATGTAAAGAATGTGGTAAATTCACAGTAGCAATACAACGAATGAAAATAACAATATGTGATAGCTGTTACGTTAAAGTAAATACCGCAAAGGCAACCAAAGAAGATTATAAAACATTATATACCAATTAATTTATATATCTCTTTCTTTTTAGATTAAATATGAGGTTTGAAATACAAGATAAACGAGAATCAAATACTGAAGATAACAGAAGAATTATTTTAAAACTATATAGTGATTCATTTGAAGTATATTATAATGATAAATTAATTGCTGATTTTTATATCGGCGATTTTGTTACAAAGCCATACATTAAGGTTCATTTAAATGATAAATTTAAACTTGTCGAATGGGTTGCTGATACAGTTCCATTGGATAATAAAATATTAGAACTAAGTAAATCGTCAGAAGTAAAAAATTTGAAATTTGAAGTTGATTAAAAATGAGTACCTATTATAAAATTATTAATATAACAAAGAAAGAGATGATAGATAATGGTAAGGTAGGTTGTGGCGTAAACAACAAACAGTATATGATGAAAGAATGTATTGCTAGACTTTTGATTCATTTGATACAATCTAACTATGCTTCGCCACAAAGGGAAGATAGATATAATCCACTACAACATATATGTTTTAATTTTAAAGGTTATTGGGCTGGTGATAATATACAGATGGTATCTGAACATGATGAGTATTATGAGCTGGCATCAGAATATTATACAGATATTACAATAGCAGCTGCCAATAACTTTAATGAATGGTATGATGACGATGATATAAGATATAAAGAGATTGATAAACCAGGTAGGACTGAAAAACAATATTATCCTATTGAACGTATTTTAGAAGCTGAAAAAAATATATCGGATATACCATTTAAAAATACTGCATTATTTAGAAAACCAATAATATTTAAAGACAAAGACAAGACCTTAATTTTAATGGGTAAAATTATAGAAGATTTAGAATAAATTAATTATCTTCTATATCTTTATTTTTCTTTGTTTTTTCTTCTATATCTTCAACCCCTTTTTCAGTAATTGTAAATCTTGTATCTGAATACGGATGATATGGAGAATCAATCATTTTAGCAATTCTATTATCTCCCGATTTTCTAAGATATATTCTATACGTTGATGCATGTCCTATAATATTACCCCCAGTTGCCTTTGTCGGATCTCCAAAGAATGTATCTGGTGATGATTGAACTTGATTGGTAATTACAATTGCAACATTGTAAATATGAGCAAAATTATTTAACTTATGAATCAATCTA
>QCWD01000151.1 GCA_013114725.1 Nitrososphaeraceae archaeon | reverse complement strand
CGTGATTTAGAATATTTGGAATACGGAACTCAAAGATATAAAAACAAGGCAATTTACTTTACTGAAACAATTGACCAATTCAGGCCAGAGGCAAAATTTTTTAGGAAAAATGTGTCGGAGTTTAAAAGTACAAAAGATCAGTTAGTTTTATGTCCTGAAGCATGTATCCATCCGTTTTATACTTCTAGGGAATTTATCAGAATGGTGAACAGATTTCCACAGTCACAAATTTGTACTTATAATCCGTATCTGGGAATAATACCTGCAGAGATCTCTGACCTATTTCCAGCATCACAGAACTTGTATACAATTTCTACTACAAATATTGAAGAATTTCCTACGTTTGAAAGGTCCGTAAGTGATTTTATTAGCAAAAATTCATTCAAAAAAACTGTAATTTTTACAGACGAGTTTATGGAGAAGTTTATGAACTATGATAATACTCATAATAAAATTTTAGAAAAGTTAATGCCAGAAATCATAAAAATTGATCTAGCAAATGACAATTAAATCGTAATTTATTCAGATATATTTGTATAAAGTGGATGATTGGTTTCATAATTAGAAATTTCTGATTCTAACTTTAGGGTTTTAGATATTTCATCTGACCCTTCAAGAAGGTAAATCTTGCTGGATGGATCAATTTTAAATGGTATAGTTATCGAATTAGCCGTTATCTGTTGTTTTTCAAGGTCAACAGTTATCATAATATCTTCATTATCAAATAGTAATTGTATATGAGGTTTAGATAAAATTATAGGTAAAACACAATTTTTAATGCAATTATTATAGAAAATGTCTGCAAATGAAGGAGCTATGATGATCTTAAATCCGTAATCAGAAATTGCCCATACTGCATGTTCTCTTGAACTTCCACTTCCAAAATTATCTAAAGTTAATAGTATCTGTCGATTGTTATATTTTGGATTATTTAATACGAAATCATCTTTTTTATTTCCTTCACTGTCATATCGCCAATCATAAAATAAGAATTTGCCAAAACCAGTTTTCTGGATTAATTTCAAAAATTGTTTTGGTATTATCTGGTCAGTATCGATATTTACTAGTGGTAGTGGTACTGCCTGACTTGTAATAGTTTTAAATATTTTCATTATTGCAACACGCTCTTCTTTTATTTATTACTATTATAACCATTCTCTTACATCAAAGAAATGACCTTTAATTGCCGCAGCTGCGGCCATTACAGGACTAACAAGATGGGTACGTCCTCCTACACCCTGTCTTCCTTCAAAATTTCTGTTAGACGTACTTGCACATCTCTCTTTTGGAGATAAAATATCAGGATTCATACCCAAACACATACTACATCCTGATTCTCTCCATTCAAAACCAGCTTCCTTGAAAATTTTGTCTATTCCAAGTTTCTCAGCAGCAAATTTTACTTGTTGAGAACCTGGAACAACCATAGCTCTCACTTTGGATGATACTTTCCGTCCTCTAACAACAATAGATGCTTCAACTAGATCGTCTAATCTAGAATTAGTACATGAACCTATGAATACACGGTCAACTGGAATACTGGTTATAGGGATACCGGCTTCAATACCCATATATTCAAGAGATTTAATTGCTGCCATTTTCTGGTTCTCATTTCCCTGGGAATATTCATCAGGATATGGTATTGTATCGGTTATATCGATTGTCATAGATGGATTAGTCCCCCATGTTACCTGTGGTGCCAGTTCCTGAAGGTTAATGTCTACAGCCATATCAAAAGATGAATCATCGTCTGTTACAAGTTCTTTCCATGTATCTAGTAGTTGATCAAATTTATTACCTTGAGGAAGATATTTTCTTCCTTTTAAATAACTAATGGTAATTTCATCAGGTGCAATTAGTCCTGCCCTTGCACCTGCTTCAATAGACATATTACATATTGTCATTCGTTGTTCCATAGAAAGTTCAGATATGGTTTCTCCACGGTACTCTAAAACTGATCCTATACCACCACCGATTCCTATTTTTCGTATTAGATAAAGGACCATATCTTTGGCAGTTATTGCATGAATGTTTTTACGTCGTCCAATAAAATTTACCGCAAAATTTTTTGGTTTTTTCAACCATAAACATTGGGTCGCCAAAACATGTTCTACCTCGCTAGTTCCAATACCAAAAGCGAATGCTCCAAATGCCCCATGAGTAGAAGTATGGCTATCACCACATACAATTGTAGAGCCGGGAATTGTCAAACCCAATTCTGGACCAATAACATGAACTATTCCCTGATATGGACTATGTAGATCATAAAGCTTTATTCCAAATTCTTTACAGTTATCATTTAATGTTGATATTTGTATCGATGAAATTTCATCTAATATTGGAAGTGAACGGTCGCTTGTCGGTACATTATGGTCCATTGTAGCAAAGGTCAGGTCTGGACGTCGTACTTTTCTATTATTTAATCGAAGAGATTCAAATGCCTGAGGAGAAGTTACCTCATGAATAAGATGTCGATCGATATACAATAGATATGAATCTACTTGTTTATCTTTATCTTGTGGATAAACAATATGATTATCCCATATCTTTTCAAATAATGTTTTTTTCATTAAAGATATTTTATATTAAATAAAGCAGAATATATTCATATTTTACTGAATTTATTATTATAATAAAAGTAACAATACTTAAATTTAGTAAATATATTGATAATTTTATGTATCCACATCAAGATAATGGATATCCGTATCCACATAAAGATAATAGATACCCAGAAAATATTGCCGAACAGATAAAAAAAGGTACAACTACCTGTGCACTTTCATGCAAAGATGGTGTAGTTCTTGCAGCCGATACAAGAGCAAGTGCTGGATTGTTTATTGCAGACAGAAATGTTATGAAAATTCAAAGGGTAGATAATCATTTAGGTATGACTATAGCAGGTGGAGTTGCAGACGCACAAAATCTAGTGGATACAATGAGATATCAAGCAAATATTTATAGAATTTCTAATAAAAAATTAATGCCAGTTAGTGCTGCCGCTAGATTATGTTCTAATATTCTTTTTAATCAAAGGTATTTTCCATACTATGTTCAAATAATTATGTCAGGGTATGAAGGAAAAGGGGATGGAAAGATCTATAATATTGATCTATTCGGTTCGATTACAAAAGAAAGATTCATTTCAACCGGAAGTGGTTCTCCGGTAGCTTATGGATATTTGGAAGACGAATTCAAACAGGATATGAGTGTAAATGATGCATACAAGGTTGCCATTCAGGCAATTGCAGCAGCCATAAGAAGAAATGCCGGTACCGGTGACGGAATAAATGTTGTGATTATAGATAAGGACGGATATAGAGAACTAACTAAAGAAATAAAAAATGCTGTAGGAGCTAAATTCTAACAATCTATAGATAAATAAGTAAATTAGTTAATTAATTTCTTTGATAATCATATACTATCTATTCATTTATTTTTACAAATGTTTTATATATTGAAATTGCTTCGTCTTCGTCTTTTGCGCCAACAATGGTGGCTGCACCACTTGTCATGAAACTAACTGAAAGTGCATTGGCTAAATTATTAGTTGCAGTTATTCCCAGCGTGCCTCTAGTTTTTACATGGTATCCAAGTGTTTCTGCATTTTTGATGATTTGATTCAAATTGATGGTAGCAGAG
>QCWD01000150.1 GCA_013114725.1 Nitrososphaeraceae archaeon | reverse complement strand
TGTACTATTACTTGCTATACCTTTTTATTCTGTTTGATTTTTATTTATTTGTGGTTTTCATAAATCCTATAAATCTATTACTCTGGACTTTTCGGCGCAGTGCATTTGATGTAATCAATTTATATAACTCTTTATCTCCATTAATGCAACTTGCAGCAGAAAGTAATATGCTAAATTTTGGTTATTGGTCACATAATATTAAATCTCCTAATGTCAATCAAAAACAATTTTGGATGTTGGGAGCGGTTTTTCTGCACCAGCTATGATATGGAAAGAAAATTATAAACATTTAAAAATTTTTTGTATAAACCTCAATTACAAACAGCTTTTTTTTTCCAAAAAACTATTAAAATATAATAAGTACCTGCGTTGTTCATATGATATCTATGATATTTGTCTTATAAATAGTACATCATTAAATCTGCCATTTATTGACCAATCGATTGATGTAATTATTTCGCTAGAGTCAGCACAGCACTTTAAACCATTTTCAAACTTTATTGATCAGTCATTTAATATTTTAAAAAATAACGGTCTTCTGGTAATTGCTGTACCTGTAATAAATCCATCATTTGCAAATTCATTTTTAGGAAAAGTAAACAAACTGTTTAAATTAGGTATTATTTCTTTAACTTGGACATCTGAACATTATTTTTTAGATGAATTAATAGAAGTATTAAAAGATAATAGATTTAATGTAGTAGATGTAAAGAAAATTGGTTCTAGTGTTTATGATCCTTTATCTGATTACTACATTAGTCATCGAAAGGAAATAAAAAAAAAGATTATAAAGCAGTATGGTTTTGTAATAGAACAAATACTCTATCGTTCTATAAAAAAAATGAATAATCTGTCAAAAAACAAAATTATTGACTATGTTATTATAAAGGCTATCAAGGAATAAAATATACTAAAAAACTTGCAGAAATTATTCCACTTACTATTATTGCTGTTATTATTAAACCCTTTTTTGTTACTTTTTTGTTTGTTTTTTTTTCACTCAATCTATCAAAATACCTGCTATTCTTTATATCGTTTACATATAATAATTTAATTTTTAGATACTTTCTTGTTCCTGATAAATATTAGGTTCGAATTCATATTTTTGCCTTTTTTACTGTAAGAAAAATTAGTGTAATTGTGAAGATTTTTTTCTAGTATCTTGCCTTACGATTTACTCTTCTCACTGCTTTTGCGTATTTTTTACTCCGCGATCTTTTTGAACTAAATGTTTTTGTTCCTCGTACGTTTTTTACCATCAATTTCATAAGAAAGAGATTCGTATAAAATTTTTGCGTCATTGATGATGGTCGATTTATATTTATTAGCTATATTTCTTAATTTATGAATGAGACAAATGATGTCGGTGTTAGAGACGAACGATATAACAAAAAAAATCTGGGCAGAGAAATTACTGAAATAGAGAAATTACAATTACATTTAGATACATTATTAGAAATATTATTCAAACACGAAATAATAAATAAAAAAGAATACCTGCGAACTCTATCTATGAATACAAATGAGTATTCAAAAGCAACATCATTTCAAGAAAGAGATTCTGAAATTTAATCATTTGTTTTCTTCACTAATATTTTATCCAAATAAAGTAATATACGTTAACTTTTTTGTAGTTCATTTTGTTATATTTAAAAATTCCTTCTGATTGTGTATTAATTAGGTAATGCTTTCTCAATAAGGTATAAATTTATAATATTTATTACGTACACTGATGACTAATAAGGTTTGTATTTTAGGCGCCGGCAGTACTAAGTATGGTAAACTAGAAGAAGGTATCATTGAGATTGCATTAAATGCATCTGCTTCTGCAATAGAATCTGCTGGGATTTCTCCAAATCAAATTCAAGCAGGTTATATTTCAAATGTTTTTGGTGTTGCTGATAAACAAGTGCATATGGCTCCAGTTATTATGAGTAATTTAGGACTTTCACATGTTCCAGGATTGACAATTGAGTCAGCATGTGGTTCTGGGTCGATAATGTTTAGAGAAGCATTTGCCAATGTATCTGCTGGTTTTTATGACTGTCTATTGGCAGTAGGTGTTGAAAAGGTGACTCATACCGGTACTGCTCAAAGCACGACATTGTTTTCTTACTGCTCTGATTTTTTTTATGAGGGTGGAAATGGCGCATCATTTCCAGGACTTTTTGCCTCAATTGCTCGTTATTATATGTCAAAATTCCAAGCCGATGAAACTGACCTTGCTTCTGTTGCAGTAAAAAATCACGAAAATGGTGTATTAAATCCAAAAGCTCACATGAGAAAAAAAATTACCATAGAAGATGTATTAAAATCACCTGTTGTTGCATCGCCATTAAAACTCTATGATTGCTGTCCATTTTCAGATGGTGCTTCTGCAGTAATATTGTGTAGTGAAGAATTTGCTAAAAATAGCGGCCGTCCTTATGTTGAAGTTATTGGATCAGGTAGAGGTGCCTCTCCAGCTTCAGTTCAGGGTAGGGAAGATATAGCTACCATACCCAGTACAGTGATGGCTGCAAAACAGGCGTATAAGATGGCAGGCATATCCCCTTCAGATATCGATTTTGCTGAAGTTCACGACTGTTTCACCATTGCTGAAATAATTGATGTTGAAGACCTAGGATTTTTTCCAAAAGGAAAAGCAGCAAAGGCAATTAGAGACGGAGCGACTAGTCTATCTGGAGAAATACCTATAAATCCGTCTGGTGGCCTGAAATCAAAAGGTCATCCAATAGGTGCTACTGGTATTGGACAAGTTGTAGAGGTATTCGATCAGTTTACTGGAAAATCAGGACAACGAACTGTAAAAGATGCCAAAATTGCACTTACTCATAACTTTGGAGCAACAGGAGCTAGTGCTGCAGTACATATTTTCAAAAAGGTGGAGTGAATTTTATGTCTACCAATGAGATTCTTACACCTAGACAAAAATTTATTGCTGCTGCAAATCGTTCAAAAATTCTGTTAAACAAATGTAAAAACTGCGGCCATATGATGTTGGAAACAGTTATTTATTGTGAAAAATGCTACCATAAAAATTTTGAATCAACAGAGGTTGACGGAATTGGTAGTGTTGAAACATATACCATTCAATCTGTTGCTCCTGAAGGATTTGAAGATGTAGAAAGCTATGCTTGGGTAGTTTTTAAATTGGATAACATTCTATTAAGAACTTCAGGTTTTCTTCCAGGTATTATGAAACCAGAAGACCTGCCTTTGAAAACTCGTGTAAGGGTCGTCGGATTTAATCACATACACGGACTGGTACTTGAAAAAACTATCCAATAAGATGATAATTTTTCGTTTTATTAAGAAACTTTTTTGATTTGCTAGCTTTCATTTAAAAGTAAAATGGGGTGATTGTAGATGAGCTTTATGAAATCAATTAGTCTAGATAGATTAACTAGCATATTAACAAGGAAAAACATTAATTTTAATCTATGAACAAGCATCCTCTTTCCAGAAGTGATATTGCTAATGCAAGTATTGTAGTAAATAAACAGCTTGATATTTTGAGGATGCTTGATAAGAAATATTCTAAGATGAATTTTACACTCTATTCAAAAATTAGAGAAAATGTAAAAAAAGGCAATAATGAAAGAGCAAAAATTCTGGCAACAGAATTGGCAAATCTTAGAAAAATAAAATTGACTACGCAGAATCTTAGTCTTGCACTTGAAGTCATGGTTATTAGGTTTACTACTATAAATGAATTTGCAGATATCTTGGATACTATTAATCCAATGGTAGATACCATCAAAACCATACAGAAAGATATTTCTCAAACCATACTCGAAGATATGAATTCTGTTACAAGTGATATTCTCGGTAACACTAATTTAAAAATCGATATTCCCAATATTGATACTCCCATGAATTCAGATGCTTTAGATATATTTAATGAAATTAAAGAAAGAATAACCGAAGAAACAAAATCTAGGTTGCCACTACCTCCTGTAATTGATAAAGCATTGTATACTGAACAAAACGATTTAGGTGAAGATGATCAACTATCTGAAAAAGAGATAATGATTGAAACTTAATATATCAAATATTGTTCTGAATTTACTTATTAGTTAATAAAAGTTTACAAAGTAGCTTTAATCACTTAGATAGTATATCGGGTGCAATGGACCAGTTGAAGTACGAACTTACAACTCCAACTGTATCAAAACGGGGTGGAATATTAGAAAATGCCACA
>QCWD01000149.1 GCA_013114725.1 Nitrososphaeraceae archaeon | reverse complement strand
GCAATGTGAAAAAAGAAGTTCAAATATTGTATCCTAAAACAAAAACAATAATCTCGTTCTGTAAGAGAACCAATCCTGAAAATATACAGAGTGTATCAAGACCTTTGGCCAATGAAGAATTTCATAAAACATATGATGACCTGTCCATCATTGCACGCAAAATAGTAAGACGGTTAAATAGAGATGGCATAAGAGGAGTTTCGTGTCATCCCACTTTTCCCATGAACATGAATGACTGGGCTGGAAAAATTTGGCAGATTAGTCACAAACCAATTGCAGAACAAGCAGGGATTGGAAAGACAGGAATAAATAGAATGATATTACATCCAAAATTTGGGTCTTTCATCCTACTTGATTCAATACTGATTGATGTAGAAGTTGACAGATATGATAATCCGATAGATTATAATCCATGTGTAAACTGCATGCTATGTGTTTCTGTATGTCCTGTTGGTGCATTAGATGTAAAAAAAGGTCTTGATTTTAATGCTTGTATGACACACAATTATAGAGATTTTATGGGTGGTTTTGAAGATTGGATCGAAAACATGGTTTCATCAAATAATATAGAGGAATTTAGGAAAAAATCAAGTGATGATGAAAATATATCCATGTGGCAATCGTTATCTTTTGGTCCGCAATATAAGGCTGCATATTGTTATTCAGTTTGTCCTGCAGGTGCTGATTTGTATGGTATTTACAAAGGAGATAGAAAGGAATGGAATGAGCAAATAGTGAAACCGCTGAAAAATAAAAAAGAGCCCATTTATGTTGGTAAAGATACATATGCTGCAGAATATGCAAAACGTAATCCAAGTAAAGAAATCAGATACGTGAAAAATATTTTGCGACCAAATTCGATGTTTAGTTTTCTGACTGGGATAAGAGTAGCTTTTGAACGAAAACATGCCAGTGGAATAAATTTAACTGTTCATTTTGACTACAATGGGAAAGAAAATGGTCAGGCAACTATCATCATTAAAGATGGAACTATTGAAGTTACAGAAGGATTGATAGAAAAACCAGACCTTGTGATAAATGTAGATGTAGATAGTTGGCTCAAAATTGTAAATAAGGAAGTTAACAATGAATTAATGAAAGAATTTTTTACAATAGGAAAAATAAAAATTCAAGGAAATCTTGCCGATCTAGGAAAATTTCAGAACTGTTTTATATGACAATGACAACAAAAAATACGGTATTTATCTAGGATTCAAAGTTAACAAAATTCCAATAGCTGTCGATGTACTATTTTCCTGATGGTATTAACACCATAGTGAGAGAAATAGAAATACAAATTTGATGAATACGGTATGGATATAATCTAACTACTGTAAATTTAGGTAAACTGCTCTAAATACGATTTGTTACTATAAAAAATAAATTAATGAAAATGGAGATGAATATGATATCTACATTAGAAAACTCAATTGTACAGGTTTAAACTAATGATAATCTTTTTTAAGACTAAAACAAGAATATAGGAATATACTAACTCATAGAGCAATTTTCGATATATTTTTGGAAAAGATAACAACGTAAAGATTTACCATAGATTAAATGAAAATACTGCCAGTAGTTAATCTTTTATAATACAAAACGAAAAATATCCTGATGGCAAAAATAGGAATAAAATGTACCGCTAATGGTCCAAATCTGATAGTGGTTGATGGAGAAGTCAAAATGGCGTTATGTAGGTGTGGGTCTTCAAATGATAAACCATATTGTGATGGCAGTCATAAGAATGCAGGTTTTATTGCAGAAGATAAAGATTTGGTTGTACTAGATTCTTAGCATTATAATAAATTCCTTATATCTTTTTTTGCAATTAAAATAAGGCACTTAATAACAATAAACAATTCATTAAATACTACAACAAAAAAAAGTACACATGTCATTGAACTGCACGATACCAAAACAAGTGTATACTGGTAGAAGTGTAACGCATGTGATAGGATAGTACAGTTGTATCCAATTCCACTCATATGCATAACTTTTATTATCTCCAAAAATGATTATTGCTTTACGGGTATGGCTCAAACTCAAACCATAAAAGTATAGATACGGCAAGTACATGACTATGACAGTAGATATTTTGTTTCTATTGAATTTGTTCATTTATTAGAAATAGGTTGTCCGCAGCTATAGAACTTTCGTTAGGAAACAGAGACTATTTTTCCAACATAAATTAACTAAATATTAAAAACCTGGAAGAATCAAGATATGGTTATTAATAAATTGTCAAGGTTGTTTTAAGGCGAACAAATTATTCTTAATTGAACAATAAAGCATATAATTTCCCACAATCATATTATCATTCAATGTTTTATCACTGTCGATCTAGACAATAATTTTGAAATCTGTGCTGCTGCAATGTTTATAGGTTCCCATACTGGAGAGACGGGTGGAACGTAACATGCGTCATAATTTTTCAAATCATCAACACTAGCGTGTTTTAGCAAAGCAAATGAAATAAGGTCCAATCTTCCTTTAACTGCTTCTCCACCTACAATTTGTGCACCTAATACTTTTCTACTTTTTTTATCTGCAATAAGTTTTATCCAAAGTTTTTTGTTATCAGGATAATATCCAGCTCGTGTGATATCTTCTATTGTATGTTCTACGGGATCGAAGCCATTTTTTAAAGCTTCTTCTTTATTCAACCCAGTTTTTCCAACATAAAGTCCGAAGATCTTTGTTATTGCACTGCCTGCGATTCCTGCGAATTTTGTATTTCCACCTGCAGCATTCTCGCCTGCTATACGTCCTTGTTTATTTGCAGTTGTCCCTAATGGTAAATAAGTGTCGGTTTTAGTGACATAATTATATGCAGTAGCACAGTCACCTGCTGCATAGACATCTGCAACATTAGTACGCATATATTCGTCTACCTTTATAGCATCGTGTATTCCTAATTTAATTCCGGCTTCACTGGCTATCTCTGAGTTTGGTTTTATACCAACCCCAAATAATACACAATCTGCATAGATCTTTTCTTTACTTGTTTGTATACCTTCAATCGAGATTGGGGAATTTTTATTCTCGGATTTATGGAATAGTATTTGTTCGACTTTTTCATCCAGTATAACTTTGATTCCGTTTTTATAAAGTTCTTTTACTACTATCTCAGCCATATCTTTGTCCAAAATATTTGCCAAAATACGATCCTTATTTCCTATGAATATCACGGATTTACCTCGCAACCTGAATGCTTCTACCATCTCAGATCCAATTAGGCCAGTTCCTACAACAATTATGGATTTTACATTCTTTAAATAATTTTGAATATTTACGCCGTCCTCAAAGTTTCTTAGAAAAAAGATGCCTTTTATTTTATTTTGGTTATCAAGAGATAATCCTTTTATTTTTGGTATTACAGATCTAGCGCCAGTAGTTATTATAAGAGAAGTATAATCGAATATTTTCCTTTTTTTATCTTGTAAATTTTTTGTATATACGCGTTTTTTGAAAGTATCTATTCTTACTGCTTTGGTATTAACAAATATTTCGATATTGTATTTATTTTTGAATTCTTCAATAGACCTTGCTATTAATTTATTAAAATTGTTAATTTTTCCTTCTATTACATAGGGCATTCCACATGACCCATATGCCACTAAAGATTCTTCTTGAATTATTTTGATATCTGCATTGGAATCTGTGCGTCTTGCTTTTGAAGCAGCACTTGTTCCTGCAGCCACACCTCCAATGATTAAAATTTTTCTTTTGGAATTTTTAGGATTCAT
>QCWD01000148.1 GCA_013114725.1 Nitrososphaeraceae archaeon | reverse complement strand
CAATGAGGAACAAAAAATCTTATTCCAGTTATTCAAAAACTATAAAGTCGACCTGTTTTTGATAGACGGCGATCTGTTCTATAAGGGTTCTGTAGCGTGTATCCAAAATATGTTTTACCAATTTGGATTAAATGGTCAAAATACTGAAATAGCAATTGGTGACCATGATAAAGCTTTTGTAAAATGGATTACAACATTTACCGGAGAATACAGGACATATTATGAACAGAGTCATAATGCTACAGTTTCGGTATTGGTAATTAATTCCAATAACAGTGGCATATCCTTCAGTCCTATCTCTGCCCAATATGAATTTATAAAAGAAGAGATTGAGGGAAATGACCTTGACCATTCTATAGTTATGGTTCACCAGGGATTTCAGACAGCAAGTTCTAAACATCAGGCAAATGGATTATTTGGTGATTATCATCCGATTTTCAAAAACAATGGTGTTGATGTAGTTATACAGGCAAATAACCATAACTTCCAGCACTTTGACATCGATGGAATTTTGTATCTAACTGTGGGAACTGGAACTCATGACCAAGGTCCTGCCCTTTATCGCATTAAATCACAAAGCGATGGACTTGGACATATTGCAACTAAAACTATGGACAACAAAAATGGCTTTGTAATTCTGGATTTGGATAAATTTGATCACTCTATAAAGGGATACTTTATAGACATTAATAACACATTGTTGCATTCTTTTACAAATTAATTTTTTTTAATCGCAGATAAATTATCGATTACTATTTTACTACTTGTTCAGCATGAATCAAATTTTAAAATATAAATACGAACGTCAAATCGATAGAATCAACAAAAAATTATATTTAATAAATGAAGAGGACGGATAACTGTAATTTGCTTATATTATCTGTAGTAAAAAATAACGATAGAAAATTTGATATAAAATAGGATTCTTTACTGTTTTACCTAATACACAATATTAAATGGAGTCTGGATCGATTTTCTGAATTTTATAAAACCTGCAGATACAGACCTATTTATTTTTCTGCTCTCCTTCTTGGGCTCCAAGTGCAGGACCGCCATATGCAAGACAATTTGGAACACATATCCCAGTCGAAGCACCGTAATATATTCATCCTACACTGTTTAAATTTTCTTTAATTTTATCATGAGCCATTGGTTCTACTATCATACATGTTCCATCTTGTTTCAATGATTTTTTAATTTGTTTCATATATCTTACTGGGACACCAATATAATGAAGGCAATCAAAAAGTGCTATAACGTTATAATCTTCACTTATTGTTGCGTTTGCAGAAAAGATTTTAAAATTAACTTTGTTCTCTATTCCCTCATTTTTTGCTATTTTATTGCTATTTTCTATTGACTTTTCATGACTGTCATATCCAAAAAATTTTGATTTTGGATGATTTTTGGCCATCAATATTGTTGAGATATCATACCAGCATCCAATATCTGCAACATTTATCCCCGTTTGAAGTTTTTTTGGATACCATCAAGCGATGGAATCCATGTCTTTACCAAGTTTGAAAAATATTTTGTTTTGAAAAATCTGGTAGTTCCTTTCATAGTTCAGGTGATATGCACCACACCTACTCCTTTTTCAGTTTTAAACATCTCGATAAATTTTTCTTGATCTTTGAAAAGTGAATTAATTATCTCATATGCACCCATCATAAATCATAGACTGTCTTCATCTACCAGAACCATCACATCCTCAGAAGGAAGAAAATCTATGCCATTGATATGATCATATTGTATAAATCCTCTTGCTACCTGATTTGCAAGCCATTCTTTAGCCAAACTTTCATTTGTATTTGATAATGTTGCTAGTTCCAAAGATGTGATTGGGCCGGATTTGCTCATAGTCATTTATAATCACAATTTTTCTCCAAGAATCTAAAGAATTGAACACTTGGTACTTGCAGCATCACCGACTGCTTTATTTAGAAATTCCTAAAGTTTTTTATCAAAAGAATTTGGAACGTCATTATTTTTTCCTACCATAAAAAAATATTTAAGCATTTCATATGTATTGTGATCGTTGTTATTATTGTTATAAAACTGGTTATAAGGTATACATCAATACGTGTTTTTAATAAAAACATAATATCTTTTAAAAAATGATCCTTCTCATTATTTTTTAATGGAAAACTTCGCTAATATTCATTAGTGTAAATTTAAATTATGTTTTTTTGATTAAAGATATATTCCTTTGCTGACACATTTTTTATTTGTTGAGTTTATTGATTTATTATCGTAAATCCTTTAAATTTCTTACATCAATATAGTGCCCCCCTGTGATTCCTGCAATTATCAGTTCAAATCCCATGGCAAGGAGTCCAACAGCTATAAAGAAGTTGATAAGGATAATACCAAAAGATTCGGAAACCATTGAACCTATAGCTAGTCCTATACTGGCAAGACCTAAAACAACTCCAATAATGCGTGTCCATTTTTGAATCTCTTTGTGTTTTAAGACATGAATAATACGGGTAAATCCAACTAACATTAACACAAAGCTAATGATCACAACTAAAATCTCAATTGCAATGTTTGGAAACAAAATACATATAATCGAAAGGAGTATGCTGGCAATTCCCATACCTATGTTTAAATGTTTTACCTGTTTGATTAAAGGTAGAAAAATACCTATTATCAATCGTTCAATCCCCATGAACATAAAAGACAATGCAATCATAAATAATACTGCATATATCCCGATATTGGGAAACGCTAAAATAATTCCAGCAGAAATAACTGCGATTAAACCGAAAATAATCTGAACAATTCTCATAGATTTTCTCGACAAAAGATAACTTGCCATTTAGTTAAATACAGATAAAGATGTATTTTAATTTTGAATCCATTCTCGGGTATGTTTTATTTTTTAGACGTTTTTTGTTCAGAAAAGGTTTCTCTCACATCTAGAGATGATCAATAACCAAAATTATTTAGCATATACGATTATTTCAAATTTATCCACTCAGTCCAGATAGATTAATTAACTATCAAGTTGTATCTAAATTGGAATGGCAAAAAGTATCAATTGTGGAGATGTTGTGGATAACTGTAATTGGTCTGCTACTGCAGAAAATGAGGAAGAGTTGATGAAAAAGATTCGAGAACATGCAAAAGAACATGGCTTTCATGAAATATCTGCGGAATTGATGGGAAAAATAAAAGGAATAATTAAAGAAATCTAAATACCTTTTTATTTCTTGATTACTTGATAGTTGTATATACATATAAAACAGAATATCTGTAATTTTTTTATAATTTTTATTCAAGACATTAAAAATATACTACTATATGATTTTACAGTGTGGATAAGAAATGCCTCGAATTCACTAGATACCCATTGTTTACACTCTCCGTTTTTGTTTATTACAATGATAATTGACCGCACATTTTATTAGAAGAAATACAGTTACCATTGTATGAACGTGGTTCAAATATGTCTCTAAGGTTATAGTTATAAAAATTTAATAGTAAAACTTGTTTAAAATTTTTAGTTTGAATCATTTTTTTACAAAATTTGAAACTGTTAAATAGATACATTATTAAGTGTAAAATTATAATGATCTATTGACGTGATATAATTGGATAATAAATTTACAAATCATTATTACAAAATAGATGATGGATTTGTTGTATTGGTGAGCATAAGGTGTTTACTGGAACACGAAATATAACTCCCAGCCGTAACGGATTACAAAAATTCTGTATAGTTTGTTCAAAAGAAGCTGAAGTTGAAGCGTTATTTGATGTTGGCGATGGAGTTACCGTCATAGAAAAGTATTGTACAAAGTGTTCATATACACTTTAGGTTTGAATCACGTCATTAATTTATAAACCGACTGATTCCGCGAGTACAAATTCTATTAATCTAATACCGTTAGTGACTTTTTTACTGGATCATCTATACCGTATATTTTTGATAATGCACCGTATCTTCATATCTCTCTCAATTTTCTATTTTTATTTGCAACAAAACTTTAAATTTTTTAAAGTATTTTTACTGTTTATTAAAGATAAATTCTTTATTTGGGATTTATATAACCAGTTGTGAGAGAAGGGATATTCGAATTAACCGGTCTATGGTAATCTTTTTTTGGATTTAGGCGCATTTTTATTTTCATCGACCACAATTTGGTGAACTTCATTTTCCATCAATTTTTCTTTAATTTTTCCTACAAGTCTTGTTCTCTGGTCATCCTTATTCATGTAAAGTTCTTCTATTTTTTTATTCAACTCTTCTATCTGTTTCTGTGACGGAAATCTGGATTTTATTCGTAATTCCTTCAATACCAATCTAATAAGAAGGTCAAGATCTTTGTTTTCTTCTAAATCCATGAATCAGTTATAATAAAAATAAAAGAGATATAAATTTTGACAAACAATACTACTCTAAAAGAGATTCTTATCTGTAATTTAAAGTCGTTTATATGGTAGTCATGATATTTATTTTCTCTTTATTTCATCTATTTTTTCTTGTATATTGGTTGCAGATGTGTTTCAATACGGTTTTTGTCAAGACTTTTGTATAAAACTACCTTTATCTGGAAATTTTTTAGTACCATTTTTATATTATCTCCTCTTTTATAGTCAACTGCCGTGACGACATGTAACCAAGTTTGATTTTTTTACCATTTTTTATTTGACTGTATTAAATTATCTCCTCTTTTGTTGTATTGATAATCTGTATCATCACGTTTTTTACTATGAAATATTACAGATTTATTGTCAGGGAAAATATATGATAATTGGTAAATATTTTTTTTAACTTGTATATACAAGTTGGATAAAAATGGCTTGTAATATATTATCTGCAATACTCTTTCTTTGCGGAGTTTTATTTTTATTTGGTAGCAGTACAATTTCAGATAATTATGTTGTACATGCACAGGAACATGAAGTCAAGATAAAGGCAGACATTGAACAGGAAAACAAATGTGAAAAAGATAGTGATTGTGATAATGAGAACGAGGTAAATGATAGTCTGAACGATGCAAATATACACATACAGAATTTCAACTCGGAAAACGAACAGACAACATTAACATGTGAAACATGTTTTACTGACAATCTGGATGAAACGGAGATTAATCAATTAGAATCTACCATTTTTGAGATCACTAGTGGTCAAGAGTCTACAATTGAGGACCTGTGTAATCTACTTAGAGGCCAATTCATTGCAAATGAAGAGCAGTTGTTGATAAATCTGTTGACAGAAGCTGGATTATCAAATGATAAGGCAATTATTGTAGAATGCTTAAAACAACTTGGAATACTTGATTAGTAAATCCGTAATGGGATTGGGATTTTTTTGTATGACATCTCTACATTTTTGTTCTCTATGTTTTCTATAG
>QCWD01000147.1 GCA_013114725.1 Nitrososphaeraceae archaeon | reverse complement strand
TGGTACTTGGATAGGTTCACTTGGACCAAATGATAAAGATTATAGTAAATATACAGCAGCTAAATATTCTGGTGTAGGTGTAGCAAGTACACCACTTGAAGCATGTAAAAGAGCTGCTAATAATGTTTGTCAGCGAAGATATAATGGAAAAAGTTGTACTACAATACCACCTATTCCATGTAAATTCCCAGATACTCCAACAACTACAACACCTGTAAATACAAAAAGTGGCGATTTAGTATGTGATTGGTTATATTGGGTTCCATTCGTAGGAATAGATTGTTATAAAAAACAAACAAATGCAAAATTAGATGAAACAAGAAAAAAATATCCAAATATAAATGATAGTCCTGATTGTAAAAAAGAATGTGGTAATTATTTTACTGATTTTGGATGTTATTACCATAAATGGGCGTTAGGATGTCCAGGTTCTTTAACTTTCAACGATGTAATTGGTGATGGAAAAGCCGATTCTCTAAACAAAGAGGAAATATGTGCTAAACATTGTGAAATGTTTGATATATTCTGTAAAAGTGCTAAAGTACAGGCTGGATGTGGCGGTACTGATTCTACATTGCTTTTATTAGGTGGCGGTGCCTTATTAGTATTGCTTTTAGTTCTTATGAAGTAGCTATTTCATGAACAGATCCAAATTGCATTTTTGTATCTCCACTTGTAGCACTATGCATACGTATTTCAGCTTCCAGTCCTTTTCCACTTGTTGGTAATTGTCTTTTTGCAAGCTTTGGTGTAGTGATTGAACCTTTATCTGTTCTATCAAGCCATAATTTCCATTGATTAGCTGGTTTACCTCCAACCAATCCACCATGATCAAGATAAATTTGTAATCTTCTATATTTATCAGGTGTCCAAAATGCAGCTACACCAAACCCTATTGTTTGTCCTGCTTTAGCTGTTGGAGCTTGAGCTTTATTTTCTGATTTTGCTGGATGGTTTGTTGGATGTGGGTATTCTGCAGAAAAATAAACCTGTCCTGTATTTATATTATAATCAGCTTCTACCCACGTACATTTATCACCGCTGGTACACCCACCATGATTAGGACCGTCAGCTTTTAATTCAATTATTTCTTGACCTTTACCTAAAGTGAAATATCCAACCATATAGTAATTTTCAAAACTATGGTTTACATTATACCTCTTACCATTTCTGTGGTCTGAGCCTTCATTAATTTTAACAGATTTACCTGTTAGTTTATATGGAATTTTAATTCCATTTGCATCTGTTGTAGCTCCAGCTATAACAGATCCACCACCACCACTAGACCGATTAGATAATCCAGAAATTCGACTTTTTAAATCATCTAAAATATCAGTTTTTGTGGCAATATAATAAACCCCCCCTACTATAAGTATAAGACTTACAATATCAAATATATCATTTGTAAAAGAGCTGCCACGCGCCATTTATATCAAAAATAAGAAAAAAAGATTATAATATCTGCAATGTTTTACTATCTTGTTTATTTGATGTTAATCCAACCGCTGTGATTGTTGCGGTTCCAGTAACACCACTAGGAACTTCTTTTGTATATGTTGATGTTGAAAATGTACCAGTACTTGATGCAGTAATAATCTTACTTCTTGTATCTACTTTTCCATTGTATTCGGATTTATTTGATTCCATTATCCAATTTATAGTTATTTTAACCTGTTCGTTTGGATTAAAGCCTGAACCTTCAACTTTAATTGAATCACCATCATGTCTTGATGTTGGAATAGTTATTGTTGCAGTACCTGTCGGCGTAGGCGTTGGTGTTCCACCAGTTGGCACATCATATCCTTCAACAAATCCTAATGATCTTAATATTATATCTACATTAACATTAGTCATATTAACTTTTACTACTATCCAACCATGCAGACAACCACATGCAGTACATGTTATAATATCACTTGGATTAGCAAAGTAATCTAATACTTGTATTCCATATGCTTCTAATTGAGCTTTTGTATATAATGTAGTTGATGGATCGCATTTATATCTAACCAACTTATAATACTTAGTTACACCTGTTGGATCTGGCGTTGGTGGAACAGCTGTATTTGGTCCTGGAATTGTAGAATATTCAGTATCATCGACTATTTGTCCTGTTACTGTATCTAATCTTAATAATTCTATTGTAGCCGGAAAGAGTTTATTTAACTCTGCATCAACAGGCATACGTAATGTTTTTAATATAGAACCTCGTGTATATCCTGATAAATATACTCCCCCTGTTGGTTCAGAATCAATATTTAAAGAAGGAATAGTTACCCTACCACTAAATTTAGCTCCTTTCCCACCAAGATTTCTTATTCTAATATCAATTTGAAATAAACTACCTGAACTTGTAGATGTTGGTACTATAACAGTTTCAATTATTCCTTTAGCTTCTGTTAATGTTGTTGTACTTCCACCACCTGTTTGTGATGGATAAGGTTCATTTTCTTGTGGTTCCCCCGAATTTACATAGATTGGTACATCACGAGGGGGTAAATATTGTGTATCTGGGTCTTGAAAGTAATTTAATAAGTTTGATCCTTGATATGGATAACCTTGATTGAATTGAAATGGTCTTGTTGATTGAAATTCAGTTGGCAAAAAATCATTTAATGTATTTATATCCTGTATTGAATCTCCTTCACTAGCTGGTGCATTTAACGATACTGTGAATCTTCTTATTGCAGATGCCATTTAATTACACCTGTGGATTTTCAAATCTACGAATTGGTGTAATTGAACCTGTGTTTTTATCTAAATCGAAAACACCATAACGTGGTAATCCTTTAGCTGCTAATATTTTTGGTACAAAGTTCCCAACTAATCCACCAGTAGCAAAGCTAACTAAATGCCAGTTCTTACTGAATACTGATATTAATACAACCATACCAGTTAATCCTAATTGTAAAAGATCACCATCAGTTAAAGCTGGACATGACGGATTTTGTCTGTTGGTGCCAGGACCACCTATCGCATAATAACCCATGTCGCCAATAAGTCCACCTGTTAAACCAGCTGCTAAATAAATTCCTGTATCAGAATCTTTACCCATTTACTATAATCAGTTAAAATATAGAGAAATTATTTAAATATAAAAAAGAAAATTTAAGTTAATGGTTCTATTTCATATACGTAACAGTCTGTCATGCTTGTATCGCTATTGGTTGCTTGATGCATCCTTATTTCAGCTTCTAGCCCACCTTCGTCATTTTCTTGCATAATCTTCTTTAAATCTCGTGGCAAATATTTTGATGGAAATATCTGTCCGTTTTCAATAGCCCATATATTTATTTCTGGTATACCATTAAGGTCTTTGGTTGCAGCTTGAATTATATTTCTCTTTCCATCTTTATCATAGAAAGCTCCAACTGCATATTGTATTGTAGTTTGGTCTATTGAATATCCTAAATCTTTATGGTATTGGATAACATTCAAATCAACGTCATGGTTGGTTGGATGCGGATATTCTGTTCCGAACTTGACTTTACCATTCATATAAATTGCTGGTTCATACCACATACAGTTATTTAGTTGGGTACACCCACCATGATTAGGACCGTCTGTTTTCATTTCTATCTGTTCCTGTCCTTTACCTGTCTTGAATTTACCAAGCATAATATAGTTTTCATAGAAATGATTTACATTGTATCTCTGTCCGTTTCTATGGTTTGAACCTTTCTCCATTGCAACTTTTTTACCTGTTAATTTAAACTGTACTTCTTGTCCATCTTTAATGAATTTTAAAACATCGGTAGATGTTGATGGTTCTACTACCGTAACGGTAATTGAATCGCTTTCTGTTCTTGTAGATGTAGTTGCACTTAAAGTAAAT
>QCWD01000146.1 GCA_013114725.1 Nitrososphaeraceae archaeon | reverse complement strand
CTATTAATTGTTTTCAGATTTGGTAAATTAAATAATAGGTAATTCCGATTATCGTAAATTGTAGAAACTGTTTTAAAATTAATTATTTACTCTCTAATAACGAATCTATTTTCTTCTCCAATGTGAAAATATCATTTAATATTATGTCATGAGTCTGTTCAAATTTTCGTACATTTTCTAAAACATGTTCATGTTTTTCTTGTAATTTTTTGATACTACTAAGCACCGTATCTTGTGCATCCGAAATTTTCTCTTGTCTATTATATATCCACCAACTTATTACACCGCCGATTAACGCTCCTATTATGATGCTCACAATAAATGGAGGCAATATTGGATAAATCTCCAGCACTAATACAATCTTTCAAGTCTATACATCCCCAAATTATGAATATTTCTAATAACATATCACTTGAATTTGCTTGATTGTTTTTTATTTATTGATTCCTGTATAAAAAACAAGAGAACAATGCTCTAGAATATAGAGTATAAGGTTTACCCATTTTAGTAAAATTGTACTATCTCATTACATGTGTTACACTTACATGTGTTACACTTCTCCTTCTAGTATACATCTGTCTTGATGTCATGTAGTTTAATGATACATGTACTCCTTTGTTGTTGTAGTATTTAATGAATTGTCTGTGGGTTTTAAAACGTGGTCTTTCTATCTTACCTACTGTTGCTGGTTTTCCAATTGCTGCGGTGACATGTATTATCTTGCTTTGGACACAAGACAAATAAAAATCAGATTTGCAATATTTGTTGTATAACTGGTGTCGGTGGCCTGTAAGTATATGAAGTGGTTTTCCACGCCTTCTGATTGTATTTTTCAGTAACCATAAAATGTTATCATCTTTCTCAGTACGTATATTTTTTACAATAGTATATGCTTGCTATGGTCATCAGGTATGGATACCATCCATCTATTTCTCACAACTTTTAGGTCAATCTGCCACAGTTAATTTGGATTTTCACGCTCAAATCTGATGTATTTGCGTCTGATTCGTGATTTTGATAACTGTCTGTTTAATACATTTCTGCATAAAACTTGATACACAGCAATGTGACCAATTGTTATATCATACTGGTTTTGTAAAATTTCCTATATCCTAGCAGGACAGTACCTGTGCCATTTTTTGTTCCACTTTTCTGTATATTCTATGGATAGTATGTGTTCTTGTAGACCTTCCAGCCAATCCATCAAAGCCATCTTTTTGATATCTGTGCCAGTATCTGTAAAAAATTGTTCTTGAAATATTAATTGTCTTGCAGATGTCTGTTACTTTCCATCCATCTAATTTATGTCTAATACACCATAGTCTTACTTTTACAGAATCTTTTCTATACTGCACCCGGTGTAACACTCCTCTTTACCTCTACCGTATTTAGGTAAAAGAGTGTAACAGATGTTATGGGATAATACACACATAGCCCAGATATGAATATATTTTTATAGTAGAAAATTTGAAAAATAACTGATGACTGGTATTAACTTGTCTGTACACTTATTACTTTTTACAACATTGTTACTTGGCATTTATACCACACCAACGGTTTTATCAAATAATGTCAACGCACAGATTACTCCATCAGTATCTATTGAACAAGAGTGTTTAAAGGGTTCGGAATATGTAACCAAAATTTATATCAGTGGATTTATTGTTCCAGCAGACAAACAGGGACTGATTCTGGTAAATAATCAGGAAAGAGGAGTATTCCATGGTGATGGAATTACACCGATAGAAGCAGTTATAGAACAAAGAGGGATAGGTGTTCCATTTTTTCCTCTAGTTCAGGATGCTAACCCTGAGTTTCAAGTCAATATTTTTGCTTTTGTGGACCTTAATTCAAACCGCCAGTATGATGATGGGGAACCATCAACAACCCATACTTTTGTTCCTCTAAACTGTAACGCAGATATAGTCTGTCCACCAAACAATCTACAACACTGGACAAAAATCATTTTCAAAATCACTGACAAAAATGTCGCAGCTAATGTGAATTTACCTCTGAATTCTGAACTGGATATCACGATAATGGACGGACCTTCAGTTTCAGATGAAAATGTAGTATCGGATATAAAATATCTGGTAGGTAACTATCTGGAAAGACCAAACATGCCTAAAAACGCAATACAGATAATAGATGTGGAATACTCTATTGCGTGTGCCTATTATGAGCCAGAACGTGAATTCGTTGAATAACTATTTTCATTGTGATTTTTTATCACATCATAATAATATTTATCTTGACAAATATAACATTATACTAACGAAACCCAGTGTTACGCCTAAACAAATTTTTGTAAACTTCATGGATTTGTCCAAAGCGATAGAATAATCTGAAAACTGATTTTCTCCCATAATTTTTATTTGTGACTTTATTCTTATAATTTCAAATGCTGATTTTTTGATATCCTTTTCTGCTTCGTACACCATATAGCTATAAGCATTTTCCATTATCTTGGTTTCAATTGAATGTCCAAAAGGAAAGTATCCCTGACCAGTTCTTTTTCCAGATGTTTCATGTGTATCTGATGTACAGAACTCTAAAATACTGTCTCCACTGGTTTTTGCAAAGTTAATTAAATACTCTCTTATCCCATTTTTCATATTATTTGAATCAATCCAACCCAGTCCGTAATTTTTTTCATTGATCTTAATTATCAAAACATTTAATCCTGCATTTCCCAATTCTTGATATCTATTTAATTTGAGATGTTCTGAATTTGCGTATCCAATACTAAACTGATACTGCTCTGAATTTTTCATTAATTTAAGACATTTCTTTGCTGAATTTAACATTTTTTTCCGGTCGTCTGGACCTAATATATCTCCCATAGAGTTGTGACTGTCAACAAGAAAGGTCTCATCAAATCCTAATTCATTCGCATATTTTTCTATTTCCTTCCCTATTTCAATAGGAATATCATCCATTCCTTTTGGAGAGTTTGAAAGTATAATCAATATTGTTTTACCAAATAGAATACCTGTTACAGTCACATTTCCATCTACTATCTGAACAGGACTAGTACATGTATCTCCTTCATATTTTATATCGGATAATTGCATAGAATTGATATATTTATCAACTTCTGTTCCAGAAGGAATATTTAATGAATGGTCAGAAATACTGTGAAAAATCATTGCTTTATTTGAAAAAAATTGGTATAATCTGGCTGATATGTTACTACCACCTACTGACATAAATGGTCCAGGATGTATTTCCGGTAATACCAGAAAAATATTATCTGAATCTCTTTTGAATTTTATTATTCTTGTTTCTATTTCTGAAAGGTTAGATCTCGATTCAAATATTTTCTCGATTTTATCATTTTTCTTTTCAGTCCATGAGTCAAGAAATGCTTGAAGTAGTCCAAATGTGCTGTGAATCTTTGGCCTTCCTATTGCATCTGTTTTTACTACCCATATCACTCCAATGATAGTAATAACAGTACCAAAAATTAAACCAAATTGATTAGTAACGATCTCAAAATAATATTGTGAAGGAATACTGAAAATGAGAAATAATGTGGGCTGAACAAAAGATATTAGCACTGCCTTCCATAATTTAACTCCAAATACTGAACAAAACAGCCCAATTCTTAATCCAACGGCCAAAAAAAATCCTTCTAGCATATATG
Organism: Nitrososphaeraceae archaeon; assembly: GCA_013114725.1. Taxonomy (GTDB): domain Archaea; phylum Thermoproteota; class Nitrososphaeria; order Nitrososphaerales; family Nitrososphaeraceae; genus QCWD01. The sequence continues at coordinate 189 of QCWD01000146.1, read as the reverse complement.
CATGTACCGGAGGAGATTTGCTGAAAATTATATCTGATAAAATACCAAAAATAATCACAGAAGACCATAAAATCATTGAAAATGCAGACAAATGAAATATTTTACTCAACTTGTTAATCGGATTTCCTTTTAACAGGAAATAGTCTACAAAATCAGATACAAATAGAATCGAAACTCCTGATATTAAAT
>QCWD01000145.1 GCA_013114725.1 Nitrososphaeraceae archaeon | reverse complement strand
CCTTTTTCACCCCATTTTGCAGTGTGTTCATATTTGCTAAATCCATATGCAGAACCGATCGAAACACTACTTAGAACTAAGGATAAAGCCATCAAACTACTCAAAATTATAACAGATTTTACATTCATGTTGGTATATCAACTAGAGAATATATAAAATGTTATCGTTTTAACTGGAAAAAATTGAACAAATTAAAATTCAGAACCATTGTATTTTCAAAGTAGTTAATATTAATTTTGCAAAAAAATAATAATGAGAAACAATCAAAATATTAGTAAAGATGACAAAAAATTATAAAAACAACTTGATTTTGACAATTATGACAGTTGCCATTAGTACCATAATTTTGATACCATTTTTTAACAACGTAGTTGCATTTCCTCCAAGTCCAATCGATCTGAGCTTTAAGATGGGAAAAATAGTTGGTGTTGTCGAAGATGATAATACAAAAGATCAATGGATACTTTCAGGAATTTTTAAAGCAAGTTTGTTAAACATGACACAATCTGGCGGAAATATTTCGGCCATTTTCACTGCTCCAATAGAAATGATCAAAGTAGACGGTACTGCTAAACATACTCATTCGATAACTAACTTTGTTTTATCTTCAATTTCATATCCAAACAATACTACAAAAGTATTCAATGGGACATCAAGTATCAATATGAAAGAAAAAGAAATAACAGAAGTTCCTACTTCAATTACTTCTTATAACAACACCTTGATTACCATTTGGCTAGATCCATCAAAAATTGATATTCACTTTGGAGACAACAAAATATACGGAATAGTCGAAGAAAAAACATACGGATAGGATAAAATATTTCAATAAACTCAATTTTTTCCCAATTAACCTTATACTCTTCATTTTTGTGTGAATACTCATTTAAATAAGTTTAAATCATAAACACCGCATGAAAACAATCGCCTTGGGGGATTGTGGAACAAATTTGTTCCAAAAGAAGGATTTTATAAATATAATATGCAAATATAGATATCGGAATGTAGATGTATATCTTTTAAAAATGAATGACAGTATTATTCTATTATAATATGTTTATGAAATATAATAAAATACAACATTTGTAATATTGATTAATTAGATTGACGAAATTGTAAAAAATATCGGCCGGCGTGTTTTTGATAATTCTTTGAAACGTATCATTTGATTTTTCAAATAATAATTTACCCTCATCTGTACATGTTGGACCAATAATTTACTCTGCGTTTGCAATACAAATAAAATAGAAGGAATACCGTGCTGCAAGTGCTATTATAATATTGTAGTCAATAGTCAAGACTATGGAAATAACATCATCTGTTGTTTTATTAGATCTTTTAGAATAGAAATTTGTAAGAATTTGTCTTTCGACGTTTGATAACATAAATCTAAAAAATTATGTATACTTTTCATACCTTTCATGTACTATCAAGTAACTATATGATTAACATCATTTCATCTACTGTTTGAGTACAAGTTAATTTCCAAACCAAGGAACAAGTATCTTAAGTAAAAACAAATTTCTAAGGAATTTATTAATTATTTAAAAGGCAACTATGAGTTCAATAAGCTAATTAATTTTCAGAATTTGAATAATATTTATTCATAGAGTTTCTTAAAATTTCATAATATTTTGTAGGAATGATTTTTCCATCTATAACTTTAATCAAATTGAAATTCTGAGGAGGTGTATTTACGTAATTCCAATTCCAAAAAGCCCATCCCCATAAATCCATGTGTTTGAATTCGTTAACAAAACTATCGGATGCGTTTTGTAAAAGGTCGCTTGCAGTTATGTTGATATTTGATTTGCCTGAATTAGCAATTTCTTCACGTGTTATATCATTCCATTCGCCTATGTATAATGGAATATTTGCAGTATGCGAGACATCCGTAAGGAGATCTAATTTTCTTTTTTGAAATTTATTGATGTCTGGAAGACCATATAATGATATCTTAAATACTAGATTTTTATGATTTGTTGGAATAATCACTGCCATATTCGAAGAAGTCATATTCAGATTTATGTCTGAAAATTTGATTGGAATAGTCATATCTAAAACTATTGTTTTATTTGTATGCTCTCTTAATTGATCAGCCATAAATCTATAATATTTTCCTACTTTTGGCCACTGACTTGTCACATTAATGGTTGGTTCGTTTAGTATTTCATATCCTAATGTACTTGGATGGGTATCCAGTAGTTTTACTACGGTTTTTAAAAAATTTGCTTGAAGTATCCATCCATGTTCATCGTTAGGACCTTTGATATTATCATTCCACCAGTTTGTCCACCAATTATTTATATACAAATTGGTAATGTTACCGTTAGAAGAATCATAGGAATATTTTGTTGGATCGATTAATAAACTCGGAAACCCAGTACCTCTTTGATCAAACCAACTAGAGGTATGAAATTGATGGTTATCATAAATGATGTTTAATCCCAATCTATCAGCTGTTGAAGCAACTTTCTCTAATTCATTAATAAATAATTCTGGATTACGTTCATATGCTTCCCAATAAAAGACATATCTGACATGATTCATCCCGATATTTTTTATAAGTTTAAAACTTTCTTCATAATAGTCCGATGGAAAGGTAATTTCGGAAAATCTCTCGTAATTTAAGCTTGTAAATTTGCCTTTCATATTGACACCGATAAATTCTGTTTTATTATTTAATACAGTTGTAGTAAGATAACTATTTTTTAAATTATATGTAAATAAAATAATTAGAATCAGGATAACTAGAGAAATTTGAAAAATTATTATGTTACCATCAGAATTCAGTTTTGGCAAAATGTAATCATTGTAATGTGAAATAAATCTATATATATATTTTCAATAAACTTTGATAACTATTTTTTTCTTGAATTAATTTGCAAAATGCTAATGTTAAAATGGATTAATATTAGATTGCGGTATAATATATGTAAATAAAATGATAATTAATATAATTTTTTAATAAATCGACATTTGATATCCGATATGATACATAGTAAAAAAAACATGACCATTGAACAAGATATATGCAGAATTGATGTGAAAGAAGATCTATTACAGCAGAATGAACGTAAAAACAACTGGTATTTTCCACAAAAGTAGTATAATTGTATGAATTTAGAAAGTATCTAGTTTAATCAACTCAGTACAAAAAAAGAGACAGTAAAGTTAGTAAATAAGATATGAATCTAACAGATATTTTCTTTAATTTAATAGTCTATGATAAAGAAAATAATTGACTAATATACGATTATCACAATTTTAAAGACGTACTAACAAATATCAAATTGTATTATTATCAAAATTCAGTTACCAATTTGAGTGACAAATAAAAAATATTATGTTATACTTGTAATCTTATAACCTATTTTAATTAACCATTAAATTTTCTTGCTTTGATGCATGTATCACAAACAGAATAAAAGTTCTCATATAATTCGATTTCTTTATTCAAGAACCTAGCAGTTATTGGATCGACCGGTGGATTTCACGATTGTTATTTTGAAACTTTCTTGGTAATCTTGTATTAACAGCATTTTTTAAACTCTAGTATATCTGACAATCTATAATTATGAATTTCTTTCTGAATGTCTTTAGCCACTAACTTGTTATCAACATTATTTCAATAATTTTGACTCAATATATTATAATAACATATAATACGTTAGAACCAATAATAATTTTGCAAAAAAATAATTATTCAACATACAAAAATAAGCATATACAATGAATCCTAAAAATTCCAAAAGAAAAATTTTAATCATTGGAGGTGTGGCTGCAGGAACAAGTGCTGCTTCAAAAGCAAGACGCACAGATTCCAATGCAGATATCAAAATAATTCAAGAAGAATCTTTAGTGGCATATGGGTCA
>QCWD01000144.1 GCA_013114725.1 Nitrososphaeraceae archaeon | reverse complement strand
GTCTCATTAGATTCTTAGTTTTATGTAATTTAAATTATAATAAAAATTTATTTAATTCTACGGCTCTGTTAACTTTACGAAAGATCTCTGGCTGTGAATGTTCTATTTCTAATCTATGACTATTAGATTTGAACGAAACAGAACATCCACCATTGTAGTAATCTATTCTTTGTATCTAATTTTTTAGGTTTGAGTTTACGAGATACCAGTAAAGCCTTATCCTTTTTACTGATGATAAAAGTTACGTGTCTGTCTTAACTGGATAAAGAGATTTGGTTTATTAGCTAAAAAATTTACAGAAGGAAAGAGTTTCTGCATTTATCGTCGACGATTTTTTATCAAAAACAGATCGGATGGAAACACTACTTTCTGTGGATTTCTACTGAACCAGTTGCAAGACTATCTTAGGAATCTTTTAGTTAAAAGTGAGCGTAAAAATATGCTTGTTGCAGTGCAATTCATAGAATCATTAGTACAAAAATGTGGACGCCATCCTGACTACTCTGATGCAAGTACATGGTATCCAGAAGCCTGCATTGCACTGGGACTAAAACTATCTGCACTCACATTATGAAAAACTTTTGATAATAAATAGCGTAAATTTTTGATAAAGGTTCAAAGATAGAATAGAAGGATTTGATGATTACTATCACTATAATAGAAAAACAAATTGTTATCTGGAATATACCCATAATTGATTATCATTTTACGTACTAATGTATAATGATATTAAAATTCATAGATCCAAAATAGAATTAGGAGGTGAAGAAATTATCTTAAATTAACAGAACCGATCAGACATGGTATTGTTTTTATATATCCTCATGGAAAGTTATTTTTTTTGATAACAAAAATTAAAAAATTACTATCATATACACTGTCATACATTTTAATATATATGTGAAATAAGATCACTATGACCTCACCGCTATATTAAGAAAACATAAATATTATCAAAAACCAATAAAAAACATGCCTATTAAATCTGGTGAAGAATACATTGAAAGTCTTAGAAATAGAAATCTTAAAGTCTATCTCTTTGGTGAGTTGATAAAAGAACCTGTTGACCATCCGATGATAAGGCCGTCTATAAATGCAGTTGCTGAAACATATGATTTGGCCAATACTGAACCAGAATTAGCTACAGCAAAATCATCAATATCTGGGTTAAATATTAATCGATTTTTACATATAGCCGAGAATGCAACAGATTTAGTTAATCAAAATAGAATGCAAAGAAAATTAGGTCAATTGACCGGAACCTGTTTTCAACGATGTGTTGGAATGGATGCATTAAATTCATTATATTCTACTACATATGAAATCGATAAAAACCATAATACAAATTATCATACAAGATTGATTGATTTTATAAAAAATATTCATAAAGATAATTTAGTAATAGGTGGTGCAATGACAGACGTAAAAGGTGACAGAAGTCTTTCACCATCTCAACAAGAGGACCCTGATTTGTTTGTTCATGTGGTTAAAAGAGATGACAAAGGAGTTTATGTAACCGGGGCAAAGGGACATCAAACTGGATGTATAAATTCACATTGGATAATAATAATGCCTACGATGAGATTAAAAGAAGAGGATAAAGATTATGCAATAGTGGGGGCTATTCCTGTTGATGCTCCTGGAATTACGTATATCTATGGAAGACAATCATGTGATACTCGCAGTATGGAAGATGGTGATTTGGATGCTGGTAATTCTAAATATTCTGGTCAAGAAGCATTGATAATTTTAGATAACGTTTTCATTCCTAATGAACTTATTTTCATGGATGGTGAATTTGAATTTGCTTCCATGCTTGTAGAACGATTTACATGTTATCATCGTCGCAGTTATGTATGCAAAACCGGTTTAGGTGACGTCTTGATAGGTGCTGCTGCATCCGTTGCTGATTATAACGGTATATCAAATGCTTCCCACATTAAAGATAAACTGGTTGAAATGACTCACCTTAACGAAACTATATTTGCTGCCGGGATTGCTTCATCATATCAGGCGCATAAAACTGCATCTGGTAATTTTCAAAACGATGACATGCTTGCTAACGTGTGTAAACACAACGTTACCCGCTATCCATACGAGATTGGACGATTGGCACAAGATATTGCAGGAGGATTGGTAGTCACCATGCCATCTGAAAAAGATTTTCGCGGTCCAGTTACTGGTCCACTATGCGTATACTCAGATTAATAGAGAACATGACACTTGGAAGAAATGCTGTAGGCTATCTGACCGAATCGATGCATGGCGCAGGTTCACCTCAAGCACAGCGTATTCAAATTGCAAGACAAATGCAACTTGGATATAAAAAGAAATTGGCAAGAAAGTTAGCTAGAATTCATGAAACAGAGGCCACTGAAGAGATGACCAAGGAACAATCAGATTATTTTGATAAAATCTTTGGATCTAATAAATAATTTCTTCTTTTTCTAGATAGAGCTTATTTAAATTTCAATTATCTAAAAATCTCTAATCTGTCTATGAGTCACTTTGATATTCAAAAAGAAGATGAATCTGACGATTATCTTCTAAAAATAAAAAATTTAAAAAAATATTTTATTTTAAATAATACATTTCTAAATCTTTTTCAAAAGAAAAGAAAAATTGTAAGAGCAGTAGATGATGTCACATTCAATGTTAAAAGAGGTGAAGTTCTTGTTTTAGCTGGAGAGTCTGGGTCGGGTAAGACTACCTTGGCTAGATTGATAATGAAAGCAATAGAGCCTGATTCTGGGAGAATTATTTTCGATGGACGCGACATAACTAAAATTAATAAAAAAAATATTCTCCACTACAGGTCACAGATACATATGATTCATCAAGATCCATATTCTTCATTAAATCCTAGATTGAAAATTATTGATTCTTTGTTGGAACCTTTAAACATACACGAAAAAAAATTATCAAAAGATAAAAAAATTGAGGCCTGTTTAAATACTTTAAAAGAAGTTGAACTTGAACCATTTGAGGAAATTGCAGAGAAATATCCTCATATGCTGTCGGGTGGACAAAGACAACGTGTTGGATTTGCTAGAGCATTAGTTTTAAAACCAAAAATGATACTTGCCGATGAACCAGTTTCCATGCTTGACACGCATATAAGATTTCAAATTTTGTCTTTAATGGATGATTTGCGCAAAAAACATAATATCTCTTTTCTGTATATCACACACGATCTTTTAACTTCTAACGTTATAGGTAATAACATCGCTCTCATGTATAAAGGTCAAATTGTTGAATATGGCAATCTATCAAAAATTCTCAAAAATCCACTCCATCCTTATACACAAGCATTAATAGATGCAATTTCACAATTCAATCCAGATAACCTTAAAAAAACTAAAGAGATTAAAATTGTGGATAGGTCTACCGTAGATACTGCTGAGGGAGGGTGCATATTTTATAACAAGTGTATTTTTGCTATGGATAATTGTAAAAATCCACCAACTTTCATCAAACGCAGTCACGACCAACAGGTAAAATGCTTCTTGTATGAAAACAATGCAATAAATTAAGAGGAATCATATCTATTAATGAGATATTTGCAATATTCTAATACTTCGATATTTCGCTCAACAACAATTTTCTCATCCTGACTTTGGATTTGTTTTCGTTCAAATTCTAAAAATTCAATTCTTTTATTTATTTCACATATTACCCGTGTTATCGATTTTGATTTTTCTAGCATAGTTGAAGTCCAAATTAATAATTTTATTTGAATTGTTGTCAAATCTAGATCATTTTCGTTCCAATAAAAATATTCGTCAGCTAAATTGGAAGAAAATTCTAACAACTTAATTTTTTTATTTACCATTTGCCTTAATTTCTGCATAACTTATTCATAAATTGTTAAAATAAAAACATGAGATGACTTTACAGAGAGGGAGGAGGGGTATCAAATATTGAAATCTATAACAAAAATACTAACAACTATTTTTGTTCAATACTCAATATTTTATCCTGTGTGTAATTTTGTGGAAATTTGTATTTTACAAGTTGAGAAACACCATTTTTTGGATACACTCCATATACCTGATTCACTTTGGAAATTAAACTATCTTTTAATGAAACCATTATTATTTGACTATTTTTCGCTCTCTCAAATAATATATTTGATAATCTTTCAGTATTTTGTCCATCTAAGTGTGCGTCAACCTCATCCATCAGATAAAATGGTGAGGGTTTTATGGTTTGTAGTGCCAACAAAAATACAGTAGCTGCCATAGTTTTCTCGCCTCCTGAAAGTGATGTTGATTCTCTTTTTGGTTTTCCAGGAAATTGTACTACTAGTCTTACACCACTTCCAAAAATATCCTCTTCGTTTTCTATTTCAAGCCAAGCACTTCCTCCTATTATTTTAGAAAATATACTTTGGATGTCTTCATTTACCTTTTTGAAAGCAGCTATGAACATTGATTCCTTTTCTTTGATTATTTCGTTAACAAATAAAACAATGGAGTTTCGCTCTTTTTCTAATTCATTTCTTCTCTGGGACATTCCTCTATAACCTTCGATAACTTGAACATAGGTTTCACTTGCGCGCAGATTTATCTGACTTTTTAATAATTCGAATTCCTCTTCCAAAGCATTTATTATCTCACCGACTTCGTAATCTTCATGTAGTAATTCTTTGTGTCCATACCACATCAAGTCGTTTAATAATTTGTTTTCTAAATTGGCCAGAGTTGATAATTCTTTTTGTAATAACGCAATTTCTTTTTCTAATGTATTTGTTTCCTTCGAAAGTCTTCTTTCATCATCATACAATATTTTCAGTCTTTGTTCAAAATTCTGTAAAACAGAATAAGAATCACCTGACATGTCTATTAATTCTTGTTCTTTGTCACGTAAACTTTCCAATGCTAACTCATTTTCGTCTAGTTTCTGATTAAATAGTGTTATTTGATTTTCTCGTCGGATATACTCTTCTTTTAATTCTTTAATTTCATCAAACAACAATTTTATTTTTTCCTGATTTGATTCATATTCATTTTTCAATGATGTATCTTGAATCATGATTTGTTGTTTTTGTAAATCTATTTTTTCAATGGTTTTCAAGATCTGATTTTTTTTAACAGATATTTCTGCTAACTGATTCCTAAATCTTGAATCGTTGATGGAATTAATTTTTTGAAACAACATGCCGGCGGTTTTTTCAATTTTTTCTATTCTGTTGGTGTATTTTTCAATTTCTTCAATCATATCCATTTCTTCTTTTTTTAAGTATTCTTTTTCTAAATTCAATTGAATATTTTCTTGACTACAATTTTCAATAGTCTTTTTTTTATCCTCTATCTGGTTCTGTATTTCATTAGTATGTATTTCAATTTGTGCATTTTCTAACTCAATTTTACCTCTTGCGTATAGTATTTTATTATACTCTTGAATTTTATTTTCAATAATGTTTTTTAATTTTACTACCAGTTCCCTCAATTTCTCAATTGATTCCGATAGAAGTATGTCTCTGGTAATATCTTGAATCTTTGTTCCAAAATCAAGTGTCACTAATTCAGAATTAGGGTCAAACAATTCGCCGTTTATTGAAACCACTTTATATCCTTTTTTTGATAATAAATATGCATCAGATGCAGTTCTTGTAACTACAGTATTACCAAATACAAAACTAACCAATTCATTATGTTTTGAGATAACAAAATCGGATAACCTTCCTATATGGAGTAAATCTTTTTCTTCAAATATATCTTCTTGATTATATTTTTTTATTATATCAAGGGGAATAATTTTAATTCTCGGTAAATTTTTCATTTTCACATACTCTGCAATTGCTGCCATTTCTTCAGTTTTGTTTACAACCATCGCATTCATAAGTTCAGAAGCAGCAGCCAATATCGCTCTCTCATATTTTTGCTCCCATCTTACCAAATCTTTTACTGTTCCTAAAACCATGTTTTTATAATCTGAATTCTTAATCTTGGCAATTACAAAATCCTCTAACATGATATCTGACAACACTTTTGTTTTTTCGCTATATCTAAGTGAAGTGTCATCAGTTTCAAGTAACGTCTTTTTTGAATTTTCAATCTCTTTTTCAAATTCTAAGCTTTTCTTGTTATTGATAATGA
>QCWD01000010.1 GCA_013114725.1 Nitrososphaeraceae archaeon | reverse complement strand
TTTTCCCTAGTTATATTGAACTGAAAACAAAAATTTTAAAAACTTTGTATTATATATTGAATTTAGTCAAAAAATGGTAAAAGAAATTAGTACAGAAATCATAATCAATTCAACCCCAGAAAAACTTTGGAATGTACTTGTTGATTTTCATAATTATTCAAAATGGAATCCATTCATCGTAAGTATTACAGGCCAGCCAAAAACGGGCGAGAAAATTGAATTACAGTTACATCTCAAATCCGGAAGGAATAGAACATATCATCCGACAATTACCAAAATGGAAAAACCCTCTGAGATCAGGTGGAAGGGAAAATTGTTATCATCTTCATTATTCGAAGGGGAACGTGTATTAAAAATTGAAAAAATAGATAATAAGTCGGTAACATTTATCAACAAGGAGGTATTTTCTGGAATTGCTTCCAGTTTTACACCTAAAAAAATGGATTCTGATATAGAAGAAAGTTTCCAAATGATGAACACTGCTTTAAAAAATTGGATTGAGCAGGAAGTAACATAAAAAAATCTAGCTTCAATATCTTGCTATTTAAAAATAAGACTAAAAAATTGGAACAGCAATTTCTGTTGCAAGATCAATACACTACTACAATATATTACCATAAATGAAAGTCAATTGCAAGTGGCAAAATATTTATACATTCTGGGGCCAGTTGTTTGTGCTACAAATTTGACTCAATTTATGATATAAAGTTCTCTGACATCTTTATTTCATTTCAGAAACTTTGTAGCATCTATGATAAATTGGAAAAAGCTCTTACTACGTCAGTTTTGGTCACTATTCCCTTTAAATTTGAATTCTTATCTACTACTGGAAGTCCACTTATCCTATTTCTAGTCATTATTTTTGCTGCATCTGATAGGTCATCGTTACTTGAAACTGTAATTAAATAACTTCGCATAACGTCTTTTACAATAATAATTCCTTTGATATTCCCTATGACAGTATCAAAACCAACTTGATTTTTTTGGTATTTCTCAATCCACGAATTCATTAAACTGCTCAGAGGAATCAAATCACGTCTAGAAATGATTCCGATAGCTTTATCATTTTTTATTACTACAAGTCTGGAAACTTTGTTTTCAAACAAAAGTCTCATTGCCTCACTTACCAGTTCATCTTGTGAAATTGATAATACCGGAGTAGTCATATAATCTTTAACCTTGTTTACTCTTTTATAAAATCTTGAATAGTATTCAACTATGTCGGTTTTTGTTAAGATTCTGATATCTGCTGAATTCTTTTGAGTTATGATTAACGAGCTAATGTTTTTACTCAACATCATTTTGGCGCATGATATTAATCGAGTTTTTTCATCTACCGTGATGGGTATTTTTTCTCCCATTACTTCATCTAACATTATTTCCTGTGGCCGTCTATTCAATTTAGATGAATATAGAAAACGTACAATATCTTTTTCAGTAACGATTCCAGCTAACATTTTGTTGTCAGTTATGATAATTCTACTGATATTATACTTCATCATAACATTTCTCGCATTCAGAATATTGTCTTTAACATCTAATGTTATTGCGTCATCAGCAATGTCATAGGCAGTATCATTATAACTATTCATGATTGGTTTATAATATGAGTACGGATATTATTATTTGTAATTGTATGTAAAATCCAGTTCCGTTTATTTAAAATAATTCTTTCACCTACTATCTGCAGGTTAAACTTAGCATTTGGCATTTTCCTGTATATGGATACAAAATAAAATAACTAATTGAAGATATGTTCCACATTATATCAATTTTTAGTATAGAAATTCCAATCATCAAATTATATCTTAAAAAACTGGATCCAACAACTCTCAAGGTTCAAATATTTTGTATGCTGATTGTAAAAATAGAAAATTTTAAAGACCGCTGTAAAACTATCAACAACCATCAAAAAGTAGATTTTTTTATTACAAAGTCAACTGTAAAACAATCTGTGACTTGATTATTTATGAATAACAGTTCTGAAGGTCATCAAAATAATAATCCTCTACAATTCTAACCGTTTTCATAAAACTTGTATTACCGCAACGAGATCCTCATATCTTGTGCTGGCTTAATTCTGTGCCCGCTATTCACATGTAATCTTATTTATCTATCCTTCATCCATTCTCTTTCTTCTAGATATTTAATCAATATTATCATTTCTTGCATTCGTGCTTCCCCTCCAGCTTCATTCTCGCACATTTCATAATGCTTCAATAACATTTCGTCTTCCTTAGTTGATATTACATTTCTTTCTTCTATTAGATCAAAGAATTTATCTTCTTTTCCTGTATGGTCATCAATAAATACTGCGTATGATTTTAAGAATCTGGCTACTGGCTCCATTATAATATAATCAAGTTTATTTGTTTTTAAAGACGTTTCTTTCATCCTCCTTTTGCATTCATTTAATTCTCTTCTCAACATAATTGCTATTCTTCTTCCTAATTCATGTTCAATTAAGAATTTCCGAATATCTTCTGCAAATCCATCCTTATCTTTTGTATCTGGAAAATACGCTTTTTCTTCCTTCCCATGATGAAAATGATCTACAAATTCCTCTATTATCACAGAGATAATCTCTATATCTTCTATCGGTACATGTTGGTTTGCATAAAGATTGTTTGAACATCTTTTAGCAATTTCTTTGACTCTTCTTATCGTAATATGATCATTTTTAAGATTTTGTGTTGCATTCATCTCTTGATACCTATTAGTACAGAGATAAATTTAAAAGATCTAGCATTAACAAAAAGACAAAAAGTCGAAAGATTCTGTTAACGGTTTAAAGCAATTGATGGAAAGAAACAGATACGTATATCCAAGCATTACAAACTGGATTATTTGAGTTTTTATTATATCTACATGACAATAATCTTATATAATTAAATCAATAACAGTCCAGATTATATCCTAATTAGAATGAAAATACAGTAAATTGTCCTTTGTTCAATTACCAGTCTTGAAATTACCCTATTAATACACCGAATAAGAAAAGAATTAAAGAATTCAAACAATACGAACAAAAACCTGATATCAAATAACAATATATCACATCAAACCTAACATTACAATCCCTAATACTATTTAAATCATTATACAAATATCAAAAATGCGTACCATGCCAAAAATTTAAATGTATGTGAAAAAAAATGAATCTGAGCGGTATTGTTTAATGCTCAGTCATAATACTCGTCTGATTTTGGATAAAAGACAATTTGTCGTTTTATCATTAACATTGTTATCTATTACATTGTTATTGAATCTAGAAAATACTTTTTTTACCATTTTTGCCATTGATAATAACGATGATAAATCTCAATCAAAAGATTTTAATCTTGTAGTAGCTAGCGACTTTAATTGTAAAAATGATGCACAAAAAACCATAGACAATATGATAGATGAAAAACCTGAACTAATCCTTGCACTGGGGGACCTTTCAAATCAAAAAAGTGGTTCATGCTGGATTGATATGTTTCCAAAGAAATACTTAGACAATGTAAAGGTGTCTATGGGATTTAATGAAGTAAAGTCTTCCCTTGGAGGACCAAAACAAGTAAAAAAATATCTAAAAACTTTTGGTCTGGACAAGCAATACTATTCATTTGATTATAACAACGTACATTTTCTGGCACTGGCAACTGAAATTCCCAATGATGAAAAAAGTAAACAGTATAAATTTGTAAAAAATGATCTCCAAAAAACATCACAGGATAAAGATATTGATTGGATTATTGTATATGGATACAGAAATTTTTATTCCTCCGATAGTAAACATGATGGTAACGGTGGTCTCCAAAGTGCATATCATCCTTTATTTGATAAATATGGTGTAGATATAGTATTAAGTGGACATAATCATAACTATCAACGAACTTTTCCAATCGAATATAATGATGATAAAAGAGATAAACCAACTGTAACTGAAAGAGAGAAGAAAAGTTATGATGCCCGTGACAAGAAAAATCCAATCTTTATAACTGTCGGTACTGGCGGTGCCGGACTGTATCCGTTACATGCCAAGGCAGATTATGTGGTAACACAGATTAAAGCCCATGGGTTTCTAGAAATAGAATTTACAGAAGATACGTTTGGACAAATACTGAAAGGAAATTTTCATAAAAATTCAGGAAACGAGATAGTGGATTCTTTTATCCTTTTTAAATAAAAATAATAATTATTTTTTATCATATGTCAAACAGTTTTTGATTATTCTTTTCGGGATCTTTTGATTAAAAAAATGAACATGCATATATGAAGCCAATGTATTGTGGATTAGAAAACCATCATGATTTCCGGTAATTCCTACACCTCTTTTCATTATGTAATTGAATTTAGCATCTCTAGGAATATTTTCTATTTTTGAATAATGAAATTCATGTCCATGAACAGAATTTATTTTGCCAGCAATAGAATTCTGGCTTACTGCATCTGCCAGTGTATAATTTAAAGTCAATTTATTGGTCATAACAGTATCTGCATCTACAAGTCCTACCATCTTCCTTTTTTTAACACCTTTGTTTGCATCCATACTGTTGAAATTTTCTGTAATGGATTTTGTCAAATACATTAATCCACCACATTCCGCATAGATTGGAATTCCGTCTGACGCTTTATCTTTTAACATTTTTATCATCTGATGATTCTTTTCAAGTTCCTCTGCCAAAATTTCAGGAAATCCACCTCCAATTAGTAATCCGGAACAGTTATCTGGTAATTTTGAATCGTAAAGTGGACTAAAAAATTCAATTTCAGCTCCATAACGTCTTAGAATATCCAAGTTATCTGGATAATAAAAATTAAATGACGCATCAAGGGCGACAGCAATTTTTGTGACCACTGCATTATAATTAACATTATTAATTTTTACTTTAAATCTTTCTATTTTTTTGTACTTTCTATTTTTTTTATCAAACATCATATCTTCTATTCTATTTAGATCTAGCTCCCCTGCGATACTTTTTATTGACTGTACAAATTCTTTCTTTTTAATCTCGTCTAATTCTTTTGTTGGAACGAGACCAAGATGTCTCTCTTTAAGATTTTTCTGTTCATTTCCTCTTTTAATGAAACCTAAAATTGGAACTTTTATTTTATCTTCAAACGCTTCCTGAATAATTTTTTCATGTTTATCGCTCGCTACCTTGTTTATTATAACACCAACGATCCTGATTTTTTTATCAAAATTTAAAAAACCATATGCTACCGCTGCAATAGACCTAGCTGCTTTACTTGCATCAATAATCAAAACTACCGGTATATCCAATATCTCAGCTATCTGCGCAGTGCTGGCAAGATTGTTTGCTCCACTTATTCCATCAAACAAACCCATAACTCCTTCGATTACTACCATATCTGCATTTTTAGCATACTGATAAAATGTTCTCGTTATTCCTTTTTTTCCCATCAACCAATAATCCAAATTACGTGACTGAATATCAGTTATATGTGTATGATATGACGGATCAATATAATCAGGTCCCACCTTAAATGACTGAATCTTCCATCCTCTTTTTTTCAGACCATACAGTATTGCAGAAGTGATAGTTGTTTTTCCAACACCGCTGGAGGTTCCGGCTATGATTAAAGAAGGGATAAAAGACATCACCAGATTATTAAATTATGTATTAATTTAATTTTTATTTATCATCAACCACTTTTAAATTTAAAACCATGAAAAATTTCTAGATATTTCATAGATCTAGAATCTGTGTGAATGCATTCTGGCGTGTTTATTTGCATCGATAGATTAAGGGTCAGACTTTGGTATTTTAAATCATAACTCATACAGCCACCACATCATCATTCCCAATATCTATCATGTCTGCTGTTGTCTAGATAACACCGATTTTTTCTATTAAGTCCTCAGATATCTTTTTTATTTTCTCATCAACATGCACTACCACAAGACCCTCTAATGGCTGACCATAAAAAACAACCGTACCTATCGGCGAGAAACAAAAAATCGGAAGGGCCAGTAAATCTTCTTCCCCATCTACAATTATCTGGGTGATCATTTTTTTATATATGACATCCTTAATGGTTTCAACAGCATTTTTTGAAATCGAACCAGGAGTATTTACACAATAAACTTCAGCTAGTTTCAGACCGTCTTCAAAACCTTTATTTGATAAACTGTCTGTTCTACTTTTGGTATTCTTATCTTTTTTCATAAGGCTTATTTGTTCTGATATTTTTAATATGCTAGTCGTCATTCGTCTTTCTTTTCCGTCCACAACGGCGATATCAGGTATTATGTTAAAAGACAATAATTTGTTTGTAGTAGTATCTCCAACAGATACAATAAATTTATTTGATTTTGAAATATGGTATTCAATAATCTCCTTTGTTACTTGTTGGTCTGGGATCAGCAACCCAAAAGGTTTCTTTAAAATTTTAAGAATTTCCTGTGTAAGTGCCATTAAATAAAATCAGATCACATTTTTTGATTCAGTAGTTTGAACTTTTACTTCAGCCTCTGGATTGGAACCAGATTGAATTGTCTTATCATTCTCTGAATCTGAATTTTCAGACTCTTCGCTCTGCTTGAGTTCTGCGGCAATAACACTTACTCGTCCGGCAACATTTTTTGCAATCTTCATAATTGCGCTGGTTTGCAAAGATTCAGGTTGAGAAATTGTAATTGGTTTACCTATATCACTTCCCTCCATAATTTGTGTATGCAATGGAATTTCCCCAAGAAATGGTACGTTATATTGCTGGCTTATTTTCTGTCCGCCTCCCTTTCCAAAGATATGAATTTGACTATTACAATCAGGGCATTGAAGATAGCTCATATTTTCTACAACACCGATGATTGGAACATTTAATTTGTTGAACATACCAATAGCCTTTACTGCAACATTCATTGCAACTTCCTGTGGTGTTGTGACCACCAAAATTCCTGTTATTGGGATAGTCTGAGCTACTGTTAACGGTGCATCTCCAGTTCCAGGAGGCAAGTCTATAATTAAATAGTCTAGTTCTCCCCAATTAACATCGGTCAAGAACTGTTTGATTATTCCTGAAATTATGGGTCCTCTATAAATCCCAGCCTGTTGTGATTGTTCATAGAAAAAACCCATTGAAATAATTTTAACTCCTTCAGATACAGGCGGCTGAATCTTATTATCTACAACCTGAGGTGAATCTTTTAGACCAAACATAAGAGGAACACTTGGTCCATAAATATCTGCATCAAGTAAACCAACCTTTGCTCCGGTTTTAGAAAGTGCTATAGCTAAATTAACTGCTACGGTGGTCTTTCCAACACCACCCTTTCCACTTGCTACTGCAATTATATTTTTTACACCTGGCAGAAGCTCATCTAAAGAGATGGACCGCCCTTCCATTACTCTTGCAGTTACCTTTAAATCAAGGTCTGAAACTCCGATGCTAGAAATAGCGTTCCTTACATCCTGTTCTATTTCGCTATTAAAAGGACATGCCGGAGTTGTAAGTTCTAAAGTAAAAGATACTTTATTATCATTAATCGATAAATCTTTAATCATTCCCATAGAAACTATATCTTTGTGAAGTTCTGGGTCTACTACTTTTTTTAGAGAAGACATTACTTGATCTACAGTTACCATTATTCTAAATATAAAAAATCAAAATAACTTTATTTAAATCATGCATCGACATTGTTTTAAAAATATCGTCATGTATTTTATTTATGTATTGTACAGGTATGAAAATCAACAATTTCGTATAAATTCGACAGGAATAAATTATGAAAAATGGTTAAATTTTTACACATCGACATTTTACTCATATAAATAACGAAAAACTATGTTACACAACAATTCATATTTTATCAAAAAATAGCATATTAAACATCTGTGAAATGTATAAATGATTATAATAAAACATTAATTCTTATACATTATTGACACTACTATTTCATTAAACTCTGCATATACAATTTATCAATAAATAAAAAACAATCAAAAATTATATACCGTATCTCGTATAGTTATAAAATTTATAATCAAAAGGTTCATAAATTGAGTGGTTTATAGCTTAGCCATCTAAAATGTTTTCTATTGCAACCATGACAGATGTGGTACGTATCCCACCAAATAGATTAACAAATTCGTTAATAAACACAACAATAGAAATTCTTAAAGAAAAATACGAGAGCATGATAAGTTCAGACCTTGGATATGTAATTACGATAATCAAAGCAAATGTAAATTCTGTTGGGAAATTGGTATCGGGAGATGGTGCAACATATCATAAAGTTACATTTGATGCCTTGACATTTTATCCAAAAATACAGGAAATTGTCGAAGGTGAGGTAATTGAAATTACGGATTTTGGTGCATTTATAAGAATAGGTCCAACAGATGCCCTTCTACATCTTTCACAGATAACTGATGATTATCTGAAAAGTGATATAAAACAGGGTATGATTATAGCTAATCAATCTACAAAAACATTAAAGATCGGATCAAAAATCAGAGCCAGAATAACTGCAGTGAGTTTAGGAAAGGGTGCCGCAATGGGCAAGATTGGAATTACATGCAGACAGCCATTTTTGGGTGCTTACGAATGGATTGATGCCGAAGTAAAAAAGGCTCAACAACCACAACAACCGGCAAAGGATAAAGATAAAGAAAAGAAAAAGGGATAGCGATAAAAAATGGCAAGAGAATATGCATGTAAAAAATGTAAAGCAATAACGATAGGGAAAGTTTGTCCTATATGCAAATCCACAGAATTATCTCCTAACTGGTCAGGCATTATATTGATATTTGATGCCGAAAAATCTTTAATCGCGACAACTCTGGATATCAAAAAGGCTCATAAATATGCATTAAAAGTTGCGTAATGGAAAGCCTATCGGATTTTTTGGAATTAAGAGAAAAATTATATAATTTTTTACTGGAAGACATCGGAACAGGAGATATCACCAGTAATAGCATTATTTCAGAAAAGTGTAAATCCAAGGCAGAAATTGTTTGCAAGCCAAAGGAATCTTTTGCGATACTATGTGGAATTGACGAAATAATTACAGTATTTGAGATTTGTAATTGCAAAACCAGAAAAATTGTAGATGATGGAACAAAAATAAAACAGAAAAGAAAGGTACTAGAAATAGAAGGAAAGACTAGGGATATACTAAAAAGCGAAAGAACAGCACTTAATCTTATAATGAGGATGAGCGGCATCGCTACGGAGACTAGAAAATACGTAGAAATTATTTGCTCAAAATATCCCAATGTAAAGATATCTGCAACAAGGAAAACCGCTCCCGGTTTGAGGACGCTAGACAAAAAAGCCGTGATTGTTGGTGGAGGAATTCCACACAGAATGAGACTAGATGAAATGGTCTTGATAAAAGACAATCATCTTAAAGTAACAAAATCTGTCAAAAAGTCGATCTTAAAAGCAAGAAAAAACTCGGGGTCGGCAATTAAAATAGAATGTGAAGTCACAAATCTCGACGAGGCAGTGGAAGCTATCAATGCCGGTGCAGATTTTGTAATGTTAGATAATTTTTCCCACTCTGAAGCTCAAAGAACCATAAACCATCTACAGAAACTAGGAATACGCAATAAAAGTAAAATCGAGATTTCTGGTGGAATTACATTGGAAAACTTGGAAGATTACGCCAAAGCAGGACCCGATATGATCTCAGTTGGGGGCATAACTCATTCACCAAAATCTATAGATTTCAGTCTGGAAATAATCTAATTGAAAGGAATTTCAATACTGGCAATTTATAGGTAAGAAAAATACCTTAAAAATTTGTTTATAAATTTAAAATATGCTTTGACGCCAATTTGATATCTTCGGCTTTTACTGTTCTTCTACCAGCATGAGAACTCAACTCGACTGCATTTTTTGCAATTTTCATACCCAATTCTTCAAGTGTGTGACGAAGTTCATCAGCAGCATCATCACTAACTCTTTCTGCTCCTGATTTTTTGATTATTCTATACATAGCAGCTATTCCGATTTCGGGATTATTTGACATTTATCCTATTAAAAAATATAAAATACAGGTATATATTTTAAAATACATAATTATTTTATTCAAATGACATTTTTATAAAAATTTTGGTCTTATGGTTCATCATTTAAGGAAAATACATATTCTATTTCTATTTTTCCAATATGTTCTTCAGTGAATTTTACGAGTTATTCAATTTCATTTATGAATCCTGATCAATTTAAGAACAGGTTTTATTATTAATAAATATCATATATCTGAAAGCATAATATTGTACTTGCTATGACAGGAAATCCTTCCAAAAGATACATGCTATATCTTGATAATGACCCAAAGGATTCCTTTTCTCCAGACAAGTCATGGACCATTTTATCTAAAGCGCGTGGATTATTTGATACTAAAGAGATAATCATACGTGATCTGAGGATAGCAAATAAATTTTTAGAATTTGATATAAGTATGTCAGAACAAATTGATATAAACGATATTATAGAATCAATGAAAAATATATCATCTTTTAAAGAAATAGTAAAAGTCGAAGAACATCTAGACTATGATAAAGAGGGTCTGATAAAAAAAGCAATAATTCTTTTCAACGAAGAAAAATACTGGTGGGCTCATGAAAAACTAGAAAATGTGTGGAAGAAGTCTTTTGGTGATGAAAAAATATTACTAAACGGTATCATTTTAATTGCAGCGGCATTTGTCCATTTTCAAAAGGATGAAAATGATGTATGTCTTTCGATCTTAAACAGGGCATTTAACAAGTTGAGAAATTTTGAAGGCAAGTATTATGGGATAGATATTGACAGGATTAATGATATTGTCAATAATGACATTTTATCTAAAAAAAAGATATTTCTGTTTAGAATATGATTATGATAAATACAGCTCTGATTAATTTAGGAATAACGTATTTGTCTTCTATCTTTCCAATATGTTCTGGATTCTATTCATTTAAGATGATTTTGTTATCTTGAAATTCTATTTTGAATTTATCTATGATGCCGATTTATTTTTTTGACTACAGATTCGTCATGAAACCGTCATCTGTCTGGTAAGCTTAGACACGGACCATCGTACTCTTACTCTTCCAGAATAAATGTAAATACCAAAAAAGAGATGCTATTTTTTACCGTAAATATGTTACTTTTTTAGATACTCTTTTTTCATCTCCTCAAGCCATTTATCTTTCATTTTATAAAGCCTTTTTTGTTTTCTTGGTTTGCATTCTGATAACACATAAGAACATAGTATCGGTAGATATACCGATGCATCACCGTAGACTATTACATTGCCGCTATGGGAGGTCTTAATTTTTCCCCAACTCTTTCCTTCCTGCAAAGTAGCTCCAGAAAGTCCACCAGTATCAGGCCTGGCATCTGTTAGCTGGATAATATAATCATGACCTCCCTCTTTGATTTTTAGAATCTGGTATAGCGTCGGTCCTGTCTGCTGAAAAAAGTTTTTTGGAACACCGCCACCAACCTCAATGCCACATGATAGTCTGCTTTTCCATAGGATTGCTGCAGATTCGGCCACATCCAAAATTACATTGGGAAAAAACCCATTTCTTTTATTATTCTTATTTTCAAAAAGCAGCGGTACTATATTCATACCTATTGAAGAGTCACTAATTGCTGGAATGTAGACTGGAATCTCATTTTTGAAAGCTGAAACCATAAAAGATTTGTCAGGATAAAGAGATTTTTCCGATGCTGCTTTGCCCAAACTATATGAAATGTCCGATGTTGAGACACCATGAGGACTATTCAGGTCCAGATCCCTTAAATTGTTTTGAACAATCGTGTCTTGTTTTTGAAGTGTTTCAATCTCCTTTATGTACACATCGTATATCCTAACTATCTGTTTTGAATACAAAACATCATCATCAACATCAAAATGTCCCTGCCTTACAGGAAGATCATACGCAAAATGTAAATCATGGTATGCATTTGCTCCGGTACTTACAATCCAATCGACGAATCCATTTTCCATCATTTTGGAGATTATCCTTCCAAGTCCAATAGGAGACATCGCTCCTGCAAGCGTTAAACCTATCGTGGCACCACGTTTTATTGCGGTTTTCAGAATTTCTGATGCTTCATAGAGTCTTCTTGCATTATAACCTGTGGAGCCGTAAAATTCAACCAGTTCCTTTATGGTCATGTTAGCTGACATAACTTTTGGGTCTATCTTATTTCCGGTAAAAGAATGACGACTGTCCAAGATGATATTTAATAGACAAGATGCCTGTTTATAAATTAGACAAACACTTTATTTTATTCAATTCAAATTTATTACATGTATTCTATATTACAGCACATTTGAAAAATATTGATTTGAAAAAAAATGCCAGAAAAAAAATACAAAATAAGGAATACCTAACAGATCCTGTTAAAGATCTAAAAATCAATACAGAAAATACTAAAAAAGTAATTGAGATGATGGGAAGCTCGGGGGGGTTTGAAAGTAAAAACTTCGTATCTGGTGTCAAGATCCTAAATGAGATGAAAGAAGATGGAAAATGTACACGTATTTTGTCAGGGAATAATAAAAGATATGATAAAGGAAAAGATGTTTGACTGTATAATTACCACATGCGGTGCACTGGACCATGATATTGCCAGAACTTTTGAGAAATATTATTCAGGTGATTTTCAGATGGATGATTACAAGTTAAAAAATAAAAAGATACATCGATTGGGAAATATATTAATCCCAATGGAAAATTACGGTCCTCTGATAGAAAACTCTATTCAGAAA
The DNA here is from genome assembly GCA_013114725.1 of Nitrososphaeraceae archaeon. Taxonomy (GTDB): domain Archaea; phylum Thermoproteota; class Nitrososphaeria; order Nitrososphaerales; family Nitrososphaeraceae; genus QCWD01. The sequence continues at coordinate 39,860 of QCWD01000010.1, read as the reverse complement.
ATCTTAAATGAATTTTATAAAAGTGGAAAAAGAGATGTCGGTTCTTTTGAAATAATAGATTTCATTGGGAGTAAATTAAATGAAAGTTCATTTTTGTACTGGGCAAATAAAAATAACATTCCTGTAATTGTGCCTGGTATTGTAGACGGTGCCGTAGGAAGTCAGTTCTGGTTATTTAATCAAAACCACAGTGATTTTAGATTAAATATTTTAAAGGACCAGACTAAAATGTCAGACATTATTTTTGATGCAAAAAAAACAGGAGCGTTGATGCTAGGTGGCGGTATATCTAAGCACCATACTCTCTGGTGGAATCAATTCAGGGGTGGACTTGACTATGCAGTATACCTTACCACAGCCAATGAATGGGACGGCAGTCTGAGTGGTGCACTGGTAAGGGAGGCTGTGTCCTGGAACAAAATTAATCCAACTGCAAAACATGTAACAATTCACGGAGAGATAACCACACTACTTCCGTTCATGTATTCTGCAATACGTTAGCAATCATGTTTCTTCAAACCATGTCATTTCATTATTTTAAGATAATTTCAAAATAAAAAATTAACATCAAAAATGATTTTGACAAACACTTTCAAATTTAAACGATGGGTACCTTAAAAAAGAGGAGATTATTTTAGATAAATGTTCGTGCATGCTTTCATCAAATAGAATTCTATTTCGTGTAAATTCATTTGAATTTAAGACCAGACACCTTCTGGTAATCTTGGTACTATCAATTGCATTTTCTACTGCATTTATTATGCGTTCGTATCCTATCAAATACGGATTTTTTCTTAACGAATTTGATCCTTATTTTGATTACCGAGCTACAAAATTTGTAGTTGAACACGGCATAGAATCTTATCTACAGTGGCATGACACCCAATCATGGTATCCCGAAGGAAGAGATGTGGCCAAGTCATCTCAGGTTGGACTACATGTTGGAACTGCGATACTTTATCAGCTATTTGGATTTGGTAGTTCTCTGCTTGCCTTTACTATCTGGTTTCCAGTTGTAATTGGGTCTTTGACCACAATTGTTGTCTTTGCACTGGTAAGGACATTAAGTTCAACTACTGCAGGCCTATTTGCCAGTTTGTTTTTTGCCTTTACTCCATCTATTATTCAAAGGGGAAATTTGGGATGGTTCAAATCAGAACCGTTTGGTCTGTTTCTTGCAATAAGTGCAATTTATCTATTTATTTCAGGACTTAAAAACAACCAGATAAAATATGCCATAATTAAAGCAGCCATTGGTGGCCTGTTACTTGGCATAGCCAATGCTTCGTGGGGAGGGATTCAGTATTTTAGCATTCCTCTCTCCATATTTTTCTTCGTTTTACCATTTATACGAAAGGATATTACAATTCCAGCTGCAGTTATTATCGTATTTACTATATCGACAATTATATCTGCTGGGGCATTTCCAAGGCCCGGTATCTCTTTTGTATTTGGACTTCCGGGTATCTCACTGGTAATAGGAATGATATTTTTCATCATTTCATGTGTAATTAGAAAAAAAAGTAATCCTGCAAAGGTAAAACGTAATTTGATTTTCTTACTGCTTGGCTTTATAATAATAGGAGCTGGTATAGTATCCAGTGGCACTTATCTGAGTTCCTCATTCCGATATCTTAACGCCATAAATCCTTTTTTGTCTTCCCAAAATCCACTGGTTCAGTCTGTGGCAGAACATTTTACCCCTACCGTCGTAGATTACTTTACTGATTATTCTGTCCTGTTGATATTTGCAGGATTTGGGGCTTGGATGGCTTTTACCAAGAGAACAGATACCTCAATTTTTCTCTTAATTATAGGAATAACTGGAATTTATGTCAGCGCTACATTCGCAAGATTGATGGTGTTTTCATCAATAGCGGTAATATCACTAGCGGCCATGGGTTTGTATGAGGTTACCAGGAATATTCTTGAAAGAAAAGAGATCGAAAATGAATATAAGCACATGAATAAAGACACAAAAAAAGCAAGCCAAAAAACAACCAAAACATCACCTCCAGCCACAAATATTCAATTAATAATCCAGCTGGTCTTCATATCTTTGATAATTTTCTTTGTTTCTATCCCTCTAATAGATAGAAATGGCTATCTTTACCCACAAAATTATAATTGGATAGATTCCGCAGATATCCCCCCATCTATTGCAAACGGAGGAACAGGATTTCGTATCGCCATTCCTGACTGGATTAACGCACTGGAATGGATATCAAAAAATACCCCAGATAATGCCGTCATTGCCTCATGGTGGGACTATGGGTATTGGATAACAACTTTAGGAAATAAAACGAGTCTGGCGGATAACGCAACAATAAATCAAACCAGAATAAGCACTATTGCAAAAATGTTTATGAGTGATGAACAAACCGGCATAAAGATAGCTCAGGATCTAAAATCTGACTATATTTTGGTATATGTAGTAGCAAATAGAATCAGCGGTGGAAATGATACCAGTTTCTACACTTTGGGAAGCGGTGGTGATGAGAGTAAAAAGCAGTGGTTTATTAGAATCGGTGGATTTGAAGAGCGAGACTTTTTAGAAAATGACGGTTTTACTCCCAAACCAAACTTTTGGAACAATACATTACTTGGTAAATTGATTCCGTTTTCTCCAATAGCATATGCCTCATTTACCGATGAATTTCTAAATAACATGTCACCGCAATATACACCTGGAAGTACTGGATTGTATGTGGACGATAACAAATACCCACTTAACCAGACAGACCTTCCATTGAATTTAGTATATGGTTCTGATAGCTTCGTATCGGGGAAGCCAGGAATAGTGTTTGGGGTTTTAGTGTACAAAGTTAACCATGATTACATACCAAAAATACCTGCTAAAACTGCTATGACATCATCAATTGCGGACGATGCAAGATCAGAAAATACAATAAAAACTACTGAATTAAATAATACTTTAAACATTAAAGCAAATATGACTACTTCAAAAGAAATTGCGCTAATGGAAACCTCACAAGGGCCAATCAAGATAGAGTTTTTTGAGAATGCGGCACCAAACCATACGAAAAACTTCATCAAATTGGCAAAAGAAGGATTCTATGACAATATCGTATTTCACAGAATAAAACCTGGATTTGTAATTCAGGCTGGTGACCCCAATACAAAATCAGACGCCAATAAAGCTTTGTGGGGAAGTGGAGGTCCCGGATACACAATAAATGCAGAATTCAATGACATTCCTCATGAAAGAGGAATCCTGTCAATGGCAAGGACAAGTGATCCTAACAGCGCTGGTTCGCAATTTTTTATTGTACTTGATGATGCAAGATTTTTAGATAATCAGTATACAGTATTTGGAAAAGTAATTGAAGGAATGGACACAGTCGATAAAATCGCTTCTTTGACTACACATAGTAATGACCAGCCCACCGAGCCAGATAAAGCAAGGATTACGTCAATAACGATATCGGAAAAATAGTATTAAATATTTTAGATCTCTATTTTTCCTAGTTTATTTTATCATCGTTTTGAACATAAATTTAAAACAAACCACATAATATTAAAAACAATTTGTCAAGTCAAATAGAGGATATAATAAAACTCCCAAATAGGAAATTAATAGTTTCCACAAATGATATCGATTTGAATTTATTATCAGACAATATTGTTTTTATTTTGATGGTGGAAGAATCACGCGGTTCTGCTGGTGGCCGTGGAGGTGGTTCAGGACATAGAAGGATAACAAAGATATGGGGATTTAGGATTGAAAATAGAAACATTTATCCATACTTTGAAACAGATGATGAAAAAATTATCGAACAATTTGAAATTCCATATAGTGCAGTAGCAATGGATATTAAACTTTCACATAATCAAAATTACGTAATCCAAGGAGTATCTGATACCGATCTCATCAAATCATATATGCAGATAGTAAGTAAGGAAAAAAAATAGAGTTTTATATCTTCAAATAACTTTTTATAAATAACGGCAGATATAATTATGATTACAAATTGGTCAAAATTAGAGATTTAATTGACGGTATTGTTGTTGGGACCGGAACAGACTATATCGTTATTGAAAAAAAAAACAATCGATATTTAATTGAGATTAAAAACGATCCAAAAGAGCTTAAAAACTCTACAACTCCTTATGGTTCTCAAATTTGAAGATAAAAGGTTAAATTAAGTAAACTCTTTGTTTTAAAGTTTGATGAGAACTCAATTAACATCAATTCCAAAAACAAATGAGGCTGTCGTTGTAGAAAAGAATAGTTCTCACACCAACAAGAACATCAATGATAAAGTTAACAAAATAATGAAAGCAAAAATAAAATATAATAAAAAAGCCGAATCAGAATTTTTCGTAGATAATTCTGCACTAGCCGGTTTCACAGGCGAAAGGATATTGTATATGGCAGTTAGGGAACTTATAGAAAATGCGCTTGATTCATGTGAAACCCATCACATTTTACCCGATATTTCAATATCATTAAAAATTTATGATCAGGAAAATGACCTGTGGATTATTTCATGTCAAGATAACGGGATAGGTATTCCACAGGAAAAGGTACCTGAAGCAGTATGTTCATTTTTGACCTCTGGAAAGTATATTGAAAAACAACAGAGAGGACTTTTCGGAGTTGGATTAAAAATGATCGCAGCATTTTCCACAAAGGATACAGACAATCCAATTAGAGTCTGGTCTAAATCAGCAGATGAAGCAAATGAATATTTCTTTGAGCTAAGAACCGATATTGGAACCAATAAACCAATTGTTCTATCTAAAAAAAACACTGCAAACAGCAGGGATTCTAAAATAAAAGAACGTCATGGATTCCGTATAGAAACGGTGCTAAGGGCAAGACTTCCTCCGGTAACAAAAAATAAAATTTATGATTATATTTCGCAAACAAGTATCATTAATCCTTATGCAAATCTTACTTTTGAAAGTGATGACGGAAAGATAAATTTTGAACGCCGAACCACGGTAATGCCCAATCCTGCCAGAGAGGTCTTACCACACCCTGCAGAGATGGACCTTCAAACACTAAAAAAAGCGATTTCAAATTTTGTAAATCAAAGGATCACATTACAGGGAGTTTTATCAAATTCGTTTCAAAAGTTATCAAGCGACAAGGCAAAAGAAATTATAAGTTTATCAAAAATTGAAACAAAATCTGCTGATAAATATAATGAACATGAATTGATAAATGTTGTAAATGTATGCAAAAACATGCGCTTTCAGTCTCCTAATACCGATCATTTAAGTCCTATAAATCAAGAAATTATGACTACAGGCATAACATCTGAATATGTTATTGTTGTAAACAAAGAAATTTCATCAAATAATGCAGATAAAACCCAGGAAAATCGAAATCTTATACAAACAAAGATTTTAAAACCTGCATTAACATCCTACTCGCAACGAACATGCGTGGTAAATAACAGACCAATGATCATCGAATGCGGCATCGCATACGGAGGGGATATCAGTTCGTTCAAATTATTTCGATTTGCAAATAAAATCCCTTTGCTATATGATGAAGGCTCCGATGTTGCTAGAGAAGTAGTTTCTGAGGTGGAAATTAATAAGATGGGAATAACGAAAAAAGAAGTTAAAGAACAATTTTTTAACCCTCAGGTGAAAACAGATAGAACCGTTGAACTTTTGCCACTTCATATTTTCTTTCATATTTGCTCTACCAAGATTCCTTATAAAACAGCTGGAAAGGAAAGCATCGCTTCTGAAGGGGAGATGAAAAAATACATGAAAGCATGTCTTTCTGACCTGTATAGAAAAGTTAGCGCGCAGATCAGAAAGGAGCTAAAAATGAAAGATACAGAAAATAGGCTCAGACTTTATAAACATTACATTCCTTTGATTGTTGATGCTATATCTGATTCTATAAACGTGGACAAAAAAAAGTTGTCCGATTCGTTTACTTCTCTTGTTGAAAAACATGTTAAAAAGGAGGATTTTTCCGATGACAATAATCACATTTATGAAGTATCAGAAATAGACAACAAAAATACGTATAAAAACTCAGCAGCTAAATTTGAAATCAAAAATGATAAAATTAGTACATCTAAAAAAAAAGTCAGACAGAATAAAAATATCAACAAGACAGATGTGAAACAGCAGGGACAAACGACTATGGACGGCTTTAATAAAAAGGGGAAAAGACAGGTATGACGATGCAAAACAAAAGGCATCAGGAAATAGTGACTAAAATCAAGAAAATAATGAAAAATGTTTCAACAGACCTTATAGAACTACATAAAATACCTGTTCTTGATTTACCAAAAGTTGGATATGATAATACATTATGGTCAAAAGAAAAGAAAATGCTAACGATCGGCGATAAAACTGTAAAAATATCCCCGGATACCATCAAGAAAATTCCAACTTTCTCACAATATCTTGTTATGGCAAATGCAATCAGGAGATTAATTGAGGAGGATATGGAAAGTACAATCAGAGGTATGTACTATGCTACCCTCAGTACCGTGGGAGACGAAAAAAATAAAGAAAAATTCTGGAAAAATCAGGATAATTCTGACGATGCAATAAAGGCAATAGAACTATTGACCAAAATACCAAGAGAAGAATTCTCTGTTACATCAAAACCAAAGGGAATGATATCTGGACCCATCAAATTGCGCGTCGGAGGAGACCTTATCGACTGCAGTCTGGGAAGTAGAGCAACGTCTCAATTAATTCCCACAAACATTCTTGATGTTGAGATTGAAGATGTAAAGGCAGATTTTGTAATGGTTGTAGAAAAAGATACCGTATTAAACAATATACGAAAATCTGGATTTATTCAAAAATACAATGCCATTTTAATGACAGGTTCTGGTGAACCTGACCGTGCTACAAGAATTATGGTCAAAATGTTAAGTGAGAAATGGAAAAAACCTGTGGCCGTTTTTGCTGATGCAGACCCGTGGGGTTTAGGAATTGCGCTAAGGTATAAAATTGGCAGTGAATCGTTAAGTTATGATAGTGAAAGACTTGTTACACCAGATGTAAAAATTTTGGGCATGATGTTTTCTGATATTTATGATTATAATATTCCTGAAGTTGCAAGACTGAGCGCATCAGATGAAGATATTAATAGGGCTAACGATATGAAAAAGAAACCATGGCTGCAGGATAAACAATGGCAGAAGGAGTTGAATTTGTTTCTGAAAACTAAAGAAAAATGTGAACTTGATGCATTTTTCAAACATGGCTTTAAATATTTAGCAGAAGTATATATTCCAACAAAGTTGAGGCAAGTCGGAATAATTTAATCTATTACGCATTGCCACCATAAGACATAAATCAAATATTTCTGTATGTTAATTATGGTATTGGATGCCAAATGTGTAATGTGTTCTAAAAACGCAACAGTTAATGATGATATGAAAGAGGTATCTTGTACTCATTGCGGTTTTCATAGTTCTTATGATGAATATATTGAATTAATGAAAGAAAAAGCACTGAATATGAGTACTGATTTTCAAATAAATCTTGACAAAAATCCACTTTAAAATATACAAAAACATACCATGCTAATATGTCAAAAGAAAGTATTTGTGTACATTTGTATGTATGCAAATATCTAATATTATTTATTTACTGTTCCTGCACCAATTAGACGCCATCTTTCAGCAATTTTTCTACTTATTGCCACCCTGCTTGAAGGTAAAATACATAATGGTTTTCGTAATTTGATTTCGATTGCTTCTTTACTTTTTGCACTAGTAACTGTACCTATCGTTGCCGCTGTTCCTATGTTTAATCTCAGAATTTCCTTTATTTTTATGGGTTCTACTCGGATCAATTCTTGTGTACCCACCGCCGTATCAAACAAGTTGGTTGTAATAGAGATCTGGTCAATGTTTTCCGGCAGAGTACTTGGTTTGCCTATTACCGACCCTATGAGAGAATCACTTTTTATAAATGTCGGGTCCAATTTTGTTCCTATCGATATCAATCCTCCTGGTTTTACATTTTTTACCAGTCCTGCTCCGGTTCCAAGACTTGTTATTTTCGAATAGATCACATCATATTTGGATTTTTTTTCATCCAGTAATCCAGGACGGATCTCAATTTCATCGTCTACATTAAATTCTCCCTGAACTAATGCACCTCCAAGAACACCTCCTTTAACATTTTTAACAGGTGTACCGGGTTTGTTTATGTCAAAAGAACGCAGGACATGCATTATTGGGTTAATATCTTTTTTTCGAGGTGGGGTTTTTATTGTATTTTCAATTGATTCTATTAGTACGTCAATGTTTAGGTTATGTTGAGCAGATATGGGTATTATCGGGGCAGATTCGGCGTTCGTATTTGATACGAATTCTTTGATCTGTTCATAATTGTTCAACGCATCGTTATATTCTACTAGGTCTATCTTATTCTGTACTAAGACAATCTGTTTGATTCCAAGAACCTGCAAAGCAAGCATATGTTCCCTTGTCTGTGGACGTGGGACTTTTTCGTTTGCAGCAATAACAAGTATAGCACCATCCATTAGGGCAGAGCCTGATAACATATTTGCCATCAGACTTTCATGTCCTGGAGAATCAACAAAACTGACAACTCTTAATAGTTCACTTTTTTTTCCACAATTGTTGCATTCAGGTTTTGTAGAGTAACATAATGGTGCAGGACATTCCTGACATTTGTAAAATGCAGCATCGGCATAACCAACCTTTATTGTGATGCCTCTGCGAAGTTCCTCACTGTGTGCACTGGTCCAGACTCCCGTTATTGCCTCAACTAAAGTAGTTTTTCCATGGTCTACATGGCCTGAAGTTCCAATATTAATACATGGCTGAACACCATATTCTTTGATATACCAATCAGGTAAAGTTTCTTTCCAGTGCAACGAATTCAACTCCTCACTATAATAAGAAATATTTAAAATTTAGTCCTAAATTCATTCTTTATTTACGCTTTCAGTAGTTTCTTGTTCTTGTTTTTTTTCTGGAAATATTGTATCTATCAACTTACAGTTTAATTGATAAATTTCTTCAGTAATCAAATTCCCTCTTATCAATTTTCTTATGCGATTTCCTTTTTTAGAATCCTGCATACCCACACCCTTGGAAAGTAAAACGTATTTTTTTACACCACCATGAACATCTGAACGCATAGGAGTTCCGGATTTATCACTACCTCCAGTTATCTGAATCCTTCCACCAGAGATACCTACTACGGTAGAATCAAAAACATCACCAATTTTTGAACCAAGAATTGGTTGAGCTTCTTTATCTTTGAGTTCATGACTCATACTTTTACCTTGTTTATCTGAAATTACGATCTTAAATTGTACCAATGAGAACTTATAAAATCTTTGGCTAAATAATCTTTATGCTCTAAAATAAATAATGGAAATAAATTAAATGTTTTGCTGGGGTTTATGGTAGAAAAGAAAGATGTTGTATACTGTCCGAGATGCGACAATGAGATGATTAGTATTAATACATGTCATTTACGTTGCAACAAATGTGGTGCGGAATTAACATGTTCTGACAAAGGTCAGTTTTGGTAAATTTTATAAAGATTCAAAAAATACTTAAAATAATTTTAAATAATACATATAAAAAACTTAAAAATACCAAATTTTATTCATAATGGTTTGAGAATATCTAAATATGCCTTATATCATATTTTTTTGATGTTATATAGAAACAGTATTTTTTTATAGGAAATTATTTTATTTATATGACAGATTCGTGATTTTTATCATTTCTTTTATTAAAGAGATACACAAAAAAACAAATAAAAAACAAAAAAAATAAATACATATCTTTTATAAAGACACACACTGTACAATGAAAGACAATAAAAAAGCAAAAGTAGTAAAGGTAACAAAAGTAGCAAAGGTAACAAAACCTGCAAAACAGGCACCTAAAATTGTAACCACAACAGTAGCAAAGGTAACAAAACCGGTAATGCTAAGCATAGACCTCGAAATTCTAAAGATATTGATTAATGACAAACCATTAATTCCTTTATTGAGAGTGCTTAGAAAGAATAAAGAATTGCATACCAGAGAACTGCTTGTGACGATGGGAAGTTGGGGATATGGTCAATCCTTGATGAAGAGAGCAACAAACTTGGGTCTAATCGCAAGAACAATCAAGAAAGAAAAAACAAGAGGAAGGGGTAAACCAAGAATCTACAACGCACTTACCAATAAAGGACGAGAAGTAGTTGGTTTAGCAGATAAAATAGGTTACGAAAAATAATTTTGTAACCTTTTTTATTTTCTTTTTTTATTTTATTATACTTTATTATACACTATACTACAAGAACCTTGAGTGTTCTACTCTGGTAAATTTAAAATAATCTTGCAATCAAAATTACGGTAAGTGAAGATTATATATGCAGGTTTTATGCGATACTAGTTTTCTCATCATCATAACAAATAAACCTGCTATAAGGACCAAAGATATTGAAAGCGAATACGGTAAATTTCAATTGTTAGTACCAGATTTAGTACTTGCTGAATTAGGCCGATTAGTGAAAAGCGCAAATCCAAAGAGATCGAAAATGGCCTCAAACACTTTAGGGATTTGTAGCAGGCTTTTAAAAATAGAAATTCCTTTTATTGGGAAAAATGTAGACGATTCTTTGATTGAATATGCAAAAAAATACAAGGTTAGTGTTGCAACGATAGATAAATACATGATTAAAAAGTTGATTGAAAACAATGTCCTTGTATTTACTTTGTCTAATGACAAAGTTATTGTAGGAAATTATAGAAAAGAACGAAACAGACAACTTTAAATTTTCAATTCTGTTTTATTCTATCGATGTTCAAGTACAATAACATAGAGTTTCAATGGTTGGGCCACGATGGTTTTAAAATAAAAGACATGGAAAAAGATCTGGTTATTTATACTGACCCATACAAGATATCAAATCAAGGAGATATACAAAAAGATGCACAAATCATTTTGATATCTCATAATCATTTTGATCATTTGAGTATTGATGATATATCGAAAATATCAAATGAAAATACAAAAATCATCGCTCCACAGGAATGTGAAACAAAGTTAAAAGAAACTAAATGTAATGATATTAAAATAGTAAAACCCGGTGAAACAATAAATGTGTTGGACACAAAGATTGAAATCGTACCTGCCTATAACACCAATAAAAATTTTCATCCAAAAGAGGATAATAAGGTTGGATATATTCTAACCTTGCAAAACACAAGAATTTATCATTCAGGAGATACTGATGAGATATCTGAAATGAAGGAATTTAAACCCGATATTGCACTTGTTCCAGTTTCAGGTACATATGTAATGGACCCGCATGAAGCTGCTCATGCAATAAATGAATTATTAAAACCAAAATTGTTTGCAATTCCTATGCATTACAATTCAATAGTTGGAACAAGCAAAGATGCTGAAAAATTCAAGAATTTAGTAAAGATATGTGACGTAAAAATTTTGTAACAAATTTAACATAAATCCAATAAAATTATACGTGAAGAAATCAATCAAATCAAAAATATATTCCAACTTATTTGATTTTTTTTAAAGACATTTAATAACATTAGTATATGAAAAAACATGTTTAGAATTATTTGGATGCGTGTATTTTTTATCACATCAACTTTTATAACTTGATTTACCAAAAAAATGGTAATAAAATATAATTAGACGTGTTTGACAATTTTTTTAGACTGAAAATTATTTCATTGATAACAGTAAGATACCTCTAGGTGCAAGGAGAATAAGAAATATAGGTTTACTGGGTAAGATTTTAGCAAACGGTTATCAAGCAGAAATTAAAGACAATAATTCTAATTCACTATTGATTGTAAGAAACAATGCAATTCTTTCGACAAATGTAGGTGATATAATAAAACACGATGGATATCGATTCCAATATTGCTACTATGAATCAACTGGAGAATCGGTATTTATTTTCTCAAAACAAAAAACATCAGACGATGAATATCTCTAAATTACATAAAAGAAAATATGGTCATCAAGGGAATTTGATAATAAAAGACATAATAAAAGATATATTTACAATAAATTTCAAAAAACTATATGGCTAGAACATTATCCACCCAAACTTTAAAAACGGGTCAAAAAGCACCAGATTTTAACCTGCTTGGTACTGATGGAAAAAGATATAGTCTTGAGGACTTTAAAAGTAAAACAGTACTGATTGTTTTTATGTGTAACCACTGCCCATTTGTAAAGGCAAGAATCGGCGACCTGACAAAATTACAATCTAGTTTTTCTACTGATGATTTACAAATTATAGGAATTAACAGCAACGACCCATCTTATGAGGGTGAGGGATACGAGAACATGGTAAAATTTTCAAAAGAACATGATTTGAATTTTCCTTATATTTTTGATGAAACCCAAGAGATTGCAAAAAAATACGGTGCCGTCTGCACCCCAGACCCATTCCTCTTTAATTCAGACTTCGTCTTGGTATATCATGGAAGGATAAACGATGCAGTGGAGCCTGAATCCATTCCCACAACCGAAATAATGAAACACAACATTTCAACAATTCTGAACAACAGTACAATTGAAAAGGATTTTGACCCATCAATTGGCTGTTCCATTAAATGGAAAGAATGATCATAAATTTACCGTAACAGAAACAAAATCTATTTTAAAACCTTTTTTGCCATATACAAAATCATCTACCTTTTATTTGAAAATAACAAAAAATTACTTATTCAAATCTATCAACGTGACGAAAATTAAAATACCGAAAAAGGAACTTTCTATTATTTAACAATAAAATAAAAACACGAACAGAACATGAAAAAACAATTCAAGTTATCAGATAAAATTTTTACACCAAAAGGTGACCAACCACAAGCTATAGATGACCTCACAGAAAATATAATTAAAAAACCGCGGTCTGTTCAAACACTTTTGGGGGTAACTGGCAGCGGTAAAACTTTCACCATTGCAAACGTCATTGAAAGAACCAATAAAAATACTCTGGTAATATCTCACAACAAGACACTAGCAGCACAACTGTATTCTGAATTTAAAGAATTTTTTCCAGCAAACAATGTCGGATATTTTGTGAGTTTTTATGACTATTACCAGCCCGAAAGTTATATACCACAGACAGACACATATATAGAAAAAGATACCGAGGTAAATGAAAAGATAGAAAGGATGAGGCTGGAGGCTACTGCAATGTTGATGTCAGGCGAGCCTACAATTATTGTATCCACCGTTTCATGCATTTATTCACTTGGTTCCCCAAAAGAATGGGAAAATACCTCGTTAAAATTTTCTGTTGGTGAGAAAATAAACCGAAAAAAAATAATCAGCATGCTGCTTGCGGCTCGTTACGAGAGAAACGACATTGCACCGATGCCTGGAAATTTCAGGGTCAAAGGTGATGTCGTAGAAATAATACCGGGATATTCTGATGATGTAGTCCGGCTGTCTCTGTTTGGAGATGAGATTGAAAAAATAACCGTCCACAACCATCTGACTATGGAAAAAATAAAACAGATTGCAAACATCATGATATTTCCAGCAAAACACTACATAATAGATAGTGATTCACGAAGCAAGGCCGTTCTTTCTATCAAAAATGAGCTTGATCAGTGGTCACAGAACTTACCAGACGAGCTCAAAAGACAGAGATTGATCTCTAGGACAAACTATGATCTGGAAATGATAAGTGAGCTAGGATACTGTTCGGGAATTGAAAATTATTCCAGACATTTTGATGGACGAAGCCCTGGCCAACCTCCATTCTGTCTTTTGGATTTTTTTGGTAACGATTTTCTTTTGGTAATAGACGAATCCCACGTTACACTTCCTCAACTGAGGGGGATGTACAAAGGTGACTACACGAGGAAAAAGTCTCTTGTCGATTATGGATTTAGGCTTCCCAGCGCATTTGATAACAGGCCGCTAAAATTTCCTGAATTTGAAAAATATTTGAATAATGTTATCTTTATGTCTGCAACACCATCTAATTATGAGGTAGAAAAAAGTACAAACATAGTGGAACAACTGGTTAGGCCAACAGGACTTGTTGACCCAAGTGTCCAGATAAGACCAACCAAAGACCAGATAAAGGATCTGATGCTGGAAATAAAAGACTGTGTCAAAAAGAATCAAAGATGCCTGATAACAACTCTGACCAAAAGGATGGCTGAAGACCTGGCAGAATTTCTGGCAAAAAATGAAGTCAAAGTAAGATACATTCATTCAGAAATTGAAGGGTTGGAAAGAATCGAATTGATACGACAGCTACGACTTGGAGAATACGACGTCCTTGTGGGGATCAACTTACTTCGAGAAGGACTTGATATTCCCGAAGTGGCACTTGTAATAATACTTGATGCAGACAAGGAAGGCTTTCTTCGAAACGATACCAGTCTCATACAAACTTTTGGAAGGGCTGCAAGAAATATTGAAGGAAAGGTAATCCTTTACGCAGACCAGATAACAGGTTCTATTGATAGGGCAATAAAAGAAACTGCAAGGAGGCGTCAAAAACAGATTGAATTTAATATAAAGCACAATATAACTCCAGCTTCAATATCAAAACCGGTATCTTTTGAATCGTCCATAAAAGAAAACAAGGTAGTGGACCTGAACATTAAATCCATGACCAAAAACGATTTAAAGAAAATGATGATTGAAACCGAGACAATGATGAAAAAATATGCCGAAGAACTGGAGTTTGAAAAAGCAATACAGTATAGAGAGAAACTTGCAAAGATAAAAAAAGAATTAGAAATATAAGGATTATAGGATACATTTACCTTATTACAAACGGAATATTGGTTTACTGATATGAGACAAGAGATTAACGTTGATGATGAAAATAATGATAATGTAAATGAATTTAGCAGAAACAGAAATGTTTCAAATTTAAATCATTTTCAAAATGCCATTATAATTAAAGGTGCCAGACAGCATAATCTAAAAAATATCAATGTGGAGATTCCAAAAAATAAAATAGTAGTTGTGACAGGACTTTCTGGTTCTGGAAAATCTACCCTGGCATTTGACACGATATACGCAGAAGGCCAGCGAAGATATGTTGAATCGCTATCTGCATATGCACGGCAATTCTTAGAAATGATGGATAAACCCGATGTTGATTCTATCGACGGACTTTCACCTGCAATTTCCATACAGCAAAAAACAACAAGTAACAATCCACGGTCTACTGTGGGAACTGTAACTGAGATATATGATTACCTCCGTTTATTGTTTGCACGAATAGGGATACCACACTGTCCCAAATGTGATAGAAGGATCTCAAACCAGTCTTCTGATTCTATAACCGACTCCATCATACAATCCCTGACAAGCCAACAAAATGATACGAATGATGATAACATATTAATAATTCTGGCGCCGATTATTTCATCAAAAAAGGGAACCTATGAAAAATTATTTGAAGATCTAATTAGAGAGGGAAACCAGAGAATAAGACTTGACGGAGAAATAATCAACCTTGAAGATTATAAAGAAAATAACGACAATGAATTTCCAAAACTTGACAAACAAAAAAAACATACCATAGAGGTGGTAGTAGATAGAATACACCTTGAAAGACAGAACGACGGAAATTTAGAAATATCTCACGATGCGAGAAGTAGAATCTTTCATTCCGTACAGGATGCATTGAAGCTTGGTAATGGTGTGATAAATACAATAACTGGAAAAAAAGAATCATTGTATTCCCAAAAAAATGCGTGTGTTGTATGCAATATCAGTCTGGGTGAACTTGAGCCACGGTCGTTTTCATTTAACTCTCCTTTTGGTGCCTGTAAGGAATGTAATGGACTTGGAATTAGAATCGAATTTGACTCCGAACTTATCATTCCTGATAGGTCAAAGAGCATTTTAGATGGGGCAATAAAACCATGGTCTGGACATTTTGCAACATTTAGAAAATCAATGCTAAAAGATGTAGGAAAAATTTATGGGTTTAACCTCAATACACCCATATCTGATTTTACACCAGAGCAGATAAATGTAATACTTTACGGTACAAATGAAAATATCCATTACAAGTATGAATCCAAATATACCGACAGCAGATGGGAATATGTAGGCTCTTTTGAAGGAGTAATTCCAAATCTTGATAGGCTATTCAGAGAAACCACATCTGATTCCAAGAGGCAATCGCTTTCGCAGTTTATGAGAGAGAGACGGTGTGATACCTGTGCAGGCAGGAGATTAAATGAGAAGGCACTGGCCGTCAAAATTAATGGACGGTCAATAATTGACATATGTGACCTGTCCATATCCGAATGTTTCAATTTTTTTGCTAAATTGGAACTGTCTGAAACTGAAAAATTGATAGCAAAAAATGTTCTAAAGGAGATAACCTCAAGATTGGAATTTTTAAATGATGTAGGACTAAACTATCTTTCACTAAACCGAACCACAGGGACTCTTTCTGGAGGAGAATCACAAAGGATAAGGCTGGCAACACAGATAGGTTCCAACCTTACAGGAGTACTGTACGTCCTTGATGAACCCACAATTGGTCTGCATCAGCGCGACAATTCCAGACTAATTTCAACATTAAAGCGTCTGCGCAACCTTGGAAATACCCTGATAATTGTAGAACATGACGAAGATGTTATCAAAAGTTCTGATTGGATTATCGATATTGGTCCAGGTGCAGGAATTCATGGAGGCGAGGTCGTCGGACAGGGCACTTTTGAGAACATAATTGAAAATAAAAATTCTTTAACAGGACAGTATCTAAAGGGAGAAAAATATGTCCATTTTCCCGGTGACAGACTCGATTTTAAAGAGGATGAAAAAAATCAGAATCCGTATAAATTTAACAAGCATTTCCGGAAGATTCCTACTCACTGGCTGACCGTTTACGGTGCCCGGGAAAACAACCTAAAATCAATCGATGTAAAATTTCCAGTCGGTGTTATGATTGTGGTAACAGGCGTTTCTGGGTCTGGAAAATCTACACTAGTAAATGAGATATTGTTCAAAGGCCTTGCCAGTCATTTTGGCTCAAATGAGAAACCGGGAAGTCACACAAAAATTGCCGGTGTTAACCTGATTGACAAAGTAATTGGAATAGACCAGTCTCCCATTGGAAGAACACCTCGTTCCAATGCCGCAACCTATGTAAACGCATTTACCCCCATAAGGGAGCTATTTTCCAAAACACTGCTGTCCAAAGAACAGGGCTATGCTCCTGGACGGTTTTCATTTAATGTAACTGGAGGAAGGTGTGAGTCATGCGAGGGATGCGGCTTGATAAAAATAGAGATGCAATTTTTACCAGATGTATACGTTACCTGTGATGAATGTAAAGGAAGAAGATATAATTCTGAAACTCTTAAAATAAAATACAAAAACAAGACTATATCGGAAATTCTGGAGATGTCCGTTGAAGAGGCATTATTATTTTTCAAAAACATTCCATCAATTGAAAAAAAACTGGAAACATTAAACGATGTGGGGCTTGGATATATCAAACTTGGACAGCCGGCAACTACATTTTCAGGTGGCGAGGCACAGAGAATAAAACTTGCAACTGAGCTATCAAAAAAAGATACAGGAAAGACTGTCTACATATTAGATGAACCAACAACTGGATTGCATTTTGACGATGTCAGAAAACTGTTAAATGTTTTAAAAAGACTGGTAAATCTTGGGAATACTGTTGTAATTATAGAACATAATCTAGATGTCATTACAAGCGCAGATTGGATAATTGATCTTGGTCCTGAGGGAGGAAATGACGGAGGCCAAGTAGTTACATGTGGCAGTCCTGAAGATATTGTTGAGACGATGGAAAGAACCAGCAGCTATACTGCCAGATACCTTAAAGACAAAATGCAAAAATATCAAGAGGCAGTTTTAAAAATAAATTATAAAAGATAAAATGACTTTAAGTCCTCACGGTAAACCGTTTATCAAAGAAAAAATAAACGATACTGAAATAGATGGTAATACAAATTCTTTTGAAAAAACTCCAAAAGACCCCACTCCAAAATTTGATTTTTCTATAACCAGACCTACCATTCCAAAGTCACCTGGAATCTATATTATGAAAAATATAAACGGACATATAATATACATAGGCAAGGCCAAGAATCTGAAAAAAAGAGTCGAAAGTTATTTTTTAAATACTAGAAAACATGACTGGAAGACAGCAAAGTTAGTTGAAAAAGTAAAAAACATCGAATTTATAGTTACGGATAACGAGATTGAAGCTTTTTTGCTGGAATCAAATCTTATCAAAAAATACAAACCATTATACAACATAGAACTAAAGGACCAGCAAAGATACACATATCTGAAGATAACACACGAAAAATTCCCAAGACTTTTAGTTGCAAGACGAAACAGGCAAGGGGATTTTTCCAATCCTTATGGTGACGTTTACGGTCCTTTTGTAAAGGGAAGCTCAAAATATCTAACTATCGGATTTCTCAGAAAACTCTTTAAAATACGAATTTGTAACAGTCTTCCTAAAAAAACATGTCTGGAATATCATATAGGAAACTGCGAAGGACCATGTATTAAAAATGTCAGCGAAGAAAGATATGGTCAAAACATATCCTTGTTAAAATCAATACTTGAGGGAAGAAACAACAGCGTACAGGATTTTATTTCAAAGTTATACTCAGATATGAAAAAAGTATCTGATGAGCAGAAATACGAACAGGCAATAGACATTAGAGAAACGATAGAACGATTTGAAAATCTAATAACAGACCAAAAGATGGACAAAATACGAAAGAATCATGAAGATTATGTAGGAATTAAAAAAGATTATGTTAACGGTCTTGCTTATGTCATGATTTTAAATAGAACACATGGGGTAATAAGTGATGGAAAAAAATTCGAATTTGAATTGATAGGGGACAACAACTTTGCTTCCTTTTTATTTCACTATTATAGTAGTGTTGACAATAGTAAAATTCCAAATACAATCTATACCAACGAGGATCCTGAATCTATGGAAATACTTGAAAAGTCACTGGAAAGAATTTGTAAACATAAGGTTATTATTAAAACTGTTGATAAAAATTTTAAAGATATTGAAAAAACTGATTTAATCAATCTTTTGGAACGTAATTTACAAATCTACTTTGAAAACAAGTACGAACCAGGTCTACTAGAACTAAAAAACAATCTAAATTTGAGAGATATCCCATTAATAATTGACTGTTTTGATATATCAAATTATGGAACTACTTTTGCTGTAGGGGCATGTACAAGATTTTACAACGGAAAACCATATAAAAAAGGATATCGCAGATTCAAAATAAAATCGATTATTAAAAAGCAGGATGATTTTGCAATGATAAACGAGATTGTTTACAGACGGTACCATCGCATGCAAAATGAAGTAGAAATCACAAAAAATAACTACTTACAACAGTCTAATGATGTTAGTCCTGATATTTTAGACACACTTCCAAATTTAATTGTTGTAGATGGAGGAAAAGGACAACTAAGTTCTGCAAATGATGCATTGAAAAGGTTAGGTTTAAAGATACCTGCAATTGGACTGGCCAAAGAAAATGAAGAACTATTTATGATTGACATTGAGGAAGGCCTGATTTTGCCAAGGAATAATTCTGGATTGAAAATACTTCAGCACATAAGAGATGAAGCTCATAGATTTGGACTGGCGTACAATATAAAATTGAGAAAAATCGATACAACGTAAACTACAACATTATTGGCATTTTTTTATTTTATTGACAATTTGATAGAATTATTTTAAATACAATTATCTAAATGATAAGTTATTATCTCTTACTTGATGCAATGAACACTACTAGAGTGATCAAAGGTTATAGAAGGATTTGCATCTATCCTTTCAAAAAAAATTAGTTGATAATATGATAGTTAATCAAGTAGAACCACCAGATTTGCATCTATCCTTTCAAAAAAAATTAGCCCACACTTTATTTACAAAATCTGTGTCTTATTCATAAAAGTTAGATTTACTTAGGTTATGCGAATTTAATTTGGATATCGTATAAAAATAAAATATTATCAGGATTCTCTTTATTATCTTTATTATAATAGTCTCAAAGCATGTATTATAATATGACTACTGATATATACGTTTATCATCAACAGATAATATGCAATAACTAAAAAAAATAGGAAAGTATACACTTCCTGATTATTTTCTACGGATTCTTTTTAATCTTCATCAATACTGATGATGTTTGATTCAAGGATACATGGATTTCTCTCATCAACATTTGCTTCTGCTTGTTCCGAATTATTATCTCCGATGCTACTTGAACCTCCACTGCCTCCTGAACCTCCATTTCCTCCTGTAGCTGTACTAGCTCCGTTATTGTCTCCGGTGTTTCCTGTATTTGCTGTGGTCCCACCAGAAGTACCTGCACCACCGGGTCCAGATGAGGCACCGGGACCACCTGCACCTGTCAAAGGTAGGTTACTATTTGTTTGTTCGGCAAAAGCCGGGATATTATCTCCATTTCCACTACCTTCGTAGTTGCATTCAAAATGGATCTCGTTTTCTATATCTTTGTCTGCAAAGGAGTTTGCTGCTATTGATGGTATTGCTACAATGGAAACTAAGATTATTGTAGACAAAATGATCATTTCTTTATTCAATATTATTTCACATAATATTTCTACATAATATTAATAACAATTATGGTGAATTTATCAGTAAACTTTTCATGTTTTTTTTCTGTAATTATTACTGTAAATTTTTTATTTTTAGATTAATTGATATTGGTATTCTTTGGCAACCGCATCAAAAAAAAGTTTCAAGTAATTCTTTTAAAATTTTGTTAAACTATACTGTCACATATTTTTTATTACTTTCTTCATGTAAATCATATTGGAAACAATATTATGTATCGCATCCACACCCATCATTACCCATATCATATGTTTTTATCTTAAAAGTATCCATACATTTTTTACACAAACTTTCATTTTCCATTATTGTTTGTTCGCAAAATGAACATTTTTTTCCAGACATATTTATAAAATTATTATGAAATCGTTTATTTAATTATTTATTGTCACTATTTTTCTATTTTTTGGTTATGACACATACATTCACACTTTATTATCTTTACATCAAAAGAACAATCATGGTCTGGACCGCATCTATCTCCAACAGGATGTGTTCCAGGACAATCATCATGTCTTTCTTTTTTACAAAAAAAAGTTAAAAACACCATTGGATTACCATTTATTTTAGATCTTTTTCATTTATGCCAGATCAATATTGAAAAGCTGTGGTGCGTAAATAGACCCATCTCTAACTTTTTTAACCTTTGCAACTGATAGATAATGAGGCCAAACTGTTATCATTATAGAGCCTTCTGGAACTCCTTCTGGATTTTCTATTACAATGATGTCATTTTTATTAACATTATATTCTTCAAGTTTTTCTACAGAACTACTAATCAATTCTTGGGGCATTCCACTACTGTATAAATACACATTTCCTGTATATTCTATCTTGTTTTCTCCCATTACTGCATTTTCTATCTTCTTACAACTATAAAACTTAATCCCTGTTTTTTAAATTTATTATTAAAAAGATTTTAAAGTTCATCTACATGGTATTTGGTAAGACAACCTTTACATTCGTAAATTTCATCACCAACAGGACCTGAAACATTGAATCTAACTATTGTAATACATTTTGGACATTTTCCTTCCACCGTTTTGGTCTTTCTTTGTGGTTTAACTGTTCGTCGCTTTCTACTACCCATTTATTTAAAATACCATTTACCGTCTTATAAATTTCATCAACATTTTTGATACTGAATTTTTTAGTGTTTTTTCGGTAGATTTAATTTATTAATTATCAAAAAAAAATCATGCCTCTGCCAAATCACTGCACTTTTCATGCAAAGGAAACACGGTGTGCACTGCCTCCGTCTTTTGTTTTATCACTAAAAAATTCAGATGGCGAATTTATGATTTCTGCAGTTTGCGATGACCATTTGGAGGAAATGAAAATTATTATCACATCGTTGCAGACAAAGAAATCATTTCCATCTGGTTCTCTGGTAATTCAACCTGTAAAGATTGTTGGAACCAACTGCATAAAAGGAACCGAAGAAGACTACATAGAAATTGAACTTGATAGATATAAACCATAAAATTGATTTTTGACTATTTCTCAAAAACATTATCATTGCAAATATTTTAGAAATAATTCTCATTTACTTTAGTTATTTTTTAGTTGAATTGACCTCTTTGTTTACAATATATTTGGATTTTCTTCCATTAGCAATATCTATGATGTTTTTAACTGCTACTTCAGTCATATTTGAGCGAGTTTGTACTGTAGCACTTCCTATGTGAGGTAATAAAACAACATTTTTCATACTTATTAACTGATTTTTTTTTGATAAAGGTTCATTTTCGTAAACATCAAGTGCAGCTCCTGCTATTATCTTATTTTTTAAACTAAAAATCAGGTCTTCTTCATTTATTATGGAACCCCTTGATGTATTAATTATAAATGACGTTGGTTTCATCTTTTTAAAATAATTCAGATCAACTAAATTTTCACTTTCTTTATTCAAATTAGTATGTATCGTCAAAAAATCGCTTTTATTAAATAGATCATCCATTCCAACATATTCTACTCCTGATTTTTTTTCTATTTTGTCGTCTAATCTGGTTCTATTATGATATAAAATTTTCATATGAAATCCTTTTGCTCTCCTTGCAACAGATGAACCTATTTTACCCAATCCTAAAATTCCCAATGTCGTCCCATAAACATTGGACCCAAGGAAAAGGTCCGGACTCCATCCTTCTATCCATTTCCTGTTTACCAGATAATCTTGCGCCTCCGGGATTCTTCTTGCAACAGACAGGATCAAACCAAATGTTAGATCCGCCGTAGCTTCAGTCAATATGTCACCAGTATTAGTCACATATATTCCTCTCCGCGTTGCTTCATTAATATCGATATGATCGTAACCTGTACTGTAGGTGCTTATGATTTTTAAAGAATCTCCGGCATGTTCTATTACCTCTTTATCGATTTTGTCATTTAAAGTACATAAAATAGCATACTTTCCTTTTACATTTTTTAATAATCCATTTCTTTCGAGTATTTTTTTTCTCTTATTTATAATAACCTTAAAATATTTTTTTAATTCAACAAGTGACAGGCCCGGAAGTATTATTCAACAAGTGACAGGCCCGGAAGTATTCTTGTGATATACACATTTTTTTCAGCACCGTGTTTTTCCTTTCTTACATTCATACGTACTCGCAAATCTCAAAAATGTTTTTTCATATGTTTAATAAAAACATACAAAAAAAAAACAACATCTATAAAACTAAAGTACTAATTTAGAACATGAATCAAAATCAAAATAAAAATGATAATTTTAAAAATAACGCACTTGATTTTGTTTCATCAAATAATAATTCCGAATTTAAACACATTAACAGTGGCGAACTTTTCGGGTCGATAATAGGATATGATGATATCAAGAAAATTTTTACCCTGTCCTTCTTATCTGAAAAACCTGTTCATATATTGCTGGTAGGACCTCCAGCTTCTGCTAAAACATTATTTCTTATGGCATGTATGAAGTTAGAACGTTCGTATTTTGCCCTTGGTAGTCATAGTTCCAAAGTTGGAATGCTTGACTATTTATTTGAAAAACGTCCACGTTATTTTATAATTGATGAAATTGAACATATGCCATTAAAGGACCAGACAGTCTTATTGAGTTTGATGGAAACAGGTATAATTACCGAGACAAAGCATCAAAAACAACGAAGCTCTCAATTAAAAACGTGGGTATTTGCATCATGTAATAACAAAGACAAATTACTGACACCGATTCTATCTCGATTTATTGTATTGCATTTTAAACAATACTCCTTTGATAATTTTGTTACGATTACAAAAGGGATTTTCAAAAAAGAGATATTACCTGAAGATATTGCATACGATGTCGCTAAAGAAGTTTGGTACAAATTAAAATCTAAAGATATACGGGATTGCCTAAAATTAGGACGAATGTGCAAGACTAAAGAAGAGATTGAATGGTTAGTAAAAACAATTAAACATTATAAATGATTTTTGATCACCGTATTTGTACTTAAAAATTGAATTCTACGATTGATTACATTTTTTAAATATCTGCTCTGATTTTTTAAACCAAACTTTCACGTCTGCAAAAATGGTGTATCAAATCCGTATTTTGTGTAATATTTAAAGAAACGAAATTATAATCATATTTGTTCTCTGTTTATGTCATCGTAATCATCGTTTTGAGACAGTCTTCTTTTCCGCAAGATCATGGCTGCAATGATTAATGTTATTACAATTCCAACCAAAATAAAAAATGTCGTTTCGTCTCTTACTGTTCCTGCAGGAAGAATCGATAAAATTATTAAAAATGGATTCATCAGTTATTTTATTTTATTTTAGGTTCCATAATAATTTATACACGCAATTTAAACCACTAAACTTAGATTATTATAAAGTTAAAATATTTTATATTATATTGAGTGAAATCAATTCTTTAAAAGGTAAATACGCACAATCCACTCAATATAGACGATTGATCTGGGAAGATATTGTATGGCCTTTGATATTAGAATTGAATAGATCATATTTCAGTTTGGAAGAATATCAAAATAAACGAAAAGACTATTCTCACAATCACGATATTTCGTTATCAAAATTGTCCGGGGGTTTAATTTCTCTAGTACTTAAAGGGATATTAAAAAAAGAGAAAGAATTGTATTCACTGCATTATCGACTTATACCATATATGCGAAAAAAAACAAATCTAACATACGGTCAGGTTTTAAGAGAAATATGCTCAAAATAATTTGACCAGTTTTTTATTTTGAATAAACCTATTTTCAAATAGAGGTGGGGAAGGGATTCGAACCCTTATAAATTCGCTTACCACATTCATTTTCTGCAGGCGAACGCATGGCCGCTCTGCCACCCCACCGTAAACACAACTGTAATCTTTGTTTATACATCAAATTAAATACACTATTAAAGTTTTTTTCAATCACGCAGATATATGCACTGGCGTCAGAATTCTAATAGATTACCCGATTTTCCATTAATTTACATACTTTTGTGAAAAAATACCATATTTTCTATTCTGTTTTATTTATTTAGACTTTGAATTATCATAACTTTATCTCAAAGTTAATGCATCGCTAGTTACAAAAAAATTCTTTTAAAATAAACTCTCAGGAAAACAATCTATAGAGATTATATGTATAATATTAAATACCGTAAGCAACCAATAAATTTCATTGCGATTAGTACAATTGTCTGATATACATTTTGGAAGCCTTTTCAGACAGGATGTTTATGATCTGTTGGTTGATGAGATAAACAACGAAATAAAACCAGATGTATTGATTATTACTGGGGATTTAACCGACGACGGCTTGCTTTTTCAATTTAAAAAAATACATGAAGAAATAAAAAAATTTGAATGTCAAAACAAAATAATCTTACCTGGAAATCACGATTACCGTCATACAGGATATCTTTTATTTAAAAAGTTTTTTTCTTCAAAACAAATTTTTGAATTAGGAAATGTCATAGTTTTGACACTTGGGACTGCTAGGCCTGAAAGAGATGAAGGTGAAGTAGGCCATAGACAGAATCTATGGATGGAAAAAACACTTGCAAAGTACCCAGACCATGTTAAAATAATTGCCATGCACCATCATTTGATAGGAATACCAGATACCGGTTCTGACAAAATAATTATTCTTGATGCTGGAGACACACTGAGGTCTTGTTTGCAATCTTCCGTAAACCTGGTATTATGTGGTCACAAACATAGACCTTGGATTTGGAAATTGGGTCCACTTAAAATAGCATATGCGGGAACCGCTTCGTCAAATAGGTTCAGGGGTTTTTTTGAAAATTCTTACAATGTAATTAATATTGACGCAAATAAAAAAATTGAACTTGAAATAAAAATTGTTGGAGGAGAAAAGTTTCCGCTAGATGATCTGGTAGAAAAATATACCTCCTTTAAGGATTCCATTTTATTTTAAATATGCCTGATACGTTTACTTTAAAAATAAAGATTGTTGCACGTTCATATAGATGGTGCCAGCAGAGGAAATCCTGGACCATCTGGAATCGGAATCACATTTTCTAAAGACGATTTTATTTTCTCTTCTTATAATGAGTTTATAGGATTTAAAACACATATACAATCAGAATATTTTGCATTAAAAAGAGCCTTACAAACAGCTATTTTTTTTGATAATGAAATCACTATTTATTCTGATTCGAAATCTTTGATAACCCACAGGATTGAAAAATTAAAGATAAGACGAAAGGAGATAAAAATGATAACACGGGAAGTAGCAAATCTGGAAGAGCGGTTTCAAACAGTTATTTACCAACACATTTTTAGAAAAAATAATCTCAATGCCGACCATCTAGCGAATCGGGCAATAGACGAATATGTTAAATATAAAAAATAAATAATATAATATGTGGCAGCAATGAAGACTCAGAGTTACACTAGAACTCGTGAAGAAAAGGCATTTGACTGAGCTGCCCTTCTTTAAGGAAATTCTAAAAGTTTATCTAACGTAATATAATTTACATCAACAATTGTCCAATAGTGAGTCTAAACTACCAACTTTGATAAAAGATATTATTATTATAGTTATTGGAGTTGCAATTATTTTCTTTGTGATTCAATATGTTTTTGGGAATCCTTTTTATATTGTTTCAAGCGGCAGTATGATACCTGTTTTAAATATCGGTGATATTTTGATAGTCGGTGAGAAAGACACATTTGATGAATTAGAGCTGGGAGATGTAATAGTATTTAATCGACCTGCAGGACATGATAAGGTTATTGTACATAGAGTCTTTAAGATTTTAAATGAAACAGAACGTATAATCGTAACAAAAGGCGATGCCAATGACGGTTTGATACCTGGGACAGATTTTCCAATCAAGCATGATGATTTTATAGGACAGGTGGTTTATGTAATTCCACAGGTAGGTCAAGTACTTAAAGCGCTAAGCCCTCCCGTTAACTATATCCTCATAGCACTAATAATTGGGGCCATGATTTTTGTTAATGTTAGAAAAGGTAAGAAATCCCAAATACAGTAGAATCTGATAATCAGATCTTTTTTACTATTGTTAATACGTCTTCATCCATTAATTTGTGGTCCAGACCTACCTTCTGGCCAGGAAATTTTACACTTTTCCCCCATATTTGTGCGAATTTAAAATCCTTGACAAAGTTTCTGTGCAATTTATTACAGACATCACGCACAGAATTCCCGTTTCTTATTATCAATGGTTCTTTAAAGTCTGTTTCACCTCCCTTTGGACGCATA
This sequence comes from Nitrososphaeraceae archaeon, assembly GCA_013114725.1. Taxonomy (GTDB): domain Archaea; phylum Thermoproteota; class Nitrososphaeria; order Nitrososphaerales; family Nitrososphaeraceae; genus QCWD01. The sequence goes on along the minus strand of QCWD01000010.1, from coordinate 12,510 downwards.
AATATCCTAATGAAATCTAATTTATCAAAAATCGCTTCCTTTAGCTGGTCTATATTGATATCTGAGTTTGCTGAAATTGATAATAATTCTACATCTAGCTTGTTTTTTACTTCATTATGAAGGGAGTTATTGATAAGGTCTATCTTGTTTAATACGACCAAACTTGAAGTATACACCCTATTTCCACTCAATACGTCTATCAGGTCATCGCTACTAAAATCTGGTTCTCTAATTGTAATACTGCCATTATGAATTCCATATACTCTAAGGATCTCTCTTACCAATTTTTCGGTAACATTTACCTGTGTCGCAATATTGATGAGTAATCCACCGACAGCAGTTTTTTGAATTTGGATGTTTGGTGGTTTTTTATTTATCTTAATTCCAATTAACGTCAGCTCATCTAATAATACATTAAGATGTTGAGGTTGAAAAACATCTAAAATAATTAAAATTAAATCAGCACTTCTAGCAACTGATAACACTCTTTTTCCTAAACCCTTTCCTGAAGCCGCACCTTTTATGATACCTGGAAGATCGATTATCTGGATTTTAGCTCCTCTATGTTCCATCATACCGGGAATGGCAGTCAAAGTAGTAAACTGATAGGCGCCGGTTTTAGAATTAGCATTTGTTAATTTGTTTAAAAGGGTTGATTTTCCAACACTTGGAAAACCTATTAATACTACAGTAGCATCTCCGGCCTTTCTAATATCATATCCGACAGTACCTCCTCCTTTTGCTACTGTCTTTCCGTGCGTGTTTTCTTCCTGTTCTTTCTTTAGTTTTGCTATCTTGGCTTTTAAAATCCCAATATGAAATTCAGTTGCCTTGTTAATTTGGGTTCTATGTATCTGATCTTCTAATTCTTTAATTTTTTCTGGAATTCCCATTATCGGAGGACAACAGGTATTATTGTATAATAGATGATAAATAACTTACTTTTATTGATTGATGGTTATTTTGGTTATTTATTAGTGGTCTTAACTTGGTATCAAATCTGTATTTTTAATAAAAAATAATATCTTTAGTAACACCAATAATTGTTTGCAAGTCGTTGACTATTATAAAATTCCCAACCATTTCATGCAGTTTACCATTGCTATCAATGAGCTCGTAGTAAGCATCATCTGCCAAGGAATTGCTGGAAGTTTTGGTGACCTTAATTCGATTTTATGATTGTCAATTATACTTGTAATATAATCTCTGACCTTGGAATTCCAAATCTTGTACTCTATTTTGTGTTTCTTTAATATCGATTCAATTTCATAAATTACGGGTGTTCTAACAGAACGGATGTGCTGTATGTATATCCTTGATATTTCCACTTCTGCCTTGATTGCTATCAATCCGTTTCTCATCTCAAACAGTCTTACATGCATCTCCCATGGCCTGATAAGCTTCTTGGTAAATCCATTTCCAATCTGCATCGGTTTCCTGTTTTCAAGTTTAACACTTTTAAATCCCTCATTCATCAAAGCATGAATTATTTCATCTTTTTTGATTTTTACCAACAATGATAAATGATCGAACTCTAGTTCGTCATAATGGATAAATTCGTACAAACCTCTTAAGAGACTAAATTTTTTGGGATAATAGGTTTGGAATTGAGCCATCTATTTTCTTCTACTAAATACTTTTGTCACGAAAGGTTATATTAAAACGCTGTGGTTTTTGTAAACTGTATTTCTTTTATTTGTGAATGTTCTTGCATAAATATCGATTTCTGGATCAACTACAAAATCACTTACTGATACCTTTTGATCGGTCATCTTTATTTTTGAATCTCTTATTACTACCACAGGAGTTGATTCATCACTTTCTCCCATTATGTAGACACCAAAAGTTGCCAACATATCTGCCACAGCCTTTATTGTTACTTTTAATATATTACCGTAAAGATCCTTTTTTCCTCTATTATCTTCAATAGGATCTATCCCTGAACATGCTATGGCAATTCCTGTAGTTCCTATTCTTGTTGGCATTAATCTGCTATCTGAAACTACAATGCCAATTTTTTTCCCTTGTATATAAAGAAACTCTCTTCTTATATTTTCTGCAAGTTCAAATGGATCTGAAGGATAAAGAACAATTCTTCCTCTATCAATATTGGATTTATCAATTCCTGCATTTGGCGCTATAATTCCATCTTTTATTGTTAAAAGAAACCCTGGAACACCATTAAAAATTAGGTCGGCTTCTCTTAATATCACTTCCATTATTTTAGGTGACACAAAATACTTTTTACCAAATATTTCTGATATTGTAGAAATTTTCCTTATATCTTCAAGACCTAAAATCCTTCCTTCACTTATTGATAAGAATTTACTTGAAATTATAATAATATCACCATCTTTAAAATCAAAATTTGTTAAACATAATTCATGACATATATCAAATTTTTTATTTTTTCTTCCTATTTTTAATGGAAATATTTGCAAATTTGTTTGGTATTATTTTCTGCCGTATTTCTTTCTTTATTTTAAATTTACAAAAGTTTTAATTTATTGATATTGTTATCTTTTTGTAGTGATTTTGAATTGGGAATGACGATTACAGAAAAAATATTAGCATATTCTTCTCACAAATCTCAAGTTTCTCCAGGTGATGTTATTTTTAGTAAAATCGATAAAGTAATGCTTCATGATGTTTCTGGACCGGGAGTAATAAAAATATTACATGAATGGGAAAAAAAGGGGAAAAAAATAGAAAAAATTTGGGACCCTGACAGAGTTTGGATATCTGAAGACCATTTTGTTCCATCATCAGATAGAATATCTGCTGAAAATATACGGATATTGACTGAATGGGCACAAAGGTATGGTATTAAAAAACATTTCAAATATGGGCTGGGACAATATGGGATATGTCATACTCTATCTCATGAAGAAGGTTTGATACTTCCTGGAGAAGTATATGTAGGTGGTGATTCTCATACAAATACTACTGGTGCACTAGGTGCATTTGCTGCAGGACTTGGACATACTGACATTGCATATGTTTTAACACACGGAAAAATATGGTTCAAAGTTCCAGAAGCTTTAATGTTTAAGATTACCGGTAAAAAGCCAGATTATATCATGGCAAAGGATATTATTTTAAGAATAATTGGAGATATCGGAACTGACGGAGCAAATTACAAAACAATGCAGTTTTCTGGAAATGCTATTTCAGACCTATCCATAGAGGAGCGATTGACATTAACTAATATGACTACTGAAGCAGGTGCTAAAAATGGAATCATTGACCCGGATGAAAAAACAGAACAATATTTACGGGAAAGAACGAAAAATGCTTTCAAGCCCTTATATACTGATTCTGATGCAACGTTTTCAGAGACGTTTACCTATGAGATTGAAAGCATGGAGCCCACAATAGCAAAACCATTTTCACCAGAAAATATTACCGTTGCAAGGGAACTTCAGAATGTAGAGATAGATAAAGCCTATATTGGCTCTTGCACGGGTGCAAAATTGGAAGATTTACGAATGGCTGCAAAGATATTGAAAGGACATAAGGTGAAAGTGAGGACCGAAATTTTACCTGCTGCGCAGTCTATATACATGAAGGCAATTCGGGAAGGTCTCGTGGAAATATTTATGGAGTCTGGCGCAGTCATCGGTCCACCCACTTGTGGTGCTTGTTGCGGAGCACATATGGGGGTTCTAAGCAAAGACGAAATCTGTATCAGTACAACAAATAGAAACTTTCCAGGAAGAATGGGTCATGTCGAATCAAAAACATATCTTGCCTCGCCAATTGTTGTTGCCGCATCTGCTATAAGTGGAAAAATAACTGATCCAAGAGATCAAGTTATAAGCAGTTAGCATTCTGATAAATGGTGAAAAAATGAAGATACTAAAAGGAAATGTTCACAAATACGCTAAGGATAATATAGATACAGATGTTATTATTCCAGGTCCTTATCTTAAAATTCATGATTTTAAAGAATTGGCAAAACATGCCCTAGAGGGTTTGGACCCTCAATTTCCATCAAAAGTAAATCAAGGTGATTTTATTTTAGCTGGCAAGAATTTTGGATGCGGTTCTAGCAGAGAACATGCACCAATAGCCCTACACGAGGTTGGTATAACCGCCATTCTATCTCCATCTTTTGCAAGAATTTTTTATAGAAATGCCGTCGATGGGGGATATCTGCTTCCAATTGAGATAGATGAAAAAATAATAAGCGAAATTGACGATAGTGATACACTGGAAATTAATCTTGAAACAAATACAATATTTAACATTACCAAAAATAAGACATATCTAATAAAACCATTTCCAGAATTAATTTCCAAGATAGTTGAGTGTGGCGGATTGATTAACTTCAATCCCGAGTAATTTTTTCAAAATATCTTTAAAATCTATTTTTTTCTTGGCTCAGAGGGATAACTTTTTCTATCATTTTTTCAGACTTTATTTTTCTTCATAGCCTTTTTGTACTATCAATTTTACATAATCTGACTGATTAAAAACCTTTATCAGATATTTTTTATTTTTTTATTAAAAACGTTAATCAATTTACTTCGTTTTCTCTACAGCTTCTATATGACATTCATGTCCTCTATGGTACCTGTCTATCATTTCGGCCTCTTCCTTTGTGATTGGAAACTTTTCATTTAACAGATTTTCCTCTCCTTCTTTTTCCAATATCACCTTTTTACAATTATCGCATATCAATTGTAATATTACAGTCATCATAATTTTTTAAAATTCACTGTATATTAATATTATATGACTTTCTGGTGGATTAGGAAGTGTTGTCGATATTGGCAAATGAAATTGTAATCTATATCGGCAAGGACAACAGTCCGCTGAATGTTGTTAGCCATGGCGGGCCTCTACAGAACCAATTTTAGATATTTGTTTAAATAAACTATCTATGCTATTTCTATTAACTGCCAATGGGGAATTTGACTTGTGGATTGTGTGGTAAAGAATTTGCAGAAAAGGAAGATTGGCCTCACATTGAAGGAGATTCAAATAGGGGAGTTTTAAAAATAGAACATTTCTGTTGCGATGAACATAAGATGTTGTTTCTAACTTCAAAAAACTAGTATTTTAAAACCATGCTATTTTTTATTGAAAACTTTTTTCATTATATTCTGGACTCGGGTTAAAGGGTCAACCCTTTCATTTTTTTCTACCAATTTAAAACACGTTGAACATAATGCTTTCAAGTTCACAGGTCTATTGTCTTTTATGGACCCGTTAACATGTTGAAATTTGGGTTGTATGTTGGGAGTAAATTTTATCGAACAAGTTTGACATCTGTATTTTGCTCGCTCCAACACCGTTTGTCTTATTCTCATATCGATTTGTTTATACTTCTTTAAGTCAGGATTTCCACCTGATGATGAAAACATGGAACCTAAATTATGTAGATACTCATTTAAATTTTCTTCTAATCTATTTTGATTCAATATTTTATAACTATATCTCTAGTAAGCATCTCTGTTACCGAATTATGATATTTCCTCTCATCTTCTGCGGATGCAAGGAACAATAATATTCAAATTTTGTAGAATTTTTTGATGCTATTGCTGTAGTAAATGACTGTTCTGTTGATAGATAGGCTGTGTTTATATGCAATTCATCGACTATGAAATCATGTTTTACAAAATCTTTGTTTATAATTTTAATTTTTTTAGGAATGTTTTTTTCAACTATTATATCAGGATTAGTTTTGTTAAAAACGTTATTTTGAGCTATTAATACAACTCCATTATTGAACTTGGAACTATCCTCCTCATTTGGATTCAATACATTTCCTATTCCCCACAATCCTCCTACCACTATACAACAGATTGCAATTACGGCTATTATGTTATTTAGCATGTTTTAACCCCTGTTGCATGTAATATTAATAATAACTGTTATTTCCTTTTTTGTGCCTATCTACGTCCCTATTTTTATTCCGTCTCTGCATAATCCATCAAGATATTCTATTGCTGAAAGAATCGCAAGATGGCTTGTTTTTGGATTGCTCTTGCTTGGTTTATTTTTTATAGTTACCAACAATTCTCCAAAATCTCCTTTCACATTAATTTCATGCTGATTTATCTTTATCTTTGGGTCCGCTACTATGTTTACGGTTGTTTTTTTAAATCCTATTCCTGATAGACTTAAAATTGCAGCGACATTTATGTTGGCTGGAAATAACTTTACAGCTTGATCTGCAGTACCTGAGAACAATACCTTTCTGTTTTTTATTTTCTTGATATCTATTTTATTGTTGACTATAAAAGGTGCTCCAGACAAAGATTGAGGATTCTTTGTAGTAGTCAAGTTTATTGTTTTTATATCTTTTTTAACACTTTTGATGGCATCAATTCCTGCAATTGCCCCGCTTGGTATGTGAATTGTTGATTTATGTTCCTTTGCCGATAATTCAATATTTGATAAAAACTTTTTGTCTACTAATGCACCAACACTCATTAGTAATATTTCTTTATTTAATTTTAATAAATCAAATAAATAATTTTTAACTGCTTGTTGTGAAGCACATTCTACAATAACATCTGCTTCATTTTTTAGAGATCCGTAAAAATTTTTAAAATCAGTATAATTTGTTACAGATTTATTTTTTAATCTTTTTACCAGTCCTTCTCCTTTTTCTTTTTGGCTATCAAAAACAGAAACCAATTTCGCATTTTTTATGTTTTCCTTATCTATAGCTAGTGCGAGGTCAGTACCTATAGCACCACAACCAATAATTGATATATTTTTCATATTCTAAGTCATTAGTATCTTATTTAATATTCAGTGATTTTCTTTTATTATCTATTATTCTAAATTCTTTTTGTTTTATGATTTTTATGAGATGGATAACATTTTTTCAATAGGTGTCCTAGCTTTTGATGCAATTCCTTCTGGTACCTTGACCTCATATACGTTATTTATTAATGAATTGTACACTTTTTCCATAGTAATTTTTTTCATATACTTACATACCGCATTCTCATTTATAGGAATAAAACTTTTGTTTGGGTTTTCTTTTTGCATTCTATATAAAATTCCTGTTTCAGTGGCTACTATAAACTTCTCTGCATTTGAATTCCTTGCATGATTCATCATTCCTTCAGTAGATAATATGTGACCATTTTTATTTAAGTCACCCTTTGCCATAAGATACAGTGCATTTGAAGTACAGCTACATTCTGGATGTATTAAGAAATCTGCATTTTTGTATTGCTTTAACATATTATTTATTTCTTCAGCACGTATTCCTGCATGTACATGACATTCACCAGGCCATATGTAAAAATTTTCTCTTTTGGTCATTTCAGCAACATATGCTCCCAAAAACATGTCTGGTAAGAATAACACCTCTCTATCTTTTGGTATACTATTGACAACCTTTACTGCATTTGATGATGTACAGCAGTAGTCTGACAATGCTTTTACTTCTGCAGTCGTATTTACATAACTGACTACTAGCGCATTAGGATGTTCCTTTTTCCATTTATCTAATTCATACGAATTAATCGAAGATGCCAGTGAACAACCTGCCTCTGGATCAGGAATCAACACTTTTTTATCTGGACATATAATGGAGGCAGTTTCTGCCATAAAATGAACACCGCAAAAGATAATAGTCTTGGCAGATGTTTTTTCAGCTTTTTTTGATAATGCTAATGAATCGCCTATATAATCAGCAATATCTTGAACTTCAGGAATCTGATAATTATGTGCTAAAATTACGGCATCATTCTTTTGTTTTAATTGTTCAATATCTCTTACTGAAATCAACACGTTTTCCGTTTTCATCATCTGTATTTTGAATAATATTAACAATCAATTAAAATTTAAACTAGTATATTCTAGGATACCATTGCCCAAAATTTATAATATACGGGCAATCATTGCCACCATTGCTTATATACTTTGATTTTTCCAGTAGTGTGATTAAAATATATTAAGTATATAAGATGACTATAAGTAAGTGTATATTTAATGCCAACTCACGGATCACTTACAAAAGCTGGAAAAGTTAGAGGACAGACACCAAAAATTCAACCAAGAGAACGGGATAGTCCAATCACAAAACTTCGAAATAAAAACAATTTTGAAAAAAGATTTGAAAAAAAGAGAAGCCCAGGACAACGAAAAGAAGATAAAAGAAGAAGATAATCAAATCCATATTTTTTATTAATTATCTGAAATTACTGTGTTAGTTTACCGTAGTTTTGCATAAACAAAAAGATAATAATACAATTTATTCTATAGGTTGCTAATTCATGCCCAGTAGAAAACCACGATGGACAAAGCCAGGAAAACGAATGAGTAAAAAACAATTGCTAATTCCTCCAATAATCATAGGTGCCTCGACTTTATTTGGATTCATCGTGATGCAAATAACCCCTCCACCGAAAGTATTAGATGTTTGCTTGAAAGCACATGACGTTGATACTTTTAATATTTATCCACGTGTACATATTTTCATAGATTCTGTACAGAAATACCTTCCAAGCGATGTTGGTAAAAACATCAAAGATGGCAAACAATGCCTTCATGTAATTCATACAGATGAAATCGGAGATACACTTCATGTAGAATACATCAGACCGGTAAGGGTTACAATGGATGATTTTCTAAAGTTGTATTCACTGAATAACACTATTACTGTAATTGAAAATTCCACAGGCATGATAAACAAAGAAATTCATAATTTAACTAATTATGATGTAACTTATTCTTATTTTTCTGAAGGTGACCAGTTTATTAATGTTTCAAATCTGACACAAATGCCACCATTTAGTTCAACCATGCTTGTAAAGATGGATATGCACTCTCGGGGTAATTTTTCACAGTAGCCGAAAATGAAAATAATTATATTTGGATTACTATTTCCTTCGCATAGCTTTGTCAAGTAACAAAAGAGCTATCGTTATTAAGGGTGATGGAACCGGTCCGGAACTGGTCGCTGCAATGACTAACGTACTTAAAACATGCAACAGTGGTATAGAATTGATTGCAGTTGATGCAGGGTCTGAATTCTGGGAAAAACACGGTGGAAATTCATATATAACTGAAGAAGTCTGGAAAATGTTGGAAAATAGTGACGCATGTTTTAAAGGACCGACCACTACGATTCCCAATCCTAATGCACCAAGAAGTGTCGCTGTAAGCATCAGACAGAGATTTCAACTACATTCTAATATCAGACCGATTAAAACATACAAAAATTCAAAAGTAAATCTTAACTTTGTTTGTGTTAGAGAAGCAACTGAGGGTCTTTACACTGGTATAGAATTTAAAATAAACGATGATGCAGCACTGGCCATAAGAAAAATTACTAGATTGGGTTGTGAACGAGTTATTAAAACAGGATTTAGATTGGCAAAGGAAAAATCTTTTAACAAGATCTTTGCTATTACGAAACGAAATATTTTAAAGGAAACAGACGGAATTTTTATGTCCGTTGTCGATAAAATTAAAAAAGAATATCCTTCCATTGATGTAGAAGAATATTATATTGATAATGTTACCCAACAATTGGTAAAAAATCCTGAACGATTTAATAATAGTATTTTGTTAAGCACTAATTTATTTATGGATATAATTTCAGAATGTGCTTCAGGTCATGTAGGTTCTATCGGAAATGTTTATTCTGGAAATTATGGTGATAATTATGCAATGTTTGAACCAGCTCATGGAAGTGCTCCTAAATATGCCGGACAGGACAAAGTCAATCCGGTTGCAACCATATTATCTGGTGCGTGGATGGTGGACTATTTAGGCGAAAAAGACATTTCAAAAGCTATTTTTGAAGCCACAGAAAATGTTATTGACGAAAACAAATATGTTACATATGACTTGGGCGGTAATGCCTCATTATCCAAAATGGCAAATGAGATAGCTTCTAGAGCAGGACTTCTTTTAAGAAAATAATTTCATAAAATTCTCACTGAATTTCTATTTTATTATTTTAAAGTCACGCTATTTTTCAATTTCATATAAAAATAACTTTTCAAAAAATAAATTTTTTATTTTCGCAATTTTAAATTTGATTCCATATTTTAATAACTGGGATTCAAAATCATCAATTGAAACTAAAGATGATATTATTACTAGTATTTTTCCGTGGGTATTAATAAGCCTCATTGATTCATTGATAAATTTTAATGGTGTTTCCAAACCTTTTCTTCCCCCATAAATTGTAGCATCTTTGATATCTTTATCATCGGGTAAATATGGAGGATTGCTTACAATCAAGTCAAATTTTAAATTTGTAATTGCTGAAACTGAATCACAACATATTAAAAATCGTTCCCTTTTTAGTGGAATGTTATTTTCAAATTCATTTTCGTGCAATTTTTCTTTTATATATTTAAATATATTCATATCAATATCCGTTCCTACAACAAGACTAAAATTTTCCAAAAGAATTTCTAAAACTATCCCGCTACCACAACCAATTTCTAATGCATTTTTGCCTTTGTATTTTTTTAATTCTTCAACTAAAAATAAACTATCTTCTGCAGGAATGTATATCTCTATTTCACCACAATGTCACAATTTTTTGCTAGATTAACAATGATCTCTGGTTCTAGATCTTTTATCCTTGCTTTATTTTCGATATACGTTCTTATAATCTTTGTATTATATTTGATATTATATTTTTTAATTATATACGATAGCAGCTTGTTTTTTGCCGAAAAAAACAAATTCACTTTTTTAATATCATCGTTGGAAAGTATGTTATGGTCATTTATATCTGCGTTATTTCTAGGTGATAATCTTATTACTTGTGATTCTACTTTGGGAACGGGGTTAAAAGCATTTTTCCCTACTGAAAATAACTTTTCAACATTGAATCGATATTGACATATTGCTGATATTGCTCTATAGTTTGGATCACCGCAAGTTATTTTTAATTTATCCGCAAATTCTTTTTGTACCATAATAATAGCACAGCGAAATTTTTTAGTTGCCAGCCATAATAAAATTTCTTTACTTTTTGAGTACGGGATATTGGAAATAAATACATCAAAATCTTTATTTTTATTTTGATTATCTAATAAATCTTCATTTATAATTTTTAAATTTGCAAATTTATCTTCCAATTTTCTTACATTTTCAAAAAAATTCCTATCTATCTCATATGACTCAACTTTATTTCCAAATTCAGCAATTCTTCTAGTGAGTTTTCCAGTTCCTGAACCCATCTCACAAATAACATCATCCTTGTTAATTTTACAATATTTTATTATCCGTTCTATGATTTTATCGTCTATTAGGATATGTTGTCCCAAAATTTTACGTCTTTTTGCATATACTATATTAGACATAGATTATGAAAAAAGATTTATAAAAATATCTATATTTTCATTTTCATTTTAGAGTAATTTGTTATATAATATTAAACAATAAAAATCCACTAGTCGAAAATCACAGAATTGTCATGTTAAAAAGTTCTTATGTCTTTAATATAGCAAATTTATATATGATTTATACTAATGAAAAAAACTTTTTTTTTAGTTTTATACTTGTTTTTGGAATTAGTCTAATTGTTACATTTAGCATTTTTCATAATCATAAAAATGTTTACTCTGAGCAAATTCAATATTATGATCTTTTTGACGATCTTAATTATGATTATTTAAACAATTTACAAAAATTTAAAAGCGCAGATTTTGAGTTTACAACCGCCGATTCTGGATACCATGATGACTTTAAGATAAAAAAGGTCAAGAGCAACGACAATGATTTTGATGTGAAGTCCAAGATCAAGGATTTCAAGGACAGGAACAACTTTGATGTAAAGTCCAAAATCAAGGATCTCAAAGACCGTGATGACTTTAAGATAAAAAAGGTCAAAAGCAAGGATCTCAAAGACCGTGATGACTTTAAGATAAAAAAGGTCAAAAGCAAGGATCTCAAAGACCGTGATGACTTTAAGATAAAAAAGGTCAAAAGCAACGACAATGATTTTGATGTAAAGTCCAAAATCAAGGATTTCAAGGACAGAAACAACTTTGATGTAAAGAAATTCACAAACAAGGACAGAAACAACTTTGATGTAAAGTCCAAAATCAAGGATTTCAAGGACAGAAACAACTTTGATGTAAAGTCCAAAATCAAGGATTTCAAGGACAGAAACAACTTTGATGTAAAGAAGGTCCAAACTAGAGATTTTCTAAATCTAGATGATCTTGATTTCAAAGATATAAAATCCCTGATTGAGAAATCAAAGTTTTATAAAAAATTTATAGAAGATGAAGATGAAGATAAAGATAAAAAAATCTCAAAAGATGAAGAGGAAGAAGTAAAGTCATCCAAAAATGGCGATTATTATAAATCCATTAATTACACAGAACCTTACACGGGATTTAATTTTGCAGCAGTCGGAGATTTTGGATGCAATTCCAATACAAAAAGTACGATTAAAAATATACAGGGAAAAGAAATCGACCTTTTATTAGCTCTTGGCGATTTCTCATACACTACAGATTCAGCCTGCTGGTTGGATACAATTAATCCTTTAAAAGAAAAAACAAAAGT
>QCWD01000143.1 GCA_013114725.1 Nitrososphaeraceae archaeon | reverse complement strand
GGATGGGAACATCCTTTTCCCGATATGTTATCAAAATCAATATACGGAGTTCCAGAATTACATCGAAATGAAATAAAAGATGCAAAATTGGTATCTTGTCCTGGCTGTATGGCAGTCACTTCATTATTGGCAATTAAACCATTAATTGCGAATAATCTTATTGATACCAAGTATATTGTAGTTGATAGCAAGATTGGTTCATCTGGAGCCGGTGCTGAGCTTAGTGCGGGTACGCATCACGCAATGCGTTATGGAGTTATTCGTCCATATAAACCAGCAAAACATAGACATACAGGCGAAATTGAACAAGAATTAGGGATAATTGCAAATAAACCTATTAAAGTTAGCATGAGTCCACATGCAGTAAATTTAGTGAGAGGAATACTGACCACAAATCATACATTTTTAAATAAACCAATTGAAGAACTGGAGCTTTGGAAAATATATCGTAAATCATATAATAATGAACCATTTATACGTCTGATACGCGATAAAAAAGGATTATATAAATTCCCTGATCCAAAGTTTTTGGTAGGCTCGAATTTTTGTGATGTTGGTTTTGATATAGATGAAGATAATCAAAGGGTTGTTGCTCTTTCTGCATCAGATAATCTCATGAAAGGTGCTGCAGGTTCCGCCATTCAAAATATGAATGTCATGTTAGGTTACAATGAAGTTGAAGGATTACATTTTACGCCTCTGACTCCAGTATGATTGTTATAAAAATAGGTGGCAGTGTAGTTGATGGACTACATCCATCTACAATACAAGATATCAAAAATCTCTCATTATCAAATAATGTTGTGATTGTCCATGGTGGAGGAAAAGAAGTTACAAATATAGGAAATAGGATGGGCAAAGAGCAAAAATTTATTGTATCGCCAGGCGGAGTAAGAAGTAGATATACAGATAAAGAGACAGCCGAAATTTATACGATGGTAATGTCTGGAAAGATAAATAAGAGTATAGTCAGGATGTTGTTACAACATGGTGTTAATGCAGTAGGAATTTCTGGTATAGATGGTTCTATTTTAAATGCAGAGCGCAAAAAAAAACTCGTGATATTAAACGAGAAAGGAAGAAAAATGGTTATTGACGGAGGATATACTGGAAAAATTTGTAATGTAAATGTCGAATTGATAAATGCACTTTTAATAAAAAAATTCATTCCCGTAATATCACCAATCGCATTGAGTGAAGATTATGATTTTCTAAATGTGGATGGAGATAGAGCTGCAGCATATATTGCTGGCGGATTAAAAGCAGATAAGGCAATTTTTATAACAAATGTAAATGGATTGATATTAGACGATGTTCTAGTCAAGGAAATGACTTCTGAACAAGCGAAAAATATTTTACCAAAAATAGGGTTTGGAATGGAGAAAAAAGTACTTGCATGTACTGAAGCATTGAATATGGGGGTTTCAGAAGCTATTATAGCTTCTGGACAAGTAGAAAATCCTATATCCTCTGCAATAGATCATACAAATTGTACGGTGATATCCAAGTAATGAATGAAGATCAGTTTTTAGGTACAATGTATCAGAGATTTCCAATAACACTAGTTCGTGGAAAAGGAGCAAAACTTTGGGATAATTCGGATAAAGAGTATATTGATTGTATGGGAGGGTATGGTGTTGCTCTTGTAGGCCATTGTAATGACAGAGTCGTAAGCGCCATAAAAGAACAGGCCGAGAAATTGATAACATGTCATATGTCCATCTATAATGATACTCGACTTAAGTTTCTTGAAAGATTTTCAAAAATAACTCCACAGCATTTATCAAAAGTCTTTTTTAGTAATAGTGGTGCAGAAGCGATAGAAGCGTCTCTTAAATTTTCAAGAAAATACAGTGGAAAACATGGTATTGTTTCTACTAATGGAGGATATCATGGAAAAACCTTTGGTGCCCTCTCAGTGACTTTTAATGAGAAATATCGAAAATCATTTATGCCATTGCTTGAAGGAGTCAAATTTGTTCCTTACGGTGATGCAGAAAAACTAGAAGAATCTATAGATGAAACCGTTGGAACTGTGATATTGGAGCCGGTTCAGGGTGAGACAGGAATTGTTGTTCCACAAGAAGGTTATTTACAACAAGTTAGGAAAATATGTGATAAACATAACGTGGTACTAATTTTTGATGAAATTCAATCGGGATTAGGTAGAACAGGAAAAATGTGGGCAGGAGAACATTGGAATACCAGGCCTGATATAATGTGTTTGGCAAAAGGTATAGCTGGAGGCATTCCTATGGGATTAACGATATGTAAACCTGAAATTATTGATGTAATAAAAATAGGAGAACATTCTTCTACATTTGCAGGAAATCCTATTGCATGTGCAGCAGGCAGTGCCACTATTGATTCGCTTGTGGAAGATAAACTCGTAGATAATGCGGCAAAAATGGGTAATTATTTTAGGGAGGGACTCTTTTCTTTGAAAGAAAGACATAAAGTAATTCGAGAAATACGCGGAAAAGGTCTCATGTTGGCGGTTGAATTAAGATTTGACGTTAAAGACGTATTAATGGATTCGTTACATAATGGATTAATAATGTTATATTCGGGAAGAAACATTCTAAGACTTTTACCGCCACTGGTGATGGATGAGAATATGATATCAAAATCGTTGGAGATTATGGATTTGTTGTTAACAAAGGAGGAGGAACGAAGAAATGTTAGATAGAATTGATGATCATGATTCTAAGATAATTCAAATATTACAAAACGATTCAAGAAAACCATTTGTAGAAATTGCAAAAGAGATTGATTTATCTGAATCAGCAGTAAGACGGAGGGTAAAGAATCTGACTGATATGGGAATTATAAAAAAATTTACCATAGAAGTAAATAATAGCGGACAAACCAGTGCAATAACACTTATATCAGTTAGCTCGACAGCTGATACCTCTAAAGTTTCTTCAAATTTGATGAAATTAAAGGGAATCGAAATAATTTACGAAATAACAGGTCAATATGATATCGCAGCTATAATTAGTGCACCTACAATATCGGAAATCAATTCGTATATTGATGAGGTAAGGAAGATTGAGGGAGTTTCTGATACGAACACTGTAATTATACTAAAAACTATTAAACAGTAAAACTTTGATTAATTTCGTGAGTAATTCTTTATTTATCACTAAATTTGGATATTTTCTTCATGATTTTGACTCTTTCATTTCAAATATTCGATATTTTAACATTAATTCGTTGCGATAAAGTTTATATCAAATACGAATAATGTTAATATTAATCATAAATGTCACTATTATCAGACGATCCTAATTATTATGCACATCAATACAACTCCCTAATTGATAAAAAAAGAATAAGAATTTTAGACTCTACTTTAAGAGAAGGTGAACAACATCCTGGAGTTTCTTTTTCCACTAAACAAAGAATACAGATAGCATGGATGTTAGATTCTTTTGGTGTTGACCAAATTGAGATCAGTCCAGTAGTATCACAAGATCATTTTGAAGCAACAAAAACTATTTTGAAACAAGGTTTAAAGGCAGACATCGTTGCACATGTTAGAGCTATTAAATCTGATGTAGATGTTGCGTTACGTACTGATGCAACGTGGGTTGCTACATACATGGGAGTTTCAGATATCCATCTTAAAGTAAAATTAAAGATAACTAAAGAAGAAGCGAAGATACGTGCACTGGAAGTTATAGACTATATTAAATCCCATGGATTAAAATCACGATTTACCGTAGAAGATGCTAGCAGAACAGAACCCTCATTTCTTTTAGAGATGTGCAAGGAAATTAATCAAAGAGGCATAGAAAGGATAAGTATCCCAGATACTGTTGGGATTATGAGACCACAAGGTATGTACAATCTAGTTAAAATGGTTTACGACAACATAGATAGATCAAAAAGTTCGCTAGATGTGCATTGCCATAATGATGTAGGATTGGCTTTAGCCAATGCACTAGCAGGATGTGAAGCAGGAGCTGATCAAATTCATACCACAATTGATGGATTTGGTGAAAGAACTGGAATTCC
>QCWD01000142.1 GCA_013114725.1 Nitrososphaeraceae archaeon | reverse complement strand
ATTTTTAAATCCAAATGCAAACATTACCCACATTTCATTATATGCAGCTGCAAACATGCCTAAAATTGCATAACATCGTTGTATCTGGTCAATTGGAATAAAACATAAATCATATCTACTACTTTTTGCTTCACATGAATAAATTTTATGGGTATTTTCTATATGAATTGTCGCCATGACATCCGGCAACCCAGTTGACGATCCTCCAAGTCTTCTGGCATCGCCACCTTTTTTTGCTTGAAACCTTTTAACTATGCTCATTTCATAAGCATATCCACGACTTCGCCTGATATTTCCCATAATAAATATTTTTATATTAGTCATATTATTAAATATGTTGTATCGTATCTGGGGATTTTATAAAAGTAAAGATATTCTTTTATCAGGGTATAGTTGTAATTCTACATGGACAGCTTTAAAAAAAGCATGGAAAGCATTTAAAATTCATAAAAGTAATTTTGATACTGAAAATCAAAGAAAATATGCAAGAATAATTCAAAAATTAGAAAGAGAATTAGGTGAAGATATAACCCCTTTTGATGATTTAGGTTTACGTAAATTTAGTTATTATAGATAATATCCTTAACTTTGAGTATAGTATGGTGTAAACATTGAATTTCTTGTACTGTTAAATTCCATTCTTGCGTTTCAAGAACGGTAACTATTTTTTCTAAAAATTTTCTGTCATCAAAATTTATGACATTTTTCATTGTTTTTGCCATTTTTCTAAACATAGATATTTTTCTATGATGGTTTATTTCCCAATCTTTGATAAAATCAAAGCCTTGATATTGTTTATTTTCATATGTATAATTACCAGATTTCATTATCTGATGAAATTCTTGTTCAGAATATTTTTGTAAACAGTTTATCATCCAAGGGGTTATCATGGATTGAACTAACCCAGTCATATTATTATTAAAAGTATTTCTAAAACTAAATTTATTATTATTATCTTTAAAAGTTCCCATTGTTAGATATTCATCTAACTTTTTTTTGTTAATTTCTTTCATTTTCATTTTCACTTTTTAAAGTTTGATAATCACGTATTAAATACTGCAATCCAACATTTATTGACTTGTATTTAAATGATATTTTCTTTAAAAAATCATAAACCGCATCATCAAGTGGTATCTGTCTATTACGCGTAATTCGGCGTTTGAATGGAATATTTTTTATTAAATTTACATATCCACATTTTTCACAAATTAATGTTTCATTATCTTCTATTGTAGAAAATTCATCATATGGTGTATATTCTGACATACATATGTATGTTATATTATATTTTTATTTAAATGTAATATTTAAGCATTTATTTTAGATAACTTTGGTAAACGGACAATCAATACAAATTCTACAAAGAAAGAAAGAAAGTATCTCTATTGCTAACATCGGACATTATTCGGGTATCATAGTTGCAATCAACGAACTTGATATAAGAGCAGTTGAGGATTCAGCTGTTGGTTATGCAGTTGCACAAGCATTGCTTGACCAAATAGCAACTCACGAAAGTGGTCTTATTATCAGACAATTGATTCCAGCTCTTGACTTGTTAGATGCATCTAGTGCAGCTATCACTTCACATGGATGGAGGCAACCAGTAAGTGGTAACTACACAGGTACAAACGGTGCAACTAAAGAAACTATATACACAACTGGTGTAACCTCTAAAAACGATAGAAAAACAATCGTTATCTATGGCTATACTGTAATTTCAGGACCAGCACGAGAAAGTGCAGTTCTTAAATCCTTAGAATGGATTTATAACAAAGGTTCTGTTAAAATTATAGATTTCCACCAAATTCAATTACTAGAATCTGCAAAATTGCAGACTGGTGTATTTAGAACACCAATCTTAGCAAAGAAAAATGATGATTTGAAAATTGAAGTAATTGCTAATACTGATGCAGCTACTTCAGCAAAATTTGATCAAATCATATTGCTAGGTAGTGTAGTTGAAGCTGTTGGAGCCAACATGATGGGTTAGACAACTTTCTTTTTCTTTTTTTTATTTCACATATTTAAATAAAATTTTTTATAATTTATTTTGTACATTTATGAGTGCAAATAGTAATCAGAGCAATTCTTTAGCAGAAATTCAAGCTCATTTAAGAAACCTTTATAGATTAAATAATTCAGGGAGTGTTAATGATATAAGATATAACCGCGCTGGTGTAATATTAAATCCCGGCGATATAATAAGAATCGAACCATATAAACAATTGGGAGATTATGTAATCAGTGAAGTTTTACCACCACAAGGTATGCCAGCACAATCTTTTAACATCGCTGTTAGATGGAGCTCAGATTTAACTGCAATGCCGGCTAGTGGATCATCTTCAGCATTACCACAATCAGTAACAACAAAATTAGATGTTGATAGTGGAGAATTAGGACATTGGAAATTAGTAGTTAACGGTACTGGGTATAAAGTAGAAGTCGGTCAACCATTAGAAAACAAAATTTATAAAAATAGATTGAACTTAAGATATCTATCATGGGGTAACACAATGTATCATTTCATGCGTGGAGAATATTCATTATTACCTGATATCTATACTTATGAGGATAAAACACCTGTTAAATTTACAGCATACTCAACAGATTTAGACTCAGAAGATCAATTCAGTGTTAATATAACTGCATTAGGTACTAGGTATATAATCGAAAAAGCCAACTTGGAAGGATTTAAAGGTTCTAGTGGAAAGCTAATGCCGGGAACAAAATTAGTTCTGAATTTAGGCAATCCATCTAAAGCAATTTAATTTTTTTTTATCATATTAATAAATCTTTTTTAATAATTTTATATAGATTATGACAACTAATGATGCTAAAATCGTAGGGGCTCCATTTAGTGAACCACGTTATTATAATAAAGAAATTGCTTCATCTGCTACCGATACACAAATTTTCAGGTCACCACATCCTGAAAGTAATGGTACTTCTAGGTCAATTATAAGAGGACTTGTTTTAACCAATACTCACGCAGCTAATATTACACAATTTATATTCTGGGATGAAGATACTACTGCAGATGCTTCTGTAAAAGCAAAGAAAAGAGGATCAAACACAGCTCCACTGTTTAAATATAGAGTACCTGTTGGGTCAAGTGTTTATATTGAATTTCCTAATCTTGGATTTTATGTGCAACAGGGATTAGCTGGACAGGCTAGTGAAATAAATGCACATGTAAGTGTATGGGTAGATACTGTTGTAGCTTAATATAATATTTTTTTTATATTTTTTTAAATGCCAAAACGTGTAAACCCTAGAGTAGAGAAACAAAAAGAAACTATAGCTCGAGCTTATGCATTAGAAGAAGCTATTAATACAGGCGAAGCTAAAGAAATTCAAGAAGAACAAGAACAGGTTACACCACAACCAGAAACTAAAGAAATAGAATTACCAGTTTTACCGTTAGTAGAAAAATCTCCAACAGAAGTTAATTTATTTGAAGAAAATAATATACCAAAAAATCAAAACACACTTAATAATTTCTTAACACAGGATAATAGTAAGGTTTACATTCTACGACATCATAAAATGGCTAAATTTACAATTCCAGCTTCACGAGCATGGGATCATACAATTATTGATGATACGCCTGGAATTATACGTGCTTTTTATGTTGCAACCAATTCAAAACACATACGGGTGCAGTGTAATATTAGAGATTTAAAATTAGAATTATATGAATTGTCAAATAAAACAATGGAACAGTATGCTTTATTGGGTATGGGATTAACATATGGTGAAGCAGAAGCCACATCCCCTAATTCAACATCACTTGATAAAAGTGGTATGCCAGATCCAGTATTTCCATATCTTAAAAGATATAAATCTACACCTACAGGTACAACTACTGATTTAAAGGTACCATTCATGATGAATGGTATGTTTTAGCATATACACCAGTTCAACCCCTTGTATATGAACAATTAGAATTTAGTTTAATAAACGAACATAGTGCTGAGAGAATGGTACATGAAATTTCTCTAGTATTATTAAAACCATATGATGTAGATTTAATTAGAAAACAAGGCAACACATTTACTAATACAAATATAAATACTGCTATTGGTCCTCAAATAAATTTGCCATCTTTAGAAAACATGACTGATACTGAAGATAAAAATGAAGATTCAGATGGAATTATACCTATGTATTAACGATAATCTTTAGTATAATCTAAAATATTAGCTAAATTTTTATGCCTTCTATTACTTGTATAAACCACTACATCGGGAATATATACTTTAGCCATATGACCGAATTTCATACATAATCTTATTGTAAAATCCCAATCTTCGCCTGGGATTCCTTTAACAAAAATTTCATCCCTAAATCCACCTATCATATCAAAAGCTGTTCTACTAAATGCCATACACTGACCCATTGTAAGTGGTAAGACTTTATATGCAATAGAAGCAACTTTAAAAACAATAGGACTTACTGTATCTGATTTATCTTTACCATCTATTTGTAAATCACAGTGAGTTAATAATCCTGATGAAAAACCTGTTCTGTCTGGTATTAACGGAGCTATCATTTTTTCTATGGCATCCTGTCTATTATAATATGAATCAGCATCAAAAGATATTATATTTGGAGCTATGCCACCTAATCGTATCCCTTGATTTCTTGCATATGCAATTCCATCTCGCCTAACATTAACAAGTGTCACATTCTTATATTTTCCAAGTATTTCTTTTAATTCTTTTTTCTCATCACTATGGTCTTGTTTATAATCTGCGATTATTATATTGAGTAAATCCTCTCTATATAATGTTTGAATACTTAAATGATGTAAACAATTATCGAGATTTTTTTCTTCATTATATGTTGGAATACATATGTCTGCGATAAACGGTTTCACGATATATTTTTAAATAAAAAGCTATATATATAGTTAACAATATTAAGAACAACTTGTGGGATTTTTTATCACCAATATTAAAAAGTAATATTATTAAATTATCTCCAGATGAACTGGATAAATTATTTTTAGATGATTATAGTTCTGCTATAAAAGAAACCTATAAAATGCGTAAAAGAGATCCGTTAGTCATTCATGCTTCTACACTAACAAAAGGTTGTTTACGTAAAGGGGTATATGAAGCAATAGATGAGAAAGATTATGAATTAGATAACAATCAAATTCAATACTTTATAACTGGCGAAGCTGTTCATGTTATTTATCAAAAATTATCTCAAACAATAGATAAAACAAAATATACAGTAGAAAAATCAATTAATATGGATTGGATTAAAGCTCATATCGATCTTTTCAATAACGAATTAAACATGCCTATTGAAATGAAAACTGCACGAATG
>QCWD01000141.1 GCA_013114725.1 Nitrososphaeraceae archaeon | reverse complement strand
GATGCATTATTGCTACCAGTACCAAGTCCGCCGGCACCGCCACCACCGCTACTGCCACTATTATCACTATCTCCACCAGTAGGACTACTCATTATTCCTCCAGCCATTGTGTTTATCTACTATTATTGTGAATACTGCTCTTTAATACTTTCAGTTTTCTCAATACTTGAAATGAATTTAGAGCGTGAAGATTTTATTATAGATAAACTATATCGAAATAGAACAGTCATTTGGACAATATTATATTAATTATTCTTCTGACATTTTGGTTTTCTACTATTCCAGTTTCTGCCCTTACTCTTATTAGATTTTTAAGAAATCGAAAAGTCTTTGTTGAAAAAGATCTAAAACGGGTATATAACGATCCTAAAATAATTTTTCAGATAACAACAAGATCTGCAACACAAACTAAGGTAGTTCAAAGAGGAATAAATTCAATAAAGCAATCAGCAAACATTATTGATTTTGCTAATTATCTTATTTCAATAGTTACCGATGACGAGAATGATATTTATACAATCAAGGATCAAAAATGTGAAGTAGTTGTTGTTACCAAAGATTTCGCAACATATGCTGTAAAGAAAGGACGTGCATTACAGTATGCCGTAGAACACAGGAGAAAAAAAAATCAGAATACGTCAAAATTCTGGATATTTCATATGGACGACGAAAGCTTCGTAACGGAACAAACAATACTGTCTTTATTAAAATATATTCGAAACGGCAAGGGAATAGCAGCTGAAGGACCTATATTTTATCCACTGAAATTTGAAAAAGCAAATCCAATTACTGCCATTGCTGAATCAATAAGACCATTTTCCTGTTATGACTGTGTTTCTCAGATGACCAATCCTCCACCAATCCATATGCATGGAAGCAATTTGTTAGTAAGGTCTGATGTAGAAGACAAAGTCGAATGGAAATTTGGTCCAACGTTAGCTGAAGATCAACTTTTTGGATACAAAATTTATGAAAAATATGGTAGTCATTCTCTAGGGTGGCATGGAGGAGTTCTTTTAGAACAACCACCTCTTGGATTTAAGGATCATTTCATGCAGCGAAGAAGATGGATTATAGGAACTTTGCAAAACATAAGCAATTTCCCATTCTGGCAAAAATTCAAGATTCTATTCAAGTTATCAAGTTATTTTATGGGATTTGTTTCAGGGGTATTTTCAATTATTTTGTATTTTCAATCGATTACTCCAAAACTACTTACAATTTTTTCATCGATTGATATAACCCATATAGATTCTTACAATTTACTTCAAAACATATTTTCTACAATACTACCATCAATTTCTCTAGATTCTATAAGTAACGTTTCCAATCAAGTTGTTGTTACTGGCCCCACAAACTTGGGGATTATTTCAATATTTTTAATATTTCCTTATGCCATGTGGATAATATCATATCAAATTGGATTATTTTTTAATATCCGTCTAACTACATGAAGAAAACTAGTTTACATCTTCAAACTTTAATACTGTCAACAATTCTTGGACTTGTTGAAACATTTCCTGCATTTATTACAATAATTGAATATTTTATCAAATCTAAATTTAAAAAATTCGATGGAATACCCACGTATGATTTTTATGTTATCAACAAATAGAAAATTCTTGTTATTCGTCGTGTTTTTTCAGCAATGATAAAAATAAATATTAAAAGAATGAAAATAGGTAATAATGCTTAATTTATTCTTTAGTTTAAATGTCATCAAAGTATACATCTACGGTTTTTATATTTCAGCCATAGCCATGTTGTTAATCACATCATACGGTGCTTATTTTGGGACTATGGAATATTTACAAACGGGGAAAGTGGTAATTGGAGAAATACTGGTAAAGACTCATTTCCCAACCTCAGGTAGTTTTAATTTAGTAACATATTTGATGATTTTTTCTGTCATTGCATGGTATGCAATAACCAAAATCTTTGAAAATAAAACAAGTCAAATTTCAAAGACAATTAAATCTGTCGGATTGATTATAATACTAATTTTTTGGGCAGTATCATTATATGAACTTGTTTATAATATATTTTTATTAAATTCCTTGATGACAAAAAGTGTTATCACAAATAATTTGGATTTTGAAACTTTGAATATACCATATCCAACAAAAGAGACCCCATGGAATCTCATATTTGCAACTAAGATGTTTTTAGCAGGAACTTTAATCACATCACATGCATTCTTTGTGATTTCATCATCGATTAAGAAAACAAGTAAAAATGTAAACATGTTAGAGTAAACTATTTAATTTACAATATTTATATAAATTTGTTTCTAATAAAATGTTCATTATATTTATATCATAAATATGTGGCATTAATCTTGTGAAAATAAAAACTAGTATGAAAAATGAAAAAAAAATGTTTGAAAAATCCGGATTTGCATTGATTGTACTTTTAGCAGTTTTTCAAATTTTATTTTTGCTTACGGGTAGTCTATCAAAAACTTTTGCAATAGAAACAGTGGTTCCTGAAGTTTCGGTAATCTCAGATGATACGGAAATATCTTTGGAACCATTTGTTAAAATTATCAATAATGAAATGACCAAGCTAGGATTTCCGGACCTTCCAGATAATCAGGCGCCGGAAGTAAAAATGGATCTATCTAAACCGATCAAAGTGAATTATGATGATAAAAATATTAAAAATGTGGAGGTTTATGTTATTGATTATGATGCTGATATAAACGAAATGATTCCTCTCGAAAGAACCGAAGTTAATGAATTCAAATTTCCTAGTAGTTTAACTGAGGGACCGAAAACATTAGAAATCAGGATACTTTTGGATAACGATCAGAAGATTTCATATACTGTTTTAGCAATGCTAGAACGGTAATGGATTTTATTTTTTTATTAAAATCTAAATTTTTTAAAATAACTTAAAATCACGATTAACAACTTCCAGATTCTTTAATAGATGTCAATACTGAAAACAAATTGAAAAAATTGAAAAATATATAATAAAAATCAATAGGCCTCTCGGTTTGCCCATGTAACGATAGAAAAAGTACTTATTGCAGACCCAACTATTCCGGCAATTAATGCTCCGATTATTGTTTGATCAAAAAATTTCGGGAAAACATCTTGAAACCATCCCGAAAAGTTTGGAAATATTAAATAGCCCATAAAGCCAACAGCAAATCCCAATAGCCAAAAACAAAAAATCGCGAAACTTCTAGACATTATTTTTCACCCTTCTGAAATGAGTTAAATTTTTATGTTCGTATTCAGTTGTATAAGAATTCAATTATAAACAGAACGTATATTCTGATTTTAAAAACCACTGTTAATCTTTTACTGTACATCATTCAACTTTTTTTGACAAAATTATTCAAATAATTTATAAAAGAATGAAATATACATAATAGAAAATGGAAAGGATAAATGGAGAAATACTGACTGGAATTTCGTTGATAGTATTAGCTATTCTCTTTATTGGAGCAGCACAACTAAATGCCGTTTGGGCATTAATCGTTACTGGCAGCTATATGATTCTCGCATTTGGATTTGCATTCCTTGCGCTTGGACTTGTGACATTAATGAAAAATAGAAATAAACCAGAAGAAAAACATTCGTCACACTGAAAACCTTATACTTGTCATTTTCATGTAAAAATATGTTTTCATATAATTTTGAATAAAAATAGATTTTATTTTATATTCCATAGAAATAATTTGAATGTTCTTACATCTTTAATCATATAATCCTATATTCATCATCTTTAAAACATGGATAAATTAAAAAATTTAAAACATCAAGTAACTAAAAGAATAATTTGAAAAACCTAAAATTCCAATGTTAAAAATTACCTCCATAATTCCGATGATTCGAAATATCCAGAAATCATTTAGAAATACTTAGAAAAAAAAGAAATAATATGACAAAAAGATTTATTACAATACTATAGTTGATATCTAAAAATTTTACATCCCACCTGTAAGGTCAATAGAACCGATATTAGAGTCATTTATGTTCTCCTCAGAGGAGTGATTTTTAATTCCTCTTTCTAACCTGTATCTCTTATATTCCTCATCTACTTCCATTGCTGCCTGAATTATTTTACTTTTAATTGTTTTTGATGATTGTAAAAACATTTTTGTATCCTTTGGAAGACAATGTCCTCCTATTCCATCCCTCGGTTCTAGAATTTCAACATTCCATTTAGTATTTAATGCGTCACGTAATTCAGAAAACGAAATTTCGTTTTTTTGACAGTACAAATAAAGATCTTCAGCAAATGATATCTGTAGGAACCTATGTGAATTTTCCACTATTTTGGTTAATTCTGCAATCTCTATTTTTGAGACAGCGTGCATTGGTATTTCTAAACTTGAATTATTATTTGATCTGGTAATATTTGAAATCTCAACTTGGTCATTATCGAGATCTTTATCTTTATCATCATTCTTCACAGTACATTCACATTGTGTTAAAGATTTGTTTTCGTCAATTGTTTGCGTTATCTGTTCACTTGGTTTCATGATTCTTCCATCGTAAAATTGAGTTCCGATTCTTAAACAACATTCACACACTCCTCCTATCACACGGGGTTGATTCACTCCATACCTTTCTTCCTCCAAAGCATACCACCTATGAGGGGCATGAACCACATGCAATCTATGCCCTAATAACTCGAAAATAGTTCGTGATGTACCTTTTGGAATAGTGCTTTCGATTGATACCAAAGCACCGTCGCGTGCCTCATACGATATTTTTTTTGCAATAGATATCAAACCATCGATTTGTGGACTGAATATATCTTCTGGTTTGTGAGTGGAAACACAAATTACATAAACATCAAAATCTTTAAAATTCGCAGATCTTTTGATCCCTGCTAACTGTTCAGCCCGTTCCATCGCTCTCGGGCTTATATCGTATCCATACACATCAAACCCTTTTTGTTTAGCATATCTTGCAACAGGCAATCCCAACTGCCCTAGACCAATTATAATCACCCTGTTGAACGGTATGTTAAATGGGAATTTGTTAGTCATGCATTATTCGTCCTAATTATAATTATATGTATTTGCGAAAACATTTATCTATATAATTATCTTACGATTCAAACTGAGCATTGACAAATTTCTATTTTTTAGTACATTCAGTAACCAATAATACATAATCATCTATTATGAGAAATAACTGATACATTTATACTATGATATATTAATTCATTGTTGGGTATTAGATCAATTATTAAAGATAAAATCAAGATATGGTTCTATAGAGATCATCACAGATAACAACATTTCACATTAAATTTGAGTTATAACCAAAAACAATCTAGATATGTCATACTTGCATAACATTTACTGCGTATTTTAAAACACTACAGAATACCAATATATCTGCACAGAAAAAACAACCGTATCTACATTGTTTGGCAGCATATCGTCTTTGTTACCATAAGACATGATGAATGAAAAAGTTAAAGTTTGTTCACAGACTAACTCGCTGAGG
>QCWD01000009.1 GCA_013114725.1 Nitrososphaeraceae archaeon | reverse complement strand
TTTATCTGATAGCACCATCTGTAATGCTTCAAGAAGTGTTATTGCTTCTAGAGCCTGACCTTTCTGTTTAATACTTTCTATCGTGTCCTTTTCCGTTACCTTGAAAGAATTTTGACATATTATCGGTCCTTGGTCCAGATCTTCTGTAACAAAATGTGCAGTACACCCAACTATTTTTGCACCTCTTTCATAAGCCTGGACATATGCATACGCACCTGGAAATGCAGGCAGTATCGAAGGATGAATGTTAATTATTTTGTTTGGATATCTCCACACAAAATTAGGTGTAAGTATTCTCATATACCGTGCAAGAATGATGATGTCAACATTATATTCTTCCAAAATTTCCAGAATCTCTTTTTCTGCAGATGCCTGATCATTATGTTTTATATGATAAAATGGAATACTATATCGTTCAGCAATCCCTTCCAAGTCATTGGAACTACCTATAATGACTTTGATATTTGTAAAAATATCATCATCTTCAT
Source organism: Nitrososphaeraceae archaeon (assembly GCA_013114725.1). Lineage (GTDB taxonomy): Archaea > Thermoproteota > Nitrososphaeria > Nitrososphaerales > Nitrososphaeraceae > QCWD01. Next base: position 24,081 of record QCWD01000009.1, on the reverse strand, counting down.
TTGCCTCCAAAATTCTGTTCAGACAATGTTCCTCCTTGCTGACAAGAATTGCTATATTTTTTAACCTATTTGATTCCTGATAATGTGTTTTTATCTCCATCTCCAGTTTATCTGCCAGTTTTTTTAATCCTAAATCCAAATTCTCTTTATCTAGCCGCTGAAATGATGCCTCAAGCTGCATACCAAATAAATCATGAATAACATTTTGATTTATTTTTTCAATATTTCCGCTATTAGTAAAAATAAAATTCGTTATTTCTGCTACAACACCTTTTTTGTCAGGGCCAACAACTGTTATCTCCACAACCGTTTTTTCAATATCATTATTGTTTTTATCGACAATTTCTGAAAAATTCAATTTCTGGCAGGAATTTTCCTTTTCTCCTTTATTAGCATTTTTAATTTGTTTTATATGAAAATTTATTTTCGATCATTATTTTTATTGGAAATGATATTCCGCATTCAAAAAAATTTAAATAATCCTTCTGCATAGAAAGCCTATAATTTGGTGACCGATAGTAAAAAGGTATTTTTCCTTTCTTTGTATGTTCTTACCAGTGAATACGAAACACGGAGTAGCATTATTTGAAATTTAGATTTTTTTTGAAAACACGAGTTAATAAAAAAAAAGATTATGCATAATAATTTGATATTTCATAAATAATGGTAGTTGGTATTGTAATGAAGAATCTTGATAACAGGAAATTCAAACCTGTAAAATCTGGTAAACCACGTAAAGATTATGACCACAACACACCTGTAAAAAAATGTCTTGTCTGTTATACAATATCTGGATGGCATTGTTATGAATGTAACAACGATTTCTGCCATGACCATTTCTACGACCATAAGGATAAAAACCACTGCAACAAGAAATAATTTTATCGATTTTAAATTCAATACATATTTTGAAAAACAATCCATCTTTGCTGGTTTTGGATGTATTTATAGTCTTACTGAATTAAGCTGTAAATTTTGTGTATGGATTTTTTGCATGAATTTTATGCATAATTGTTCTATGAATCTACTAAAAATTATAATTACTAAAGTAAATTCAAGTATAATCAAAATCTTTAGAAGATTTAATGAGCCATTATTTTATCAAAGAATCAAGAATTTTTAAATTCTATAATATAAAACCAATCCAAAAATTTATCTGTCTTTCTAATTTCAATAACCCTTTATATTGTTAGTTTTGGATTATATTTTTTATAGTAATACAGTGCATAACTAAGGAAATTTTGCGGGGAGTGGGATTTGAACCCACGAATCCCTAAAGAACAGGGTTGTAGGAACCTGTTTTGTTACTGGCTCATTCTAAGCTTCGCACATACATCAGAATTTATTATCACTCCTGTGACTACTATTTCTAATGTATGACCTGCGCCGTTGGCCAGGCTTGGCAATCCCCGCTACGTGTAATATTCTTCTTTATTTTTTGTATTAATAAATTATTAATTTCTTTTAAATATTCTTCAAAGCTTACTAAGTTATTATTTGAAATATGGAGATAATTGCAGGTGAACTGAATGGATATCGATAAAAAAGATGATAATGACACAAAGAAAGAGAACGACAATTTGAAGATGGCGGTTCAAAGAGAGAGGCTGTTTGGAACAAACGGTGTACGTGGAATTTACGGAAAGGATTTTACTATTGATAAAATCATGGATCTTTCCTATTCGCTTGCAACTTTTTTTAATCAAGGAAAGATTGCCGTTGGATATGACGGACGAAAATCAAGCAGGCTTATTTCCAACGTCGTTACAGCAGTAATCACTTCTGCTGGACTTGATGTTGTCGCTTTGGGCCAGGTGCCTACCCCAGTTTTACAATTTTCTACAAAAAACCTTGGTTGCAGCGGTGGCATAATGATCACTGCCTCTCACAATCCTCCAGAATATAATGGAATAAAACCAATGGCCAGTGATGGAATTGAGATAGCAAGAGAAGATGAATTAAAAGTTGAAGATATCTGTTACAGTAAAAACTTTATAAAAAGTGATGTATACGGAAAAGAGATAATAAATAATGCATCTATCGCAACATATATCGAAAAGGTTCTATCGTTAGTAAATTCTGATAAAATCAAAAAGATGCAGTTTAAAGTTGTATTAGATATTGGAAATGGGGTCCAGGGATTGGTAGCTCCGTACCTTTTACAACAGCTTGGATGCAACATTCTTACAATAAATGGTAACATTGACGGTGATTTTCCAGGACGAGGACCAGAACCTACTACCACAAATCTTGAAATGTTATCAAAAATGGTTGTTGAAACAAACTCTGATCTTGGAGTTGCTTACGATGGTGATGGCGATAGAAGTATCTTTTGTGATGATAAGGGGATAATCTATCCTGGAGATAAAACCGCTGCGTTACTTTTACAATATTTAGTTTGCCCTGTAAACACAACCTTGCTGGTTGAAAATACTGCAAAAAATTACGGTTCAAAAGTAACCTACACAAAGGTAGGTAGTGTAGAAGTTTCGCGGGAAATGAAAACAAGAAATGCTATTATTGGTCTTGAAGAAAACGGCGGCTTTATGTACGGTATGTTAAACGAGGTCCGTGATGGGGCGATGACTACTGCGCTGGTACTTGAAATGATGGCCATTTCAAATGAGACGGAAAATACAAATTTTAGTAATACTGAAAGGATTGCACTTTCAGAACTGTTTTCTACCCTTGAGCACATTTATCAATACAAGACCAAATTTACATGCAGCTCAAGAGAAATTGCACATGATATTGTTAAAAAATGTATTATGCATGGTAGCCCTATGAAAATAGATACTATGGATGGAGCAAAAATCTGGATAGATGGTGAAACCTGGATAATGGTCAGGCCCAGTGGAACAGAACCTCTTATCAGGATGTACGGCGAATCAAATTCAGAAACACTACTTGATTCTAAAATAAGAGAATACACTCGCATAGTAAAAGACAATCTCTTATAGATAAAATATTTTTATTTTTAATAACGTTTTTAATACTGTTATTTGTTGTAGAGGTGGATGATCCCAAAGGGTGATAAATTACAATGAGTAAACCATATTATGTAAAATTTGAAATTCCTGCAGATCTAGTAGATGCAGTATATGAAGCAGTAAGAGTAGCAAAAGATTCTGGCAAAATAAGAAAAGGAACAAACGAGTCAACAAAAGCAATTGAACGGGGTATAAGTAAGTTAACAGTTATTTCTTCTGATGTGGAACCACCAGAAGTGGTTGCACATTTACCAATCCTGTGTGAAGAAAGGAACACTCCATACGTCTTTGTTCCAAGCAAACAGAGATTAGGCGAATCTTTAGGACTTAGCGTAGGTTCTGCAGCTGCCACAATTGTAGAGGCTGGAGAAGGCCAACATATCGTAGACGAAATTGTCAATACAATAAAGAATATTACGACAAAAAAAGAATAATTTGCTAGGACGGAGTGAATTTTTTGAGCAAAAGTGGTAGTGGTAGTCAAGAAGGTCAGACAATTCCCGCAGAAGTTATCCAGATTGTCGGACGAACAGGTATTGCAGGAGAAGTCATACAGGTCCGGGTAAAAGTTTTAGAAGGAAAGGATAAAGGCAGAATTTTAACAAGAAATGTTAAGGGTTCTGTCCGCATGAATGATATTTTGATATTGCGAGAAACAGAACGCGAAGCAAGAAAGATCAAATAAACAAAAGATAATAACGATAGCAGTAGCATTGTGTTATAAACTATTTTTTTAAATAGTTTTATTTTTATTCTTATTTTATTTTTTTAAACTTATTTTGCAATATTCACTATGCTAATAATTTATAAATTACATTATATTATGTTGGCTATAGAATAAAAAATGAGCAAAGTAACTGCAGCTTCATTGCGTAACTGTTTTTTCTGTGGGGAACATATTCCGTCTGCACGTGGAACGATGTTGGTAAAAAATGATGGATCAATTCAATGGACCTGTTCTAACAAGTGCAAGAAAAATCTTAGATTACTCAAAAGGGATCCACGCAAGCTAAAATGGACCTCAAAGTATGTAAAAGGTGGCTTGAAGGTAAAAAAGCATCATTAATTAAACATTTTAAAAATTATTTAAATGTGGTAATGTTAATTGGTAGAACAAACTTTAATTATTGTCAAACCAGACGCGGTAAAAAGAAATCTTATTGGAAAGATTCTAACAAGATTTGAAGAGAAAGGATTTGTTATTAAAAATATAAAGTCGCTTAACCTTACATCGGAACAGGCAAGAGAATTTTATTCTGCACATAAGGAAAAACCTTTTTTTGAAGAACTCGTATCATTTATTTCCTCACACATGGTAGTGGCATGTATTTTGGAAGGAAGCAATGCAATCAGTACAGTGAGGCTTTTGATAGGCTCTACTACTTCTTATCAGGCTTCTCCAGGTACCATTCGTGGGGATTACGGGCTTGGAATTACAGAAAATATTATCCATGCATCTGATTCGTATGAAAGCTTCATAAAAGAGTCAGGTGTCATTTTTGATAGTAATACATAAGTGATTCTTAGACAACCTGTCGTCGTAGTTTTAGGTCATGTAGACTCTGGAAAAACCTCTTTATTGGACAAAATAAGAGGAACTGTGGTTCAATCCCGGGAAGCAGGAGGGATAACACAGCATATCGGCGCAAGTTTCTTTCCTACTGAAACAATTAAAAAAATAACCGGCCCACTTTACGAAAAACTATCAAAAGCAGAGACAACGATACCCGGAATTTTATTTATTGATACACCGGGACATGAAGTTTTTGCAAATCTTAGGTTACGCGGTGGTTCTGCAGCAGATATTGCCATTGTCGTTGCAGACGTAAACAAAGGATTTGAACCTCAGACAATTGAAAGTATAGAAATACTGAAAAAGCGTAAAGTTCCTTTTGTAGTTGCTCTCAATAAGGTTGACATGCTGTCTGGATGGAAAAAGACAGGTTTTGCAAAGTACAAAAAAAATGTCAGACCTAGACCAGATAAATTTGATCTTTTGTTTATTACCGAGGAGATAAAAAACCAAGATAAAGTCACCTTAGACTTGCTTGATGAAAAAATATACAATGTTGTGGGCTCACTATCCCGATTAGGTTTTACCTCTGAGGCTTTTTGGAGGGTAAAGGAATTTAACAAAGAAATCGCCATAGTTCCAATCAGTGCAGTAACTGGTGTAGGAATTCCTGAACTGTTTGCGGTTCTTGTAGGTCTAACTCAACAGTTTCTAAATAAAAGGCTTGAGAGAAAAGAAGACCATGCACGTGGAATTATACTTGAAATTAACGAAGAGGTTGGCTTGGGAACCTCTGCAAATGTTATTTTGATAGACGGCATTATACATCAGGGTGATTCCATTTTGGTTGCAAAAAGAGAAAATGCCATTGTTACCAAAGTCAAGGCATTATTGCTACCAAAACCATTAGATGAAATGCGCGATCCTCGAGACAAATTTCAGTCAGTAAATGAAGTGGTATCTGCTGCAGGATTGAAAATTATCTCTGCAGACCTTGAAGGTGTATTGGCAGGAAGTCCACTCTATGTTGTTAATGATAAAGAAGAGGAAGAAAAATTAAGACCACTTATTGAATCTGAAATAAAAAATACAATTATTGAAAATCCAAATTCTCTAGGTGTAATTTTAAAATCAGATACCATTGGTTCACTTGAGGCACTAATAGATTTACTGAGAAAATCCAAGGTGCCGATTCAGATAGCTGATATTGGCAACATTACACGAAAAGATATTATGCTTTCTACTGCTGTAAAGGATAAAGATAGATATCTTGGAGTAGTTCTGGGATTTAATGTAAAAGTTCTAGAAGACGCGAAAAAGGAAGCTCAGGAAAAAGGAATCGTGATTTTCAATGAAAATGTTATATACAATCTAGTAAGAACATATACCGACTGGGTTCAGGACCAGAAGGAACGGGAGGATTCAATTATCTTTAATGAAATTCCTCCAATCTGTAAATTTCACTTTTTAAAAGGCTTCATATTTAGGAGAAACGATCCTGCGGTTTTTGGTGCTGAGGTAATGATAGGAAAGCTGAGACAGAAAATTCATGTAATCAATGAGGATGGAAAACGTATAGGTGTCATCCATCAAATTCAAGAGCATGGAAAGAATCTTGACGAAGCAAAAAAAGACATGCAGGTAGCACTTTCAATACAGGGTCCAACAATAGGCAGACAGATAAATGAAGGAGATGTCTTTTTTACTGATTTAACTAGCCGTCAGGCAAAACTTTTGCAGGAACGATTTGTTGATAGATTAACTGAGGATGAAAAAGTAATATTTGAAAAAATCTTGCAATTGAAAAGAAAATCTGATCCTGCTTTTGGATATATTTGATATCCTTTGTATATCTACTGATGATGTACTTTACCAAATATACACTATAAAATAAATTGCGGGTATATATGAAAATGACAGAACTTATTTGTATTTTTCAAGCAATTTTTCCAGACCTTTTTCTCCTACAGCGCCGACCGCCCTATCGTCCACATTACCATTTATGAACATAACAAATGTTGGAATTGCGTATACTTCGTATTTTGCGGCTATCGCTTGATTTTGGTCTACATTTAGTCTTCTAAAATTTACCTTATCGCCATGAATTTTAGATAGTTTATCAAAAATTGGTAACATAAATTGACAGGGACCACACCATGTGGCCCAAAAATCCACCAACGTCGGTTTCGCGCCGCCTATTGTTGAATCAAAATTATTCTCGTTTAATTCAATTATCTCAATTTTTTTAAAATCCTCATTATTATCAAAAGTCATATTTTTAAATACGTTTTATTATATTTATAATTTATTAATTAATACTTGCTGATTTTCTCTTTTTTTTCGATTTTAATGACTTTTATATATTTCTATTTTAAAATAATTCAGTTACAGATCCACAAGATATTTTATTGAATATCTGTTATCGGATAATTTTCTGATATCCATTTCATGGTATGTGATAGATTTTACTTCTAGTTTATATAGATATTTTTTTAAATTGATCTTATCTGTTTGGACACTTGCTTCGATAAAGAAATCTGCTTCGGTGTTAAAGATAATAAAATCGTATTTAAGGGGAATGAGTTTGTCAATGTAAATAATTAAAAGAACTTTTTCAAGCCATTCATATAACAGACTTTTCAAATCATAACCGCGCGCTACAATATTTGTTGTTATCTTTACATCTAGATCTTTTTTAAATGACTTTGAATTTTTGTCCACGGGTATTTCAAACATCATGTTTACCAATCCTTCAGCTGCATTTGCAAATGCTTCCTCAAGCGTATCTCCAAATGCTTCAACAATGGCATCTGTCATATGGTCAAGATACCGATATTTCAATGTCAATACATCTCCACCTATTATTATTAATAAACTAAGATCGCAAAATCTAAATTTCAACAAAGATTCCCATAACTGTAGATGAAATTTGATCTTCCACGTGGGATGAGAGATATCGATGATATAGATAGTGCATATATTGATTATATCAAAGAAAAATTCATGGAGGTTGCATCTCTATTTAACTGCCGATTTATTGACCCTTCTCCAATAGAACTTCTCTCCACAATGGAAGCAAAAAGTGGGCAATCAATTTTAAATGAGGTTTACGGCTTTGCTGATAAGGGTGGAAGAGATGTTGCCTTACGGTATGACCTGACAATAGGTTTAACAAGGTGGGCTACTTCAAATCGAAGTTTACGATTACCGATAAAATTATCATCGTTTGGAGGTGTATGGAGATACGACGAACCACAGGCTGGGAGGTACAGATATTTTCATCAGTGGGATATTGAGATTTATGACTCTTTTACCGAAGAAACTGATGCAGAAATAATCGAATTTGTGTCTTTATTTTTTAAAAATCTAGGAATTAAAGTCAGTATCGATATAAATGATAGACGAATAATTGAAGAATATGTGTCTTATTTGATGAAAAAATATAATGTGGTATTTGATGATACTGAAGGTCCAGAGATTCTAGACGAAATGTTTAGGACAATAGATAAAATTCCAAAAAAGGGAAAACAACAAGCATATGACGAATATATGACAAATTATAAAAAGAAGTTTACAGCATTTATCGATCCTTTACTCGTTCAAGATATTTTTAATCTGTGTAGTAATAGAGTACACATATCTGAAATCAATAAAATACCAGAACTAAAAAATTTAAAAAATATTCATATTCTGTTAAGGATAATTGAGTCATTAAAATCAAGGGGAATATATGATGAAATATTTCTGAATCTAGGAATAGTCAGGGGTCTTGATTATTATTCTGGTTTAGTGTTTGAAGTCAACGACACAGTTTCCAAAGACGTGGGCTCAATAGTCGGTGGTGGTAGATATGATAAACTCCCAGAAATTTTTGGAAGAGGTGATCTTGGAGCTGTTGGTGCAGCAGGAGGTATTGAGAGAATAATCCATTCATTGAAAAATAATAAAATTGATTTGGATACCCATTCTCAAAAGAAAGATCTAATTTACGTAACATATGTTTTAAAAGATTTAAAAAAATCATCAATTGAAATAGTTTCACTATTGCGAAGACATAAAATCAGAGTTGATTATGATATATTGGATAGATCATTTAAAAAACAGCTGGAAGATGCTTCAATAAAAGATTCAAAACTTGTATTGATAATGGGTCCAAATGAATTTAGTCAGGGTAAGGTGCTGATAAAGGATATGAGTACAGGAAACGAAACACAAGTGGACATCTCAAGCCTAGTATCATATCTACAAACTGAATCAGATCTAGTCAATATTTAACATACCAATACTTTTCATTTTTACTAGTCCACTTGTTTTCTTTTCATAAACATTTCTGACAACAATGTGGGGAGGTTCATAGCTCACATAAAGGTCGCCAACCTCTAGCTCATTGGTATTATAATTAATCTGTATGTCTTCATTTTTGATCCCGTTTTCTACTAATTTTTTCTTTGCTTTATCAACAACTTCTTGGTCTGATGTATTTGGGGCCAAAAAAACCTTTCCGCTATATTCAAATGTCATACATCTTATGATTTATTTTTACTAATAAATTTATTAAATAATTGTAAAAATTTTTCCTGTATACGGAATATGTATATATTATAATACAAGCTACGTGAAATTCATTAGGAAGGTCATAGAGTTTGCCTGATGTAATTGATCATGATATTGTAATAATAGGGTCAGGTCTTGCCGGGTTACGTGCAGCTATTTCCGCCGCATCTGTTACAAACGGAAAGAAACTGAATATCGGAGTTTTCTCAAAGGTTCAGGTTATGCGTTCCCACTCCGTTTCAGCAGAGGGGGGTACCGCAGCAGTATTATTTGATGATGATGGCGATAACAAAGAATCTCATGTTTATGATACAATCAAAGGAAGTGATTTTCTCGGAGACCAGGACGTCGCCGAGAGATTGGTAGACAACATTCCTTTTGAAATCTATCAACTTGATCGCTGGGGAATGCCATGGTCAAGACGAGATGATGGAAGGATTGACCAAAGAAAGTTCGGTGGTTATTCGTATCCCCGAGCAACATATGCACAGGATAAAGTAGGATTCTATGAAATGCAAACATTATATGATACATCGTTAAAATACGACAATATACATTTTTACAACGAATGGTTTTGCACAAGTATCCTTCATGATGACAACAATTTTCAGGGCCTTACCGCAATAGAAATGAAAAATGGCAATTTTGTAAAAATAAAGGCACCAGCAGGAATTATATGTACTGGAGGTGCAGGACGAATTTTTAGTTTTTCAACGTATGCTTATTCTTCAACACCTGATGGACTAGACATGTGCTTAAGGGCAGGCCTTGCATTAAAGGACATGGAGTTTGTACAGTTTCATCCTACAGGAATATTGCCATCTGGAATTCTGATCACAGAAGGTGCAAGGGGTGAAGGAGGTTATCTGATAAATAATCAGAATGAGAGATTTATGCTAAAATATGCTCCTGAAAAACTAGAACTTGCTCCAAGGGACGTAGTATCACGCTCCATGATTCAGGAAATCCAGGCCGGACGAGGATTTGAACATGAATCCGGACTTGAGTGTCTGAAACTGGACCTTACCCATCTAGGAGATGAAAAAATAAAGGAAAAGTTGGCAGGTATAAGGGAAATCGGAATAAAGTTTTCAGGTGTTGATATTGTAGATGAACCAATCGAAATTAGACCGGTATGCCATTATATGATGGGCGGAATCCACACTGATATTGATGGTAAAACGGAGATGAACGGTCTGTGGGCAGCCGGTGAGGCCGCATGTAATAGTACACATGGAGCAAACAGGTTGGGTGCCAATTCAACATCAGAATGTCTAGTATGGGGAAGGATAACAGGAGAGGTTGCAGCAAAATATGCTCTATCAAAAAAAGAATCCAGTAGCGGTAATATTTCCATCACTTTAAACAACCAGCAGATACTGGACGAAGAAAAGAGGATTTTTGATAATATATTTAGAGGACGTGGCCAAGTCAATCCGTATGAAGTGCGAAAGGAATTAACTGACACAATGGATGCCAAAGCGTATGTTTATAGAGATGAAAAATCATTAATGGAAGGTCTTAAAAAGACACGAGAATTAAAAGAATCTGCTTGGAAACATGTCGACGATAACTCGAAGGAATACAACACAAATTTTACAAATGTTATGGAAATTGATGCAATGCTTAGAACAGCAGAAATAGTATTGATGGGTGCAATAAATCGTAAAGAGTCCAGAGGGGCACATGCCAGAATAGATTTTCCAAAGAGAGATGATGTTAACTTTTTAAAGCACACATTAGCATACTATAAGCAAGATGGTCCTGTTTTGGACTGGTATCCTGTTACATTTACAAGATATGCTCCAGTGGAGAGAAAATATTAATGGTAGTAAATGATATTGGTGAAAACCGAGTCAACAGAGAGGGACTTAAGGGCTGGTTAAATCCAACTAGATACGGATGGGAAAGAGTATCATACTGGTTCCAACGATTAACCGGCATTTTCTTGCTAGTTTATTTTATTGGACATGTTTATGAGACAAGTTCGCTAACCAATGGAATTGATGCATGGAATGCAATGCTGGAGTTGACTCAAACAACCGGTGGCCACATATTTTTGATTCTCGTGATAGGAGCAAGTACATTCCATTCAGCAAACGGCATCAGGCTTATTTTTGTCCAATCGGGAAAAGGACTGGGAAAACCTGGTAGACCAGATTATCCATACGATCCAGTTTCTTTGAATAAAACACAACGGTCAGGAATCTGGATTGCTTTAATTTTATCTGCTGTTGCAATGTTGTATGGAGCCAATGTACTATTTGAGTAAGATATGATGGTGATTGTGTATAATGGAGGATGAAAAAATTTAATTGAATTTTGAAAACATATCAAAAAAACAGTTATTCAAAGAAAGTCAGATAATGAAGATTCATTATATAACCGGGATATGTGCACTTTTTGTAGTTGCAATACATATTCTCATGCGTGTAATAATGCCATACAATATGAGTCTAGAGTACGAAAATGTTGTAATGAATTATCATAATATTTTTTACGCTATCCTGCTTGAAATAATACTGGTACTGATAGCAATACACGGCTTTAACGGCTTACGAATAATCCTAATTGAGTTGAGACAGAATACAGCATGGGAAAAATCTATGACTATTCTTACTATTATTGGAATGATATCAATAATAGCATACGGAACAAGAACCATAATCATTGGTAATGGGTTGGAAATTTAATATGTCTGGCAAAGATAACTCTGGAGATCATAGTGGAAATGATAATAATGAGGAGAAGATACACAAAAAGGAATTGAATGGACCGAAAAAGACAAAGTCAGTTGAATCTAAATCCAAATTTACTGATAAAACCATTACATTAAAAATATTTAGAATAAATCAAAATAATGAAAAATCCAATTCACATTTTGATGAATATAAAGTTTCCTCAAAGAGATGGACCACAGTACTGGACACACTACTTGATGTAAAAAGTTACCAGGACCACAGCATCTCTTTACGATATTCATGCAGGATGGCTTCATGTGGTTCATGTGGCATGAAGATAAACGGAGTTCCACGACTTGCATGTTACACAAAAATTTCAGATCTCATAAGTGAGGATGATCCAGACCCGACAATAACCTGTGAACCGCTGGCCAATTTCCCATACATAAAGGATCTTGTAACAGATTTTTCACAGTTTTTCAATCATCACAGGAAAATTATGCCATACATCCAAAATACAAAGAACGATACCATCGATTCTGAAAATCTTTCTGAATATGTTCAATCTCCTGAAGATCTAGACAAGTTTCTTCAATTCTCTTACTGTATAAAATGCGGACTTTGTTATTCGTCATGTCCTACAGTGGCAACTGATATGAATTTTCCAGGCCCCCAAGCGTTATCCCAGGCATATAGGTATTTTATAGATACAAGGGATTCTGCAAATAAAACTAGATTCAATATAATAGACGACCGTCATGGTATATGGCGATGTCATTTTGCGGGGTCTTGCAGTCATGTCTGTCCAAAAGGCGTTGACCCTGCACTTGGAATACAGCTACTGAGAAGTCATCTACTTGGTTTTAACAAAAACGAGAAAAAAATTGCAAAGTTGAGAGAAAAATAAAAAATCTTTTTTCTATTCTTTAATCTTATTTTCATATTTATTTTTCTAGGGATAAAACTACAGAATTTTAGAATTCAGCTTAATCTACCGGATTATTCTACATAGCCTAGCTCTTTGATGGGAGCGGACTTTCGTTTACCTGCTTGTTTATTGCCTCGGCCATAAAGTGATTGCTTACGTTTACTTTTACACCGTTTATTCCTGGAATTTTGTATATGTTATCTCTTACGTCCTGAGCAATTTTAAATCCAAAAACAGCAGGACAGAACGGACTTGTTAAATGTAAATCTATATCTACATTATTATTTTCAATATCGACCTTATCTACCAACTCCAACTCTACAATCGATACTCCTATCTCAGGGTCAACAATTTTGGACAGCTCATCAAATATCGATCTACGTATTTGTTGAACATCTTGATTATCTGACGACATTGTGTATTTTTTATTAGAAATACCTTATTTAATTATTCCAAATCTTTTTAAGAATATCTTATTAATGAATAATTATACTTTTTAGATATGTATCGTTCACGTCCGCGGGGAAAAATCACTGAAGATACTATGGATTTTCTAAATTCACTATATGATGATATTGATGTTGCCCAGTATGATATAATCGGCAGCCAGGCACATTCGATAATGCTTCATACCATTGGAATACTTGATAGGAATGAATTAAAATCCATCTTAAACTCATTAAATGATATAAAAAAATACGATTTTTTTGATGTAGCCGTTCAAGAGAAAGAAAACTTTGAAGATATCCATGAATTTATTGAATCCGAAGTTATAAAAAAATCAGGTATGAAAATTGGTGGAAAAATGCATACCGCCAGATCTCGAAATGATCAAGTTGTTGTGGATATGTGCATGAAAGTTAGGGATGAGATTAATTTTATATGTTCTCTGATTTTGGATCTTGAAAATTCTATTCTTGAAAGATCCAAGGAATTTGTATTTACTACTATGCCTCTCTACACTCATCTTCAACAGGCACAAATAGGCACGGTTTCTCATGTTTTATTGTCATATATCGGTAACTTGACAAGGGATTTTAAGAGATTTTATTCTAATTACACAAGGATCAATCGTTCTCCACTTGGTGCATGTGCGGTCGGTGGGACCAGCATAAATATAGATAGAATTTTGACTAGCACTTTGCTGGGATTTGACGGACTAATTCGTAATTCAGTTGATGCTACTACATCACGTGATTCGTTATTAGAATATGTTTCCAATTTGTCTATTTTGATGATCTCGCTTAGCAGGATAGCCGAAGATTTTATTTTATGGTCTACATCCGAATTTGGCTATATTGAACTTTCAGACAAATACAGCTCCACATCTAGTGTAATGCCTCAAAAGAAAAATCCTGATCCACTGGAAATTATTCGTTCTCGAACTTCGTTGGTACATGGAAATCTCTTTTCATTAATGTCCATAGTCAATTCCCTGTCTTCTGGATATAGCAGAGACCTTCAGGATTTTAAATCAAAGATATTTCAATCTACCAAGATGGTAGTTGGATCTCTTGGTGTCATAACGGGAATCATCGATACCTTTAAGGTTAATCTTGAAAGATTAGATTATGTTTCAAACAACACATTTGCTCTATCGCTCGATATAGCAGAACAACTTGTAATGAACAAACATATTCCTTTCAGGCAGAGTCATACTATAATAGGAAATCTGGTACAAAAAGCAATAGACAAGAATTATACTTCATTGATTAACTTAAGTAAAGCAGATGTTGAAATTGTGATAAAAGATCTAGACTTTAATGATCTAATATCTGTGGAAGATTTAATCAAAATAATCGGAGAAATTACTCCGTCGAATTCTTTGCAATTACGAAAATCTTTAGGTTCTCCAAATCCAAATGAGCAAGAACGGTTGATTGTTCAAGAAAAATTACAAAATCAGAAATATCGTGAAAAGTTATTTGAGAGAAAAAATAAACTGACACAATCACTTGAAAATCTGGAACAATTAGTTTCAATATATTCAAACGGTTAACTGTCCAATCTACCTGTATTGTTGTATGCATGTAAGATTTTAGTTACTGAATTAAGTCGCAGAAAATTATTTAGTTAGCCCGGCCCAGATTCGAACTGGGGTCAAAGGCTCCAAAGGCCTCTATGCTTGGCCACTACATTCGGTAGAGTATATATTTTTAGTTATTTACTCTTCTACCGGGCTTCCGGGCATTACCTAAATCTGTATTATATACTAGGATTATAATGTTATGGCTGATTCTTTTTTACAAATTTCATAAACACCTCAATAGGGTCTTCCATATTTCCTCTTAAAGTCTTGGATTTTTTGTTAAATTTTTTGGTATAATCCAAATCTTGAAGGATTCTGTTTACAAAATCAATTATATGGTCTGGATTTCGAATCTTTTTAATTAATCCTTTTTTTATTAGATATTCCTCTACTGTGAAATCTATTGGAGCAACGGAAATAGTAGGTACTCCCAACAATACCGCTTCTGCGGTCATTGTACCACCTCCTCCAATAAATAAATCAGAAATTTCCAATAGGAACCTTCCATCAACTGCCTTTCCTATCAAAAAAACTCTATCTTTGTACCTTTCCTTAAACTTTTGAATCTGGTCTGAATATCTGCACAAGATTATAACGTTGACTTCATCTGCAAGATTTTCTACTATTTTGTCGATAATTGAAAGGGTTTTATTGTTTTTATTATCTATAATATAAGACGCTTTATTTTCATCTGGTCTTATGAGGACTATTTTTTTTTTAGGATCTATTTTTATTTTTAAACATTGGAGAAGTTTTTCTTTATCGGCATTTCTTTTATTTTCAAACGGTTTTGTCCACACATACGGGTCCAACGCCTGATACATTGTTATTTTTTTCATTTCTATACCGTACTTATTCCACGCAGAAATGGGTATAACCCATGGGCAAAAAAGATGATCTATCAACGGAATTGTAAGACGAGCAACTTTTTCTGCGTGTGGAGAGTCATTGAAAACATAATGTTTTATACCCAATCCAAATGAGACTCTGGCAGCGTCAGGAGATGAAAATGAAATAACCATATCGGGATTAAATTTTTTTATTATTTTAGATAGTTTGATAATTCTATCGCAACTTGCTTTTAGTTTATCATATCGTTCCTCTCCTCCATATCTTCCAACAATTACTAATTGCAAATTATTTAATGAGGCTAATTGTGTTACCTCTCTGTATCTTCTGGAAGTACAAAGAACATCATGACCGTCTTTTTTTAATCTCTCAACAAAATTTTTAAAGAACATTATCTGTTTTGGAGTTAAAATATCAAACCAAATTCTCAATTCAATTATTTTTGGCTAGTCCAGCAAAAAACCTTTCCATATATTTTGAAGGTCCAATTGGTTTACAATACAATGAATATCTTTACATAAGAGTAGTCCTATTTTTTCAATTACTTGTCTGGACCACAAAATGTCATTACTGTATATGGTTTAAGTACTGAGGGTTATAGATTAGCCTCATCATTTGCTTTACAAAATCTGGTCGTCTATCTTATAGATGAATCTGCAAGACTGGGATTTCTGTTTACCGACAATCTTGCACGGTCCTACTCTCGGGTAGATTCGATTATAGATGATGAATCACTTTTTTCGGTGCAGCCAATAGATGAAATAATTTCAAAAACAAAATATCTTTTTTTTACTCCAAGAATCCGAAAGATAGGACCTGACGCAAAGATGGAAATAAATTCTAAATTATCTGATGCAATTAGATTTTTAAATAAGAATTCTTCCCTCATTCACGCACTCCCTTGCGGATTCAACGGAAATAGTGAAAATCTCAATTTGATAGAACATACCACAGGACTGTCTGCAGGTAAAGATTATAGTTATTATTATATGCCGATAAATCCAATATCTCCTTGGAATTTCAGGATCATACTGGGAAGTTCCGATACAACCCGTGATAAATTCTTGGAGAGTCTTTTATCTGGCGACGATGGCCAGCGTATTAGAGTTATGAGTCTACATTCTGCGGAACTATCATACATTTCTTTTATTCTCCGGCATTACTGTGGTATTGCCAGTATGTTGGAAACATATAAAATCTATCACGAAGAAATGCTCAAAAATGAAGACGAACAAATTTCAGAAAATATAAGCGATCTATTTATTAACGATATTTCAAATGGATTATTTGATTTACGTGCTATTCAAAATTCTTTATCCGGTGCAGGTCCGCTGGTTTTTTTGGTCAATGGTACAGTTAGGAGCATAGAAAGTTATACAAAATATTTGACCGATAATTTAAAAATTATCTTAAAGAAAAATAATTTAAAAGCCAGTAAAACTAGAGTTCTGATAGGTTGGACAGTCGATCAACATGAAATGCGTGGAGACCGAATCGAAATATTATCAATATTAGAGTCAAAAATAAAAGATTATGTTACTGATGTTGAAAAATATGATAATGCGACTTTTAATGGTGCTTCCTCTGAGAAAAAGTTGATTTTTCTTGGCTGCTCAAAACATGATTATGCCGAAATACCCGATCTACTTCCATCCAACCTTGACCCATTATTCATCAAAGCAAATCCATTATGCGAAATATTGAATGTAAAATAGTCCAAGTTCATATAATTATTTCACATCTTTTTTCCATTTTCAATCCATTTTTTCCGTTTTTCATTATATTTTTTTCTTGAATATACTACTCTAGCTGGATTTCCCAATACTACCGTATTTGGTAACACATCTTTTGTAACAACAGAGCCCATTCCTATCACTGAATTTTTTCCGATCCTCAATCCCGGTGCTATTACTGCCCTTGCAGCTATTATGGCTCCATCCTCGACTACTGTTCCGACCATTTTTGGACTCATCGGATACGGATCATTTGTAAATACAACCCCTGGACCTATAAAGACATTCTTACCTATGACGGTGAGTGGTGGAATATATACAGAACCTTCTATACGTGATTTGCTACCAATTTTTACATTATAATCGATATGAGATAACGACCCTATTGAAACATTGTTTTCTATTACTGTGTTACTTCCAACATAGGCAAAGTGCCAAATTTTTACATTTTTTCCTATTTTTGCGGTATCTGATATCTGGTTAACTGTTTTGTCTTGACTGATATTCATCTTAATGATAAATATTACAATCAAGTGTGTTTTATCTTTTTTTACATCATGTTTTCTTCATTTCTTTAATAATTTACATCTTGGACAGGATTTTCTGACATTAATACAAATTATTTTCAATTAAACGTTGTTTATATTGGTTTGATAACAAATTAAAGATGCCAGGGATTTCCATCGTGTATTATCTTTTCGGGAATTTTCAATTTCCATTTTTTCAGAAATTCTATATCGTTATTTTTATTTCGTAGGTCATCAGGAAGAATTATTGGGATTCCCTCTATTATCGGATAAAAATAATTGCAGTTTGGACAAAATAAGATACCACTTTCAATGACTATTATTTCTTTTTCATCATCAACTGACTTTGTCTCTAATTCAATCAATTCAAATGGATCATGTCTGCATTTGATACATTGAAGGTAGTTTAAGAATTCTTTTTTCAATTTTTACTCCATGTTGATATAAATTGGTGCACCTGTGTGATTTGATAATAAGGCGGCTTCTGCAACCTTTGTTACGTTAATTGACTCTTCAGTAGAAACTATTTTAACATCAGATTCAGGTAGATTTTTGATTGTGTCTAAAAAACATTTTAATTCTAAAGTAAGAGGTTCTACCTTTTCATGTCTTGGAATGATGGTAGTTTCAGCACTGTCAATTGTAATCTCCTGGGTTATAAAATCGCCGTTTATGACTCCGTTGGTACATATTGCACTGAATTTTCTGACTTTTTTTGGTGTTATCCAATTTGAAGATATTACTGCAATTTTTTGGTCTTGAAAACCAAGAATTATTGTTGCAAAATCCTCGTGTTCGTGGAATAATTTACCTGCTTTTGCAAATACCATGGTGGGACGCATATCAAACAAATGCATCGCTGTATCGATATCATGAACAGTTGTATCATATATTATTCCTACATCTTTGATGTGAAATGGCATTCTATTTTCCCGGTGGAATTCCATCATAAACAAATCACCATAAGTTTTATTTTTTATTAATTTTTTAACTTCATTGACGGCAGGGTTGAATCTTTCAATATATCCTGTAGTAAGAATAACCTTGTTTTGCTTTGCAACGCTGGCAAGGTCTCTGCATTCTTTGACTGAATATGATAACGGTTTTTCCACAAAAACATTGATCCCATTTTCAATTATTTTTGATGTTACTTGAAAATGGGTTTTGGTAGGGGTACAGACAAGACATGCATCTAATCTTTCAGATCTTAATAACTCTTCAACCGTCTGATATCTTTTCTTTATATCGTATTTGTCACCATATTGAGTCAATTTTTGTTTGTCCTGGTCACATATGGCAACCAAACAACCAAGATCGTTTAGAACACGAGCATGATTTTTACCCCATCCACCAAGTCCAATTACTGCGACTTTTATGTCACCGTAACTGGTGTTATTTACCATACTTTTGTAAGCCACCTTTGAAATTCTGCATCTTCATACTCTCCAGATACGATCATTGTGTACGTTTCACGTATCTTTTTTGTGATATTTCCTTCAAAACCCTTTGATACATTCTTTTTATCTACCGATATTACACCTGTGATTTCAGCTGCAGTTCCAGTTAGAAATATCTCGTCTGCAAGATACAACTCTGTTCTTGAAATTGGTCTTTCTACAACTTTATAACCAAGTTTATTTGATATCTGAATGATTGTATCCCTAGTTATTCCTTCTAGGGTAGAAGATGCAAGGTCAGGGGTATTAATCATGTTATTTCTGATTACAAAAATATTCTCACCAGGTGCTTCACTTACATTTCCCAGATAATCAAGCATTATTGCTTCATCATATCCATTTCTTTTGCATTCTTGTGTTGCCAATATTGAGTTAAGGTAATTACCCGAAGCTTTAGCCAATGGTGGTGTTGCAGAATCGTTAATTCTTCGCCAAGATGATACACATACATTCAATCCTTCTCCGTGGAAATATCTTGCAAAGGGGAAAACAATTATTACTACATGTGTAGGAGAAGCCTCGGTTAGGTTCAGATCTATTCCATGGTTTCCCACAAAGACAAGTGGCCTTATATAACAGGATTCTTTGATTTTATTTTCTCTTATTATGTTTACGATACCATCAATTATTTCATCTACAGTGTGGTTAATTTTTATAGAGTAAAGCGAAGCAGACCTGAAAAGTCGTTCCACATGTTCTCTTAATCTAAATATGAATAAATTATCATTTGCATAATATCCGCGTATCCCTTCAAATACTCCAGTTCCATAGTGTAACGCATGTGTCGTTACGGGAACTAAAGCTTCTTCCCATTTCACAATTTTTCCATCAAACCAGATAAAATCTGCCTCCTTTGTTTTCATTGACAAAACATCAGTATTGAAATTAATATAAATTTTTTATAATAATCCTTCTTTCGGCAATTTCATTCCCATTATTTTTATGGTCTCGTCTTTGGACCTGACAAACATCTCAAGATTTTTCCAGTTCTGTTTTATTATAGAAATTGTCTCCTTTGGTACAAAATGTTCCCAGCCAATATTTTTTTCAAAAGTTGACTTCGGATGGACGGAATCTTCATCTATCTTGTTATTCTGTTTTGATGAATCCTCTATCTCTTTAAAAATCATTTCTTTTACCTTAGACGCGGAAATTTCTAGTCTCGATGATTTTATTGGGTTTAACCTGTATAACGATAAGACGTACCTTTCCGCTCTGTCTCCTGTATATGAAATAAAATTACTTTCTTTTATTGGTTTTAGGATGTTATTTCTAATTTTCCATGAAATGGGTGATAAAAGTGGCGGAAGGTATTTTATAAATGGAGATGTAAATGTGTATTCAGGTTGGACTCTTACTTCATCACCAAAAACTGATCTTATCATCATTTTTCTAACTTCATATGAAAAAGGGAAACTTTTAGTATTTACCTCAATTCCATTTTTGAGGAATATGACAGGAAATACATATACGACATACTCTCTATCTAAAAGAGTTTGAATTATCTTTACATGAGAATTGGTTAATGGATTAAGGTGCGCTAGATATATGGCGGCACTTTTTTTCTCCATAATACAAAGAAATTTTAACGATAAAAATAACTAGAAAGCTCCTATGAGCTTCTGTTGATTTCTATTTCAATTGTTGAAACGTTTCTTGTTCTGCCGTCTTCTGATTGTACTGTTTCAGAACCTATCTTGACACCTCCAACCTGATATCCTGCATTCTCCATTCTTTTGAGGATAATCTGAGAAACATCCACGGCTCTTCCAATACTCAATCCTCTTGCTTTTATAGTGACTTTTGGTTGGTTAGCCAATTGAATTAGGGTCGATGTGACATAGGCCATTAAGGGTTTCTTTCCTATGTAAATTGCATCTCTTTGAGTTATATCTCTGTTGTTGGTATTAGTTTGTTCTGTATGTACTTGTGTTTCTGACATAATTAAGTATAATTATTCAGGATAATTTAAAGCTAGAAGATAAGGCAGTTGTATTTTATCATTATCGGAGAAATTTTAACCACATTGAAAAGATTGAATTGACCTGTGCAATGTTCAAATCTGGGTATTTTATAATATTTTATTTGAAACTTTTCTATATTCTATTTATTTATTTAATTTATTTTTTATAAAGACCTTATAAGTCATCTAACAAATAATCTTTCATAGAAAATTATAGAAAAACTATATAGGCTGATATAAATAAAAAAATAAAAACTATAAAATGATCTATTTTGTAATTTCCCAACCCGCATTTGAATTTAGACTTTGTTGAATGATCCCTGTTGGAAATTTGGTATCAAATATTTTCGCCAGACAATCTAAAATTTCGTTGATTTTTTCTTCCTAGCTAACTGTATCGTTTCCCAAGATGAAAAGTTTCTAGCTAATACACGCTCAAAAACGGGTCCTTCAACAGGAACGTCTTCACTGATATAATCACAAAGTTCCGACGATGTAGAAAAACCTCCATCTTGGAATATAGCTTCAAACAAGTTTGTTACCTGATCTTCTGTCAGGATGACTGTAAAGAAATCTTTACACGTTTCTGGTTCTTTACTCTTGTCCAAACACTGAATTTGTTATTATTCTGATTTTCACTTTGGTATTCATTATCCTTTACACATTTGTTTTCCTGCCCAATTTCTGTATTTATCCATACCTCATTTTAATGTGCAAATATGGATATTAGATTTGAGAACATTTCACTTCCTACAAAAGTAGACGGAAGAAATATCATCACAAATAGAGTATACTCGTTTATTTTATTCAATTTGACAGAATATGGTCACAACCTAGATCTATAATAGCAAACAAATTCAAGTCCATTCTATTTCATTTATTATAATAACTTTTATTATTAGCATACTTTTTTCTTCTAATTTTGTAAATTGATGTAATATAAATACAGGTAAATTTATTTGGGGTTGGCCGGATTTGAACCGGCGATCTCCAGCGCCCGAGGCTGGCATCATACCAAGCTAGACTACAACCCCACATCAAATTCTATTTGTTTTTATTTTTCTTGAATTTAATTCATATAATTGTATATTATTTAAATCTCTTTTTTTGGATATCAGTACAAATCAATATCAATCTCTGTTATCTTACTATCATCCCATATTAATCCATGATTATTTTCATAGTCTTTCTTTACTGAGATTATTCCTTTTGAGATGATTTTGGCTGTCAATGCTGCCGCGATAGGCAAAACTCCTGTGGCACCAGGTGAATTATAATTTAATATGTGTAAAATATTTTGGTTTTCGATAATTTTTGTATCTGACAAAAAGTTACCCTGTTTATTAATCAACGGCGACCTTATACCCGACATTCCTTTATACAAAAATTTTCTGGGTTCAATCGAGGGTAAAAATTTTTTTACCCTGTTAATCATTTTTGTTTTTGATATATCTGTCATTTCATTTGTTACCAATTCCAAAAAATCTTTGTTTGTACACAATCTCCAAAATCCTTTATTACCTACAATGTTACTAATACTAGGGAGTATAGATTTCAAATTAGTTTTCAGATCATATGCAAAAGGTCCAAAAACCGGAATCGCGTTAGGACCTATCTCGCATGATCCATTTGCCCTTATTATCCAATGTGGGTCAAGAAATGGAAAGTTATGAAAAGTAGGAACTGAATAAATACTATGTCTGGTCAAATTATTGTATTGGTATGGTGCACGCCAGTAGTCTCCACGAAAATATAAAGCAAAATATTCTCTTCCTGTATTTGCCATATGTGCAATATTAATTGAATTTGAACCACCGGCATTTATCAAATAGTTTGTATACCATTGTTCGTGGTTACCATTTCTTTTATCTGTTATCTCTATTGAGATCCTTTCTTGTTTATCAATTTCAATTTTTTCGAATTTTTTATTAAAAATGAGATTGCACCCAAATTTTATGCAGTCATTTGCAAGATGACGTGTCAATAATCCGTAATCTACCGACGCATCTCTTGAACAATATATCCCGGAAATGGCTGAAACATTTGGTTCCATTTTTTTTAAATCGTTTTTATCTAACAATATTAATTCTTTATCGGTCAAACCGTTTTCAAAACCCCATTTCATGAACTTTTCTAAAATGTTAATCTGAGATTCTTGTTTGGCAATCTCCAATACACCGTCTTCTATAAACGGAATTTGTTTTATTTGACTATATTCTTTCCACATTGTATAACCTAAGAACGCTGCCTTGGCAAACGTCTTTTTTGTTTCTGGATTGTATAAAAATGGCGCATGAACTTTACCAGTATTTCTAGAACTAGTATGATGACCTACATTTTCTTCCTGTTCGATTATTCCTATTTTTGATTTAGATACGGACGAGATGAAATATCCTAAAGATACACCCAGTATTCCCCCTCCAATTATTGTAATATCCAAAAATTTTTTCAAAGTCTAATTCTTTTAAAACTGTTTGCATGAATTACAATAGGCTGACTGTTTCTTTTTGATTTACATTGTGTTTTTAAATCATCCTTTTTTAATGTCAATATTTAGAAATTCACCAACCTTTGGTTCTCCCATATTCAAATATCTATTTCTTGGCATAGTGATCTGTACTGTGGTTTTTGAATACGTCTGGATTATCCTCTGAGGCTGTGACTGAAAGATGGCTTCAAGTAAAGGTCTAATCTGTTCTTTTAATTCTTTATCTGCCAAATTTCTATCAATAGCTTCAAGCATTAATTGTTGTTGTGAAACGGTTTCTAATTCAATATCTTCAATTAAAGAAATGGAAACAGTAGAGCCGTTGTCAATTAACTGATTTATCTTGTATTTTACAGAAACGTTATCCAC
>QCWD01000140.1 GCA_013114725.1 Nitrososphaeraceae archaeon | reverse complement strand
CCTTCTGCCAGAACAGGATGTACATTTTTTATACTGTTAAACATATTTTGACATACAAGACGATAGTCAATATGGCCTTGTGGTAATGTCCTCAGTTCAATCATATGACATGCTTCTCTTAAATTTAATTTGACAAAATATGGATATCGATAAGCAAAATTAACTACATATTGCGCCTCTTCAGGAAATTTCTTTGATATGAGTTCATAAGCTTCTTTACTTTTATACATGCAATCTTTGTATTCTGATTCTATTCCAAAATCCACTAATTCTTTTGGAATATCAAAACCATGATTGGTAGTCAACAATTGTCTTTCCAATGTAAGAATTCTGTGTCTATGTAAATCTCTAAATATTCCATAGTTTGTAAACAATTCAAATGTATATTCAACCATTTCAAATGCGCGTCCTGGTCTATGTCTTCGATTTTCTCTTAACGCAGTATACGATCTAATTATTTGACTTCTCTCCTCTGACGAAATAGATTTGATGTAATCACGAATTCCTTTCAGAGATTGACCAGAAGCGTGTTCATATAAAATAGCTGCAGCAACGTTTATTTCTGCTAGAGTATTGTTCTCAAATTCAATTAGTTCAACATTTTCCAAATGTTTGTCCAAATCTATTTTTTTCAAGTGTTCTACTGCAAGCGTATGAATTGATTTTTTAGTATTTTTAATATAATTTTGTAAAGATTTTCCATATTCATTTTTTGCTCTATTTACAAATGACGGTAAGATGAGATTCAATTCATTAAAAAGTTCATTGCCAATTTGGTTTATTTCATAAAGATTGGAGGCAAATGATTTTGATAAAAGATATTCAAATGCTCTTCCATTTCCAGTTATCCCAATATTGGTCAATGTGGAGGCTGGTAATAGACTTCTCAATAAATCTAGAGCTTTTGCTTTTATTGTTTGTTTGTAAATTCTGTTAGCGGATTCAAAATCATCATTATTTTTTAGATTATCATATTTTACTTCTTTTTTTAGATTACGATCAAAGAAAAGATGGTTATTTATTGGATCTATTTGGGAAAGATATTTTTGTAAGGGCTCAAGATTCTTTGAATATATTTCAAAATCTAGGTTACAACTATCAATATATAAATCACAATATTCCGAATTCATTATGTTTTTTTCATTTAGAAACAAATACTTTCCATTAACTTTTTTATCATATGATACATACCTGGATGACTTTTCTAGATATGATAGACCGATCCTTTGATCCTCTATAAATTTTGCCGCAATATTTGAAATCCCTTCTATACCGACTTGTGCTTCTCCTAATTCTGCTACTGAATCATCACCATATTCGAGAAAGACTTTTTTATAAAATTCCTCTCCTCTATTTGGATTATTAGCAAATTCGTCTAGAAATATTCTACGCATGGTTTTACTGGTCCTAGAATAACGAGACATCAGTGCGCCTCTGTCAACTTGTTTTGGAGTAATTATAGCAAAGATGAATTTATCAGTATTTGAAAAGTGTGATGATAGTAATTTTTTTTCGTCGTCAGAAAAATTTTCTATCGTATCCATTTTTATAATATCAAATTAAAATATAATATGTTTTATTAAACTAAACTATTTCATATTTAAAAATTAGAAAAGTAAAAATAGAAAATAGAATTTATAACTATACAAAAGCTTATTAGGTATAATACTAAATGATCCAGACTAAAATTTAAATTAAAAAAATAATAAAATTTAAGGAAAAAGTTAGCCTTCTTCCCAACCTACTTTGAAAAGTCCGTGTTTCTTTAATGGTATTGGTTGACCTGCGGTATATTCCATTGGTCTCATCCAAAAGATTGCTTTTGTTGGGCAAACACCTATGCATGCACCATCAGAAATACATCTTTCTGGATAAAAGACAAATGCTTTACCTCTTTTCCAACCTTCAACTGGTTTTACTCTTAGTACATCTGGACCAAGAGCGGTACAAATTTCTACACAGAGAGCGCATCCTATACAGTGCTGCTCACTAACATCTGGAAGTATTGCTACTGGCATTTAATTCACTGATTGTCGATCCTTATTTAAACTATTTAAACCCTATGCTATATCTATAACACTGATATAAAATAAACCATCTAATGAAAATATTAGATTGATATTATAGTCATTTTTGAATTTTCAGTGATATTATGATTATCAATAAATCCTGCGGTTGTTGCCATTATATATAACGCAGGTTTTGTTGATTTATACGTACATTCTTGTATATCAAATGTAGTCTTGCATGGAGAAACATTTTTTTTAAAATATGCTAGTTTACCGTTTTCATCAAACCACAAAAGGTCCAGATTATATTGGATATTTAATAGCCATAAAGAATACAGATCTGATTTTTCATAGACCATAATTAATCCTTGGTCATATGATAATTTATCGGTACGAAACATCAGCCATCTTTGTTTCTCTGTTTGAGTTTTTGCAATTTCTACTGTTATGGGTGTTTCATCAATTTTGATCGTTCCTTTTTTAAAATTTATCTGTTTATTTTTTATTTCATCTGGAATAAAGACAAGTCCTAAAGTTCCTATTATCAATGTTGCAACAATTGTAGGTAAAAGGACAGCCTTTTTACTTGCCAAATTGACTCAATTATTTAAATTATCTTATCGATTTGAATTTTACTGGTAAGTTAATCTGTCTTTTCAATTATTTCATGAATCATTTCATTGTATACTTTTTTAATATCGTCGATTGATGACTCATCTTCTAAAGTAGAGATATCGCCGATTACAGAATTATTACCAATTGATTTTAACAATCTGCGCATAATTTTTCCACTTCTTGTTTTTGGTAATTTATTTACGAAATACATTTTATCTGGAATTGCGATTGGCCCAACATTATTTCGGATATGTTCTATTATGTTGTATTTCAAATTATCATCAACAGCAAAATTTGAACGAAGTACAAGAAATGCAATTATTGCCTCCCCTTTTGTTTTATCAGGTTTACTTGTTACGGCTGCTTCTGCAATTGATTCATGAGATACAAATGCACTTTCCAATTCCATTGCTCCTAACCTATGTCCTGCTACCTTTAAGACATCATCAGACCTTCCCAAAAACCACAAATAGTTATCACTGTCAATTATTGCATAATCTCCTGCAAAATAGACGTTATCGAATTTTTTCCAGTATGTGTTTTCATACTTTTCATTATCGTTCCATAGAGTCGTGAGCATTCCCGGCCAAGGTTTTCTAATTACAAGGTATCCTTTTTTATTATTCTCCAAAACTTTTCCTTCTTCATCAACAACAGCGATATCAATTCCAGGGACTGGAAGGGTAGCTGAACCTGGTTTCATTGTGATATTATCAAGTCCGGGACATTTACTAATCATAATTCCTCCAGTTTCTGTTTGCCACCACGTATCAACTATAAGACATTTTTCCTTTCCAATAATTTTAAAATACCACAACCAGACCTCTGGATTTATTGGTTCACCAACTGTTCCCAAAAGCCTTATTGTAGATAAATCAAAAGAATTTGGAATATCATCTCCGTATTTCATATACATTCGTAGTGCAGTAGGTGTGGTATAGAGAATTGTTGCTCCGTATTTTTCAATTATAGACCAATATTTATCGGGATTTGGATAGTCCGGAGCGCCTTCATAAATTATTTGAGTTACACCATGCATTAGCGGTGCATATGCAATATAGCTGTGTCCGGTAACCCATCCTATGTCAGCGGTACAAAAAAATATATCTTGACTGTTAAAATCAAAAACCCATTTTGCAGTAGAGTATATGTGTGTTAAATATCCTCCCGTTCCATGAACTACTCCTTTTGGTTTTCCCGTAGTTCCAGAAGTATATAATATGTACAATGGATGTGTACTTTCAAGTTCTTCTGGTGGACAGTATTTTGAAACACCTTTAACTATTTCAGTCCACAAAACATCATTTTGATTTAAATTAATTTCATTATCAGTTCTCTTTAATATCACTACATTTTTTATAGATGGAGTTGATTGAACTGCTCGGTCAACTAATTTTTTAAGCTCCAAGAATTTA
>QCWD01000139.1 GCA_013114725.1 Nitrososphaeraceae archaeon | reverse complement strand
AGCATAATCATAAAGTGGTAATTTCTTTACTTTCTGTCCCTTTGTTTCCTTCATTTCACTTTGTGTAATACAGTCATCTTGATAACTTAAATAGTTTCCCTTGTAAACATAAGCTAGAATGCAAAAAGAAATACTCAAAGAAAAGATAAAGGAAAATTATGGAAAAATTGCATTAAAAGGTAATCTTGATTCATGCTGTGGTCCACAGGAGGTTTGTTGTTCTGAAACAGATACTGTTTCTAAAGAATACATATCATCGTCTATTATTGGATATAACGAAAAAGAATTGAGGTCCATTCCAGAAGAATCAATTCTTGGATTAGGATGTGGTGCGCCATTAAATTTCGCAGATTTGAAAAGGGGTGAAACAGTAGTTGATCTGGGTTCTGGTGCTGGAATTGATGTGTTTTTAGCATCCAAACTAGTAGCTAATAAGGGAAAAGTTATAGGAATCGACATGACTGATGAAATGCTTGAGAAGGCGTGGAAAACATCAATTGCTAATAATTACAGAAATGTAGAATTTAGAAAAGGCGATATTGAAGAGAGAATTCCTGTTGATACGAACTCTGTAGATGTTGTAATAAGTAATTGTGTTATTAATTTGACAGATAATAAAAAAAATACATTTAAAGAAATTTATCGGATTCTGAAAAAAGATAAAAGAGCAAGAATGGTTATTTCTGACTTGATAACAACTAAAGAGATCAGTAAAGACGAAATCAATGCAAATACTTGGTGTAGTTGTATTGATGGTGCGTTAACAAAAGAAAATTACATAAAAAGTATTAGAGATGCGGGTTTTCAAAACATCGAGATATTGTACGAGAAAAACTATATGGATGAAAGTCATTTCAATGATGGAAGGAAAATTGTTAGTATAGTAGTTAAAGCAATACCAAATTAGGTGATTGTCCTATTGAAGATTTTTGGAAAATCCAAAACAAATAGCAATAAAGAAAACAAAACTGTTCTCTTTGTATGCGTCGAAAATGCAGGAAGAAGTCAAATGGCAGAAGGATTTTTTAAAAAATATGCGCCGGAAGGATTTAAAGTCCAGAGTGCAGGAACAAAACCTGTTTCACAGATCAATCGGATAGTAGTCGAAGCGATGAGAGAAGTTGGAATAGATATTAGCAATCAAAAATCAAAAGAGATGACTGAGGAAATGATACGGGATTCGGAACATATAGTGAATATGGGTTGTATGGACAAAAATTTCTGTCCTACAATATTCTTACCAAAAGTTATTGAATGGAATTTACCTGACCCAAAAGGAAAATCTATAGAAGATGTTAGAAAGATAAGAGATGAGATTGAAAAAAGGATTAAGGAACTTGTTACGGAAATTACAGATGCTATTCAGAAATAAATTAACAGGAAGAAAATCTTTTTTGCTTAGTTTATCTGGACTTTTGTATTCATATTACTTAATATTTGTTCTGTTGTATTGAATAAAAAATAAATGGAATCATAGACTTTCTTTTATCGCATTTGTTACTTCTGTTGCTTTTGCGAATAAGATTTATCTTTTCGGTAAAATTTGGTTTTAGAGGTGACTTAATTTGAAGAGTAGCAATTCTGTTTAACAAGCCGATGGTCATGCATGATAGGTCGTTATAATATGTTCTGATTATAAGATCATAAACCATCTAGACAAATACAAGATATACAACACAGCAGTAGAAAGATCCGTCACAGTAGTCGTAATATAACATGCCATGATGAGCTCTGTGGAGCTACTATCTATCTTTGTCCCAGAATTGAATTGAATTTTCCTTTAAATAAAAAGGCAACAAATGAAGTACCTATGAATGTAGCAGACCAGTAAAGCCACAGATCAGCTAATGTATTTGACAATATGGCAGGAGCAAACGATCTCGCAGGATTCATTGAAGCACCAGAGATAAAAGCAAACAACAAGATATCAATGCCAACCATTCCTCCAATTGCGATGCCGCTAAATCCACGTAAACCTTTTGTGTAAACTACTGTAAGGATAACAGCCATAAGTAAACCTGATGCAAGTGCCTCGATACCAAAGATTTCAGGAAGAGAGTAATTATAATTTGGAGAGTTTGCTCCCAAATGCGCGTTATTTCCTATTACAGTCATAACAAAAATACTGGCAAGCATAGCAGCTACCATCTCTGCTGCAAAATAATAAAGTAATTGTCTGATGGTAATATGTCCTGTAATCAAATAACCTACAGTAACTGCAGGGTTAAAATGGGCCATTGATATCTTGCCAAAAAGATAAACACCAATCGCAACACCAACAAAAGGAGCGAACGCGATAAATGGCAAACCCAAGATTCCATTTGTCTTGGCATCCAGTACTACCGAACCCGTAGCTAGAACGACTACAGTGAAAGTACCCATTAGTTCCGCTATAATCTTCTTTTGATATGAAGGTAGATTTGCCATTTTTGTTCGTGAGGTTTTCAGTAATTTTTTTGCCTCCATCACATCTCATCTCTAATTTACATCGTTTTCTTTTTTGCATTCTAGCTTATGTTTACAAGGGAAACTATTTAAGTTATCAAGATGACTGTATTACACAAAGTGAAATGAAGGAAACAAAGGGACAGAAAGTAAAGAAATTACCACTTTATGATTATGCTTGCAGGTTTGAAGGGTATTAATTTTTTACAGACACAATCAAGTAAATTGTTCGGGTCTAGCAACCTGCACGTCGCTAAGATACAGGATAATGGCGTAGTCGGCAAATAGCGTTCTTGATATTTCTTCTACTACCTTCTCTGCACTTTCATTGGTCAGCACAATCTCTATCTTGACGTTCTTTTCTTCCGGCAGTCCCTGACCGCGGATGCCCCTATCACCCAAGCCACCAACTTCGTATGATGTATAGCCGGTAATTTTGTGTTTTTTCAATATGTCTTTAACAAAATTTTGTGCCATTATCTCACAAGTGATTGTTAAAAGTTTTATATTGTAAAGCCTCATTTTATTATCCCTTGTTCTTTTTCTTTACCTAACCGAATAAACATATCGGAATTTTTTATATAGTCCCACCATGCAGAGTAGTTGAAAGAATTAAAAGGACAGGTAATAGTACGATTACAATATATGGAAATGTGATTCCTAGGGCGGAAGTAAGGTAGAGGCTTGGGTTTGCCTTTGGTATGGCAGTTCTAAAAATTGCAGGTGCTGCTATGAATGATGCACTTGCCATAAGGGTTCCAAACAATACTGCTCCTCCGGTGCTCAAACCAAGATAAGTAAACGTTACAACTCCAATTGTGCCATTAAGAGTTGGAATAACTAGTGCAAAAATGATCAAGAATAGTCCGACTTTTCTGATGTCGCTAAGTCTCTGTCCTGCGACTACTCCCATCTCAAGAAGGAATATAACTAGTGCTCCAAAAAACAAATCGTCAAATACTATCTTTATAGACTCAAATCCGTGTTCTCCTATTACATATCCAATTACTATTGAGCCAAGAAGTATCACTATTGCCTTTCCAGTTATGGTCTCATGTAAAACTTCTAGCATATTGCTTTTTGTGGTAACGCTTTTCTGCAATTCATCAACTTCTTTTGATGTGGTAAAAGTATGGTTATGTTCTGCTTTTTTATGCTCTGTTGCAACTTCCTGCTTTGGATGATCTTTTAAAATATCTGTTGACGATGATTTTTTCTGCAATTCCTTTTCTGAAAGCAATTGTTCTCTTTTTTTCTGTATGTTTTTGACCGCTGCCGAATTTACCAGAAATATTGACAAGATAAAACTGATAGGTTCAAGCACTGCCAAAATTGCTGCCAGGTATCCTTCTGACGATATGCTCTGGCTTCGTAAAAACGATAGTCCAACAGAGAACGTTACAGCACCTACCGCTCCGTAAGTTGATGCTAGTGCATACGAGTCAAAGATATTGAATTTACCGATTTTTCGTAGAATCTGATAATGATACAGTGTCATAATTATTGAAAGGACAATTGCCGCTATCATGGGAATGACCATGCTCTCAAAACCAGTCTTTCTCATTTCTATTCCACCATGAAGTCCAATTGCGGCAAGTAAATAGATTGGAAGTATCGAAGAGATGGCGTCCGGTATCCGTAGATCTGACTTTATGCGTGCCGCTATGACACCTAATATAAAGAACAATACAATCGGTGTTAACACATTGGCCTGTACTATAGCAAGAATGTCCATTGAAAAAACACTTCCACCTAGAATAGTTGTAATGAAATAGTCAAAGTACTTTTTTTATTATCTGTTGAAATCATAAAATTCATAAAATTCGATCCAATAAGAACTCCATATTAATTTTCTGAATTGGCCAAGTTATAACCTATTTTTATTCTAGCAATGCATTTTTCCTAATCTTAAATTTCTTATGACATTGGCAGAACCCATGCCATCAGGAAATTGCTCATCGGTTAGGTACAATGATAAAATTCTCTTTTGTATGATATCAACAGCAACATATATCTTTAGATACTCTCTCTTGACGTTCCACTTATGCACAATGCATTCACATATGTTGGAGACCTTTATACCGGTAGAATCAACTGCAATTACAAAATCAAATAGACATTACTTTATAACTAATACCGGACAATGTGCATATGTTACCACTCCACTAGCTACACTTCCAAGTAATATTTTCTTGAAACCTGTTCTCCCCCTTGTGCCTACAACAATTAGGTCAACGTTATTTCTTTCAGAATAATCTACCAGTGCCATAGATGGATTAGTTGTACTCGCATTCATAATTATCTCAGTTTTAGAAATTAGATTATGTTCGTCAGCTTTTACTTTTATTCTGTCCAGAATATTCTGCATTTCCTTTTTTTCTTTATTGTAAACTCGTTCAAGTTTTTCAAGTTTTCCCCACTCGTAAGGATGTTCACCATAATACCATGGCTCTATTGGTAGAATATTTACAATTAATAACAATTTACTTTTATATTTTGCAGCTAAATTTATGGCATGGTCAGCAGCTTCAAATGACTTTTTAGATCCGTCTACTCCAACTAGAATTTTTTTAAAATTGTTTTGTGTTATTTTATTATCCTGAGTAGAATCGGTAATCAATTCAAATAAAAGGTAATAACAGTATTTAATAAAAACTTTCAAATAATCCCATCAAATTATGTATCACTATAAACAGAAAAGAATCTAAAATTTCTAAAATTTACCAAAAGGAATTAGATGTATTTAACAAATACCTCTCGATTTGGGTGGCAATTTGTATTGTGTCTGGAACACTGATCGGATATTTTTTTCCTTCGCTATCTATTTGGTTGTCAGAGATAGAGTATGCAAATGTCTCACTGCCTATAGCAGTAGTGCTTTTGATGATGATGTATCCAATTATGCTAAAGGTAAAATATTCAGAGCTGTTAAACTTTAGGAAAAATGCAAAGGTCATGGGTTTTACATTAGCCATTAATTGGGCAATTCAGCCTTTTGTAATGGCTTTTATCGCTTGGTTATTTATGTCTGTTATTTTTTCACATATAATTCCTGAAAAATTACATAAAGAATACATGATGGGTATGATAATTCTCGGACTTGCGCCTTGTACTGCGATGACATTAGTATGGACGCATCTTGCTAGAGCTAATGTTAGCTGTGCACTACTTCAAGTATCAATAAATGATATACTTATCCTTGTTCTGTATGTTCCTCTGGGTGTATTTTTGCTTGGAACCGCCGGATTTTCTGTTCCTTTGGATACTCTTTTTGTCTCGATTCTACTGTATGTTGCAGTACCTTTGGGATTAGCGGCGTTAACACGTCAGGTAACAATCAATACAAAAGGAGAAGAATGGCTTGAAACTCATTTAATCGAAAGAATCGATAAAATCACGCCAATTGGTCTTTTGATAACTCTAGTTCTTATTTTTATTTTCCAAGGAGATAAGATAATCACATTCCCTTATCATTTGTTATTAATTGCAATTCCTCTAATATTACATACATATCTGGTCTTTGCATTAGGATACTTTGGATCAAAAAAGTTGAAAATACCTTATCCAGAAGCAGCACCTACAGCGTTTATTGGAGCTAGCAGTTTTTTTGAGCTTGCAGTAGCAGTATCTACAATTTTATTTGGTGTCCATTCTGGGGTTACTTTAGCAATTACGGTAGGCGTCTTGGTTGAAGTTCCAGTAATGCTCTCTTTAGTACAAATAATGAAAAGAAATAGATCAAAATTCCAATTTGATATTTCAGAATCTCCAAATAAAATTTGATGTTAAAATAACATAATTTTATGTTTTACTAAAAAAGTATACAGTTATTTAATTGATGAGTTTTGATTCACCAAACAGTAGTACAATAATAATTATTGGTCATAATGGATGAAACTCATAATCTATGAATTTAACGAAATTCATTATATTAGGTAGATACTAAATTCAATAATGGTTAAACATCATCGGAAGAGTAATCAGATTAAAAAGTTTTATATTTTCTAATATCAGTTTTGTTAATAAAAAATCGAGTTCCATTTTTTGGCTCGGTTAAATTAATGAAAAAGTCTTTTTTAATCTTCCAAAAATGTTCTATGCTCAATTTTGAGAGATTTTTTAA
>QCWD01000138.1 GCA_013114725.1 Nitrososphaeraceae archaeon | reverse complement strand
CTTTGAGAGCATATAGAAAATTTTGATATGGATCTACTTCAAATTTAGATTGAGGTATTATCCCAGATATGCCATCATTATTGGAATTCGCAACCATTATCCTATTATCGTCTATATTTTACTTATAAGTGATATAAATAGAGGCATTATTTACTCGGGCCCGTCGGGAGAGATAACATTTCTGTTATAAGTCTATTCTTACAGACAATTTTTAATTACAAAAATTCATGATTTATTACCATTAAGATGGACTACAAAATAAACTTTCAAAAATTCAAAAATCCACGTTCTAACATGAAAAACAAGGATATGAAATATGAATCACGACTAGCAGGGAATAGTTGCGATTCGATGACTCTGTATCTCGTCTTTAGAGTTGAATGTTTTCTTTCTATAATCTGGTTGGCATGATTCATTGGAATTTGGTGAGTCTGAATTTGTTAGTTAAAGTTTAATACAATCTTTCTGTAAAAAATTGTCAATGAATAATAATGTTATAGTGTTAGTGATAATTATTATAGGAATTTCAATAATAGTTATGAATTCTAATCAGATGAACAAGACACTAGCTAAACCAACATTAACAAATTCAAGTATAATGATACAACAGAAAGTAAATGAATGGAACAAGGCAAATGACGCAAAGGAAAAAGAGGAAAAAGAACAGACATTCAAGAAAGTTATGCAGTTTATTGACAAGATAGAAACAAGTTTACAAACATATGATGATATTACCAAAATTTCCAAAGAAAATGCTGGTCTTGCCACAATGATCATCGATATAGTGCAAAAATGTAACAGTGATATTGAAACTTTAGGTAATGAATGTAAAAACGTTCTGTTAGGATTGAACACTCATTTGAAAAACTTTACAGCAGAAAACAAGAAAGATATAGACTATATCCTTTATGGAATAAGATAACCAACCAATAGCCTTCCTCTATTACGAAGGTATAGTTTCTATCGTCTCTCTTCAGTTTTGATTTAAAATGGGGTAATTGTCAGGTCAGTTCTGTATAATATGGAGTTTATTTGTTATAATTATAAGAATCAAAACATTGACATCTTGAATTTTATGAAAAAAAATTGGCTACATTTCACTTTAGTCCAATCAAAAAAGAGAAAAAAGGTTTGGAAGAAAAATACCGGAGGTTTGATATCGATCTACCAGCATATCAAATCTGTTCGTTCATTCTACTTTTGTTGTTAATATCATTCATTCTTTTATTTGGATAAAGTCTTGTTGATTGACAATAACATGGAATCATATTATTTGATAACATTTCTTATCGGTCCTTTCACTGTAGATTCCAGCTACAGACAGAAGTCATGAGATGATAAAAAGTTAATAACTTTTACTTTTGTAAGAACGCTAAACTAAAGAAGTTGGGTCTCGGTAATCTACTGCCATTATTCCTCTATCGCTATTTTCAAGTTTCTCTTTTAAGATATCATATTCATTCTCAAGGTCCAGAGTCTGTTTGTATTCCATGCCTCTCAAAACTGAACCTATCAATGCATCATTGGCTGATAACACTATTTTTAATGCATATAACTTGTCTCTAGTTGATGTCTTTTTGTCAGAATAGATTTTCCATGCTTCTTGATTTACTCTTAGGTTATTGTTTAAAGTAACATATAGAAGATATGCAATGTTTTTGTTTAGGTTTTTTGTTATGTATTTTTCTGCATCTCTTTGTATTGCTTTGATATCATCATGAATCAGTTGTGGTGATTCCTTTAATTCGGAAGCAATTTGTACCTGAGACTTTCCTTCTGCTAAAAGCATGATAACTTTGCTTCTTCTCTCTATGATATCGTATGCATTATTTTTGGGCAATCAATAGATATTATGGTAACGAGAAATATAAAAGATTAAAGAATAAGAATGGTAGGATAAATGAATTAGTAAATCAGATTAAATAACCAGTTACTTATCCCACTGTTTATCAAAAATCAAGAATAACGAGGATATATGTTTATTATTAAATATATTTTCGGTCTCTTGGAATAACTGTAATTACTGATTATATATTATTTACAATGATCCTTTTCCGTTTATAGAATTTTTATATTCGTGTTTCTTCCATTTTTGTTACCAAGTTTTTATATCCTCATCTTTCGCCCAGAATTGTAAGAATTGGATTCTTATTGTTTACTAGTAGTGTTCCGTTGGTTACATCAAACTT
Source organism: Nitrososphaeraceae archaeon (assembly GCA_013114725.1). Lineage (GTDB taxonomy): Archaea > Thermoproteota > Nitrososphaeria > Nitrososphaerales > Nitrososphaeraceae > QCWD01. The sequence continues at coordinate 1,939 of QCWD01000138.1, read as the reverse complement.
AAAATCCGGATCAAATTTTTTATTACCAAATTCTAATGTTCCTTCCAATATCTCTATCGTTTTACTACGTGTTTCTTCTTCAGCTATCTTATCCAAGTCAGCGTTAAAGTTATAAAATTTTGATTTCTTTGTTTCCCCATCTTCAATAGTGACTTTTAATCGTCCTTCAAAGGTGTAACCGCCAGAATATGAATTAGGACGAAATTCACCATCTTCTATACTAAATTTACACTGATTTAAGGGACAAATTTCACTGCCGTTTGTTGTAACAAAGCTAAATTTTTTTATTCCATAATAACCATCGTCTGCCAAAAATTCGTCTTCATGAGGTTGCAGATATACATTTAATGTAATTTGTTCAGTTCCTAAATCTGAAACATCCATTTCGTCATAAGCATCAGTTCCAAAACTATCGTCAACATCTTTAAGTGAAACATCGCCTTGGATGAATACAGAACAACTGGATGCTACTAACAACAAAATCATATTTACTATAATAAAGGTTAGAAGATTCATTATTTTCATTCTCATTGTATCAAACCATCTTGAAAGCAGGATTCATTTTATGTACTTTGAGTCTATGTAATCGTTGAACTTACAGGTCTTATGGATTTGAATATTTTTTCTGCGCTTTTAAGGAGTCTATCAAAATCGTCTTCTGTGGAAATAAACTGTCCTAATAAAAGGTCTTGATCCATCTTTATTGCTATTACCATTACGACATAATCATGTTCATATCCGAAAATATTTTTCTTTGAAAATGTGCTAATTGTATAGGGAGCTGTTTGATTGTTAATTATGTATTTATCCACACCGCTTTCAAATTTATTAGAATCTTCATATGCGCTTTCCATTATTCTCTCTAGGATTGACAAAATACTATTATCATCTTCAACTTCAAGTGCGCTTAAGAGATCAGGTCCAGATTCTAAAATAATCGAGGCACTCGTGTCTCCCTTTTCATACGTTAGGGAAGCATCTACCGATGTGAAACGGTTTTCACGTTCTGTGAGATCCCAAGTGGCAGGATACGTGAATGAGAATTCATCCTCAACAACGTGTGTTTTCCATCCTTTTTGCGCTTCCGCGTTCAACGGTATTGCAATTATCAAGAATATAACAGTGATCATAGAAACTAATAACAAATTCATTAAATATTTTCGTTCTACTCAATTAAATAAAGTTTATGTTTATAATACAGATTAGTGCGATATGTAAATGGTTCCGGTGCCTTGTTTCTACACGTTTTCTGTCGAGTCTCAAATGTCTTAAAAATTAAAGTTCTTTTTGTATATTCATGTCAGTCTATTAAATATTTTAGTAGAGGATCTTAATCATATTCTTTGCAATAATGTAGGAAAAAGTATACATTCTTTAGTAGATATCACCTCATTATATGGTATTTAATATATATTTGGTTTACTCTGTTTATTTTCTGATTTTTCAAGAATATATCTAGTACTGTCACAATATGCTGAAATAATAGGCTGTGGATTTGTTATCTTTTCTAATGTCATATTCTTTTTGTATGGATCTTTTATATTTTCATAGTTTTCCCACATTTCTTTTCAATCATTACCAGTTTATCTATTCTGGTCATGTGTTGATCTTCAAAAACTGGGTTTGTCTATCGTATACAGTCTCTGTAATTGACTTGTTTTTATCGTCTTTTTGTCATATCGTAAAGTTCGTTCGGATATCGTAAAACCTCTTTCTTTTACATACGTCAAGGATTGTTGTGTGTTCAAACGTTTAACCGTTGTTTCAATTACGACTAGATGACGGTCATTTATCTATGCTTCTTTTTATTACGGATTTCAAATTTAGGTCTAGTTTTTATTTTCATGAGTAACGGAAGTATGTAAAATGCCGTCAGTACTGTCAAGCCGTCTGAAATCCTTATTTTGAGTGTGAATCACCCCGTTTTCTTTTGACAGCA
>QCWD01000137.1 GCA_013114725.1 Nitrososphaeraceae archaeon | reverse complement strand
ATTCCTGCTTGGAAGTTCTGTATTGTTCCTGGACCCATGATGACTATATTGTTATTGTTTGGTACCATAATTCCAACTTTTGAGCTTGTTAGACCTGGTCCATTAATTGTATATCCGTTAAGCTTAATGGTTATTCCATCAGCACCAACTACCATACCATCAGTACTGCAATTCAGATTTGAGGTTAATTGAACATTATTATTTACTACTTGTCCACATGATGGACTGATTGCATCAGTTGCAGTCTGAACTGATTTTACTGGTTGTGCTTGTTGCATTGTCTGTGCTTGAATTGTTCGGTCTTCCTGTGCCATCAATGGAATCGGTTGCATGGTTATTGCAACGATCGATGAGAGCGCTACTAGTGTGGCCAACATGTATGCCATTATTGTTCTTTTCATTTACTAGATGGATTGGAATTGAGCTATTTATGTTCAACTATTATTTTTATCGTAACTAAGTATTTATCATATTAATCGTAATTATTTTTTAGAACAATTGATCATAACAATTGACAATTATTATATAAAAAAAATAATTTGAAACAATAGTATGATGCAATTTTAAGTAACCAGAAAAAAGAGAAATCTTATATTAAAACATAATTGTTAAACAATATTGATAATTTTGTGCAATTTCTGGCCTTGGTTAACACTTTAAAATTAAAAAATACAAAGGTCAGGTATAAAAAAATTATTCCCATAGTTTCATAATAACAATTCAAAAAATGTTTTGTACTATTAAAATAGTAGATAGTGTGAAAGATTATAAATCAAATAAAGAAATTTGATTTTATGAAGATTGCAATTGCGGGAGCTGGAGTAACAGGATGTTTTCTTGGACATATGCTAAATAAAAAAAGTCACGAAGTAGAAATTTTCGAGGCAGCAAAAAAAGATGACCATTGGGCGGTATGTGCATGGGGAGCTTCAAAACATATGTTATCCAAATTTTCACAAGATGCTGGATTAAATTTTGATGATTACATACTCCATGAGGGCAAGAATTTGAGAATGGACCTGCCAAAGAACAAGACAGAAAATTTGATTTTAAAAGGGCTTGTTACCTATAACAAACAAAAATGGGAAAATGATCTGCTAAAAGGATTGACGATTAAATATGATTACAAATGCGACGGGTCTTTTCCAGTCAATAATTATGATTATGTGTTAGACTGCACTGGATTGCACAGGACTCTACTTCCCAGGTCAAAAGAGGATTTTATAATTCCAGCATATGAATATCTGGTTGAAAATATTAACGAGGAATATAATGAGTTTTATGTTATAGGATACAAAGGAGCTAGAGGATATTTTTGGTATTTTCCATTAGATAAAGGGAGAGGTTTTGTAGGAGCTGGAGATATAGATAGAAAGTATTTTGGCATAAATGAGTTTTTGAGTAAAAATCCTAATGCAAAAATTATTAAAAAAATTGGACGGCCGATAAGGCTTTCACCACCAAAAAGAATGGAACCATTTTATGTTGGAAATATAATTGGTGTTGGAGAATCAATTGGATGTGTATTTCCAATGCTAGGAGAGGGAATAATTCCTTCTTTGATTTGTTGTGAAATATTTTTAAAAGTTTTAGATGATAATCCGAGATTATTTAATTTTTCAGACTATCGAAAAAAGGTTTTGAAAAGATTTGGATATTATGACGATGTCTATAAAATAGTTAGGTTAAAAATGGATGGAAAATTAAGTACTCTAAAACATGGTAAATTATTAATGAATATGTATAAAAGCATGAAAGAGGAAGAAAAAAGATTTGGTTTTGAAGTTAGTCTTACCAAAATGAGAAAATTGGTAAATGCATTATAAATGAAAATAGTAAGGATTAGTTTTTCAAATGATCTTTAGCATTTAAAAAATATTCAGTCGAATTAGTTTTTTCAGTTTTTCCTTTTGTAAATTTTTAATATAGTCGCGTAATTGATAGTCATATAGACTATTAAATCCGGTCTTGGCTGGTCTAAATGATAGATAAAAAAATAGCATAAAAAACGCGCCCATTCTTCCAGTTTCAGTTCCAGTTACTACATTTTTTAAAAATCTTGCAAAAACATATAGTGGATGATATCCAAGAGTTTTCATACTAGCACCAAAAGCCTTGAATTTATGTTCCTTTCCAAGTGGACGTATATGTTCAAAACGAATTGAAGGTAATATAGTATAATCATAACCAATTCTATTTGATTCATATAGTATTGCCGATTCATAACCCATCTGTTCTGGATAATAACCATTCCATATAGTATTTTTAAAAAAGGAATTCCGAACTATTCTTCCCGCACCATGAGGTAAAGCACCAGATACTTTAGTATACTCTCCGGAGACACACGATATTTTTGGATTATTATCCATAAATGAGATAATTTTTTGGGCATAATCAGGTGGATATAGTGTATCGTCTGTAGATATCATATGGTAATCAGTTGGTTTTAGGTTGTTGTTATATGAAAATGATATTGCTTCATTCCAATTTTTTACTACACGGGTAACGTCGTAACCTAAATCTTTGTGTGAAATAACAAAAAAAGAAGTGTTATTTGTATTTGCCTGAATATTTAATAATTTTTCCCTGGTTTTGTCAGTCGAGCCATCATCGATTACTATTATATATTCAGGTTTTAAGGTTTGATTTTGAATGGCATGAATAGATTTTTCAATTATTTGTTCTGAATTTCTACATGTAATAATAACAAAATAACTGCCCAACTTGGATAATACAATATTTTTGGACTAGTTAAATTTAACATTATTGATTTTGCAGTTTATAGTATTTTTCAACGGTATCAGCAATTTTATCTACTGAATGGTATTCTTTCACATACGGTCTTCCCAAATTGGATAGTCGGGTCATTTCAGAAGGATTGGTTAAAAGTGAGATAAGGTCTTGCTTGAAAGTGGATTTAGTGGTTTGATATACAGGTGGCCTAAATTTTTCATTCAAGTCATTAGATATATAGGCTATTACAGGTTTTCCAAAAAACATGCCTTCAAGTTCAAAAGCACTAAACCAGCCCATTTCAGGCATTACTTTGCCAACAACGACATCACACTGTGAAATAATTCGTAAGGCATCGTCATGTTTGAGATTAATAACATATACTATTTCACAGCCAAGAACTTTTTTTGCATGTGACAAGGCTTCACTATAATTATCTTCATGGTCCCTAGTTTTATAGTATGGATAGTGGGCAATTTTTAGCGGCTTTTTATCAAATGAATTTTCAGTTTCGTTGGATATTGTTTGTAATTTGTCTATATCTATAGGAGTTGGAATCCAAACACCGTTGGGTGCAAATTGGAGCAAATCCGGAGTTGAGACAAAGCAAAAATCATTTTCATATTTTCCGCGCAGGTCACTTCCGTGATAATGTTTGATAAAGACCTTGTCACTACTTTTTTTTTCTAGTTTTGCTTTTAAAGAGCCATATGGATAATGATAATGCCATACATCGTATGATTTTAGCAGATTGAAAAATTTCCACCTTGAAAATGGAGAAGTATAATTGAATTTGATTCCGCCAAATTGATTGTATGCGGTCTTGTTAAAAACAAAAACATCTGATTGATGTCCCCTAGATATTTGTTTTAATGAGAGTCTGGAAGCTACCCCAGCAATATTATTGATATGAGCTATTTTCATAAATGTGAGATTATTTTGATTTAAATAATATAAAGAATATTGTATTTTAAAATATTGAAATGGTGTGCATATCAGAACTCTTGCAATTAACTATCATGTACTGCTTTGTTGTATAACTATGAAAATCAGCAGCATGGTACAAAATTTGAGAGGAACAAATTATTAAAAATTATTCATTATACATACATTGATTCATTTTTTCTCACAAGATTAACGAAAAATCTAGTTGTGCAACAAAGCACCATGTATAATATTTTAGGCGATTGCAAAATTTTGATAACAATGTTGTCAAAGCCAAAGTTGTTAGTTTCAAAAAAGGTGAGTATTCAGCTGTTTATTAGAGTCCAATTAAGCCATAGGTCTTGATTATAATAACCTGACAGAAGATAAAGATGGATGATTAACAATGTAATGTTACTAGTGAAATTACTTTATCAAAAGAAAAAAATCAAATAGTTCTTTGAATAGTTAAACAGTATTGAAGCAACAAGTATTGAAGCAACATGATTTTCAAAAGTTTTGTAATAAAGTTATCGCCTTGGATTCATCTATAAGATTTG
>QCWD01000136.1 GCA_013114725.1 Nitrososphaeraceae archaeon | reverse complement strand
ATAGTCAATACTGCAAAATTCAGGAAAAAAATTAGGAATAATCTTATAAAATATTTTTAAGATAAAAAAAATATTATCTGATTAATGTTTAATATATCAAACTTATTTTATTCAAAAAAATATAGATCTTTAGATATTTTTAAAGATGTAATTGGCTATGAAGATATAAAAGATTTACTTTGTATTGCACTTGAATCAGAACATTCGATTTCTATTTTATTATCAGGAAATCCAGGTAATGGAAAGTCGACTTTTTTAAAATGTATTGAAGAACAATATAACAAGTGTTCGGTATTCTTTGACTGTACACTTATGTCAAAGGCAGGATTGCGTGATTTTCTCATTGAAAATTCAAAAATTAAAATTCTGCTTTTAGATGAGATATCAAGGCTTAGAAAGACAGACCAAGAAATTTTATTAAATCTTTTGCATGACGGAAGAATTATTGATATCCATTCAGGTGGACAAAGAAAGGAGATTAAATTTAATTCACTTAAAGTATTTGCAACATGTAATGACATTGAAAAAATAATACCACCGCTTAGGGATAGATTTGACGAATATCTTTTGCCAGAATACACATACGAACAGTTTAAAGATATTTGTTCTCAAATAATTAGAAACTCGGACATTAATCTTAAAATCAAAATGGCTAATTCGGTGTGGAATCAACTCGGTTCAAATAAAATTCGCGATGTTGTAAATATGTCAAAATATGTAAAATCTTATAGCGACATAAGTAAATATATATCAATAAAAGAGAAATACAAAATTGCATATAATCCAAGAAAATTAAAAATGTAATTTTTAAGCCCTAGAAATGATAAAAGAAGATAGATAATATGTGAACGTATTACATAGAGATATGATAGATATAGTGAATTGTTATAATAGCTTAATAAATAGTATGTAACAAATATAAGTTCACAAATGAAGTGATAAATTAAAAATAAATTAAAATTAATGAGTTTGTTTAGTAAAATGAAACTATTTTTTTCAAGAATTTTTAGCACCTCGCCAGATAAAGAAGTTTCAGCAGAAATAAAAATTTCTAACCCTTACATAGATAGTGATGCTATTTCATCTTTATCTGTCGCATCTATAAAACTGGAAAATAAATTTGGAATTAAAAGTACTGGAAAGTGTGCAATTTGCGTAAAGGATGTAAATTTAGATTCATTTAATGAAATGAAAAATTATGTTGAAAATTTTTTGGGAATAGTATCAAACGAACAAAAAAAAGAACAAATCCCCTTTTCCTTTGAATCGTTTCTGGACGAATACAATTATCTTTGGTTCATTTTAAAAGGAAAAAAAATAGAAGATCTAGTAGCTGGGATTAATGCAGTAGGAGATACCATACATGAAAAAGGTTTTTCTAGACAGTTACTTGGAGCAGTATTTGAGTTTACAAGCGGGTATGAAGAGATATCACCAGAAATAAAAAAAACTGATTTGGGTAATATTGGAAATATTTACGGCGAGAATAGAAATTCATATCTAATATATAATTATAAAACAGACAAATTTTATCCATTTGTTCCTATAGGTCCTGTTTTAAAGAATGGAAAAAGAAAGAGAGATAATCAAATGGAGTTTGATATAATGAATGAAATTTCAAAAGAAATCCCTTTTCAAAAAGACTATTCCCAGTGGTATCCGATATGGAATATACCGTTGTAAGTAAATAAGTCGATGTCTTCAAAATTTATCTGGATTGATATAATATAGAAAAAGATATTTCATTTAAAGATGTTTTCTACATCAAACCAGTTATGGCGGTTATTTTTCAAATTCTTCAATAATACATCTTTATCAGGTATAATAATATCAGTATTAGAGGTAACCAACTCAGATGATTAAACTTGTTCTTTTGATTTTAATATAGAATTCAAATATGCAGTCTTTTTATAGATTTCCCTTGCTTTTTCGCTATTATATTATCATCGCCGTATTTGTTTATCATATCGGAAAGTTACAATTGTATCGTCTATATTGTTAATTCCTGTTTTATCTCTCCAAGTACTTTATACTGACCGTCGGCCAGACCCTTACAATTTTATCTAGTTGCCAGAAGCTGTTTTTTCATTATACGCAAATATTATGTCTTTTTTAAGTCTGCTTTCATTTTAGCTATTTCTCCATCAACTACACTTTTTATTGATATATTCTTTAATTCTTCCTCAATATCGCTATCTTTGGGTTCATAAGTTTGAGTATAATCAGTAATAACTCCAGATTCCAACATTTCATCAAGTGCTGCAGCTTTTGCCTGCATTCTATCAGTCTTTTCTTCAACTCTATTAAGAATCATGCCTATATCTCCCATCTCCTCTGATATGCCAGAAAGATTTTCTTTAATTCGAACTTCTGCTTCTGCTGCAGAGTATTTTGCTTTTATCATTTCTTTTCTGGTTTTGAATTCTTCTACTTTATTAGAAAGACTTTTCTCAGCATCTTCTAGTTTTATTTGATCCTTTTGTACTCCCTGGATTTGTGTATCTAGATTGTTTATTTGAACATTAATCAAGTTTTTTCTTTCGAGTGCTAATCGTGCCAAATCTTCACGATTAGATTCGATTGCCCTACGGGCTTGGTCCTCCAAAGTAGCGATATTAGCAATCAATTTTGCTTTTTGCATCTCAAGTCTTTTCTTGGATGTCACTACAGTTGTTATGTCTTGACGTAGTTTATTGATAAGTTCGTGTTGTTTTTCAAATGAATAATTAAGGAGCTCCTCTGGATTCTCAAACTTTTCTGTTATGGTATGAGCTTTTGCTTTAAAAATGGAAGTAATTCGTTCTAATAAACCCATTAGATCTATAAGATATCAGTCAATTACTTATAATCGTTGTCTTGTATTTAGACAAATAAGAAAATTGTTTAAAGATAGATTGAATCTAAATAAAATAATTAAAAAATAGAACACTATTCATATTAATTGGATACCATTAAATATCATTACTTTTTTTACACAAAATATTGAAGTTTATAATTGTGATTGGATTTTTATTGATACTTTTATTAATACCACATGCTATTCTTGCTAAACTTTATGGTAGTTACCAGAGCGAAAATTTTAAAATTACTAATATGAGTGCCCTGTATAAGGGAAAATATGTTCAAGATATCTATGAAATTCTTGGAATAATAGAAAATATAGGTAATGGAACTTTAAACCAAATACACCTTATAGCCACTTTATTTGATAAAGATAATAATTTGATAGGGATCGATGAAACAGTACCGGTTTTTGATATAAGTAAAAATGGAAGCAATTCTCCTTTTAAATTTACGATTTCTACAAATAAGACATTATTTGATCATTTTGTTATAGAAATTGGTGGAATAGAGTCAAAAGACAAAGATTAGAACCACAAATAATCGCTACAAAATATGGTTTTGATTCAATAATAATATCTTGCTTGGTAACAGAATAAAAAATATTACTATTATCCTATCACCATACCATAATATGGTATCAAATAATATCCAAATATCAAAAAAAAGACTCGACCAATAATTTAATATGGCATACGATTAATTTAGAGGTTATATATTGTTGAGATCTCTACCAGCAAGAAATATCTTTATAATTGCAATAGTCTCTTTTCTCGTTATTCTCCTTACTGTAATGAGTGTTATACTCATTTCAAGAGATGCTAATATTCAATATACACCCATCAATAATTCCCCCTACCCAGAAGAACCCTATTCTTACCCTTTTCCAATTCCATCTCCATATCAATATATTCCTCCGCTTCCATTCCCTTATCCACCTTCTGGACCATACGGCGGAGGAGGATTTGATTTTGATTTTCCCCCTGATGAACCTCCACTGATTCCGGAGGAAGATTTGAGATCGCAGGACTCGCCTTTTGAAAGAGACGGTCCATCATTTGATGATCAATATCCACTGATTCCGGAGGAAGATTTGAGATCGCAGGACTCGCCTTTTGAAAGAGACGGTCCATCATTTGATGATCAATATCCACTGATTCCGGAGGAAGATTTGAGATTTGCGGACCAGTTTTTTAATTAAATGACATATTGCTCCATAGAAAATAAAAATTGTTTGTTCATATGAATTAATAAATTTCTAAGATATCTGGTTTTAATTAAAGTCAGAATTAATAAACAAAAATAAAAACATGTTTTATAAGTAACAAAAAACATAAAGATCTTATGTCTGATAAAATATCTGGTATACTAAAAAAACTAAATCTCAAAGATATAATAATATTAGCTGCTTTGATTGTATTTGCTGCGATAATAATCAAATTGTTTAGTTCTTTTATAATCATTCTAATTATAGCCGTAGTTGGTTTTTTTATTTACAAATGGTATATGAAAAATAAAAAAATTATGAATTTATGATTAGGCTTTAATTTAAAAATTAAAATAAACGATTTGACAAAAAATAGAATGTTACATTGGTGACTATTATATAGATATTGTATTGTTGGATTAATGACTTATCCAAATAAAAAAGATTTTAATTGTCATATGTTAAATCCGCTAACAAGTATAATTATTATCATGAATTTTAATACCAGTTATAGGATATGTATTGATTAAGTCCATTAAGACTTATTCTACGGAGTAGAAAGTACCTAATAATTAAAAAACTCCGTATTGTTGTGATTTTTGTAATCATATCACAAGCCTTAAAAAAATGAATATTTTAAAATAATAAGATTCTAAATTAATGGAATTTCAGTAAAAATTGAACGCTGGGACGCGGAGGACGAGGCGGCCCGCCTCGCGCAAGGCGAAACGCCGTTCGAGAAGCGAATGCGCAGGCTCGGCCTCCTGCCTTGACGGTCAGCCTGTACACCGACCACAACGTGCCCTACCAGGCGGTCACCGCGTTGAGGGCGCGAAGCGTGGACGTCATGACGGCGCGCGAAGACGGGCGGACCACCGAGCGTGACGAGCGACTGCTCGATCGGGCCACGCTACTCGGGCGCGTCTTTGTCACTCACGACAATGACTTCCTCGTTATCGCCGCGGCTCGCCAACGGACGGGCTCACACTTTGCGGGCATCGTCAACGGCCGTCAGCAATCACTGCCTCTCGGGCGGCTCGTCGAATTCCTGGAACTGGTGGCTCGGGCGGGCGACCCCAACGAGCTTAAGGACCTCGTGCAGTTCCTCCCCGGCCGCTGA
>QCWD01000135.1 GCA_013114725.1 Nitrososphaeraceae archaeon | reverse complement strand
ATAATTTGTCACATACATAAAACCTATCTTATTCTCCTTACCTTCATTTTCTGAGAGTACTGTTTTTTTGACTGTCAGTTTATTATCCAATTCATTTTGGTTTTCACATTCACTATCTTTCTTACACTTGTTTTCCTGTTCAATATCTACCTCAACTTCAGCTTCATTTTTCTCTTCTGCCAACACAAATATCTGATTTGTAGAATACATTGCGTTTCCAATCAAAATAGAAGACAGGAACAGTACACCAAATACAAGATACATTTGGAGTTTATTCAATAAAAGTTAATTTCAAACAAGATAGAGTCAATCATATAATATTATTAACAAATATATGAAATTATATCGGTGAAATTAATTTTATTAATAAACAATAACATATTTCAATATTAAGATATAATCAAATTTTCTATACTCTTGTGAAAATATATCTCTATTTTGGTTACAATTGTTTGATCCTGACTTTCCAGTTTTAGGCATTTTCTTCAATTTTATAGTTTAATCTTTTTAAAAAGAGAATTGTAATATGAAAGTGCATCCATGATTAATGAATTGATTTTCTTTTGTACTCTTCCAAATCTTGTCAATGTATTATCTTGTGCATCTTTATATTCTATCAAATACACTTTATTTCCATCTAAAATCTGTATTTCTCTCTTAAAAGAACTTTGTATATAATCCATGACTGGCATGGAGGGATGGGATTAGATAGCTCTCCGAAGTCTGTTTTTATTTTGAGACTTTATATTTATTTTACGTGTTTGTTAGATTTATTATTTATGATGAGTTTAAGATATTAAAATTAAATTCACTCAAAACCATTTCCTATTATTCCCCAATTATTGAGTCATAATCTTTTGGCTGAAACCGATAGTTTATTTTTCCATCTTTTTCTCCTTTGCAGGTATATGAAGTATTGTCTACTCTATCTATGAAAATTTCTGGATTAGTAAATACATTTCGAGCTATAATAAGAAAATCTGCAATCAATAATTTTCTTTGAGCTACTCAATTGTACTGTGATTTTTTACTAAGGTTTTAGATTGAATAGTTTATTTTTTATTGGCATTTTGACTATATATTATAATATCCACTCCTTTCGCGCTACAAGAGTTTGTCTTTAAAGTATTAGATCCTACTTTTATTAAATACTGTCTTGGTGTATAAAACAAATTTGTTATAAAAAAGAAGATTTGATTAAACATGGTTTTTCTGAAAAGATATTTTTCATAGTTTACAAAATTGTTTACCTAGGATATGGTATAACCAATATTTCTGAATTTTTAAATTTCTTGATAAGAGATGTCCTTATAACTTTAACAAATTCATGACTTTCTTTTAATGTAGAAAGAGGATCTAATACAACGTGAACCTCAATATTAAGAGAATGACCAAGTGGTCTTAACAAAACTTTTGATACTGGAATTGAAAATTCTTTCTCTATATAAGTCCTAATGTTATCGCTTAATTGCGTATTGTTTACTGCATCTAGCAAAACAAAAGTAGATTCTTTTAAGGCTACATATGCCATAAAAAAAATATACCCTGCTATTATCATACTTCCAATTGAATCCATATAGGGAATACCAAAGTATCCTGCAAGAACACTTCCAAAACCTATAAAAGAAGCAGATCCATCTTTTATTGAATTTTTTGCATCTAACTTTAATGATATCAAATTATATTTTTTAGCAATTTTATGAACTCTAAATGCTCTATGTAGTGACACAATACCTGCTCCTAACAATGTTAGAAGAGTAATTTCTGGATGCGTAGTTTCAACTGGATGAAGTATTCTCTCATATGCATGAAATACTATAAAAAGACCCAATATGATCACTACTACGGCTGCAATGAACGCCGCAAAACTTTCTACCTTGGCGTAACCATACTGAAACAACCTATTCTTTGGTTTTTGTATCATGTAAATTCCAAACCATACTATGAATGATATTAGCGCATCAGCCATTGAATCAAGGCCGTCAGCAAGGAGCGTTAGGCTACTAGTATATGATGATACGACTACTTCTACCACCCCTATACCTAATAACGTCCACATTGAAAGCCACGCAGCATTTCTTCCCTCCTGAAATGCCAAGTTAGGCGTAGAAGATTCCTTCAATAACTAGATAATATTGATTAGATGGATACTATTTAAATGGTATACATATGAATAAGAAATTCAATTTAAATAATCATTTTCATATTCAAAAACAACTAGATCCAAGTAAAGGTCATGAATAATTAAAAGATTGATTAGGACAAAAAATGATACTGACTCATTATCTTATGTTGCCACTTTTTATAGATTTTTCTGTAGATTTACATGTTCTTTACATTTTTAAATAACAAAAAGTTAGTGAATAATACCATCAAGCATACCAGTATCTAACATATTTTCTTCCATTTGTTTCTCTCTTTGGTTACCTAATTTTTCTAATCCTGTTTCATCATAATGTTCAGCAAATTGTTCATTTACATGGATGACTGCTTTGTTTATATTTTCATAACTAGTTCCAAATCTTTCTGGTAATGCATCAGCCTGCTCTTGAGTTGTAATTATAGAACCTGGTGGAACAAATTTATTATCTGAAACTTCAACTCCTCCAGTTATTGTACTTGATACACCTATAGATACATTATTTCCAACTTTTGCATTAAATACCATAGACTTCATTCCAATAAATGTATCATTTCCAATCCATGCAGGACCATGAACAAGAGAATCATGTGCTAGACTTGTTCGTTCACCAACAAATATTGAAAAACCATTAGTAAATTTAGAATTATTTGCAAGCAATCTTTCTCCAGAAGCATCATATCTTCTGTAATCAATGAATTTTCCATCCTGCATTGTTTCCAATCCATGTAGCACTACACCATCTTGAACATTTGCATAGTCACTTATTTTGATTGGTGTTCCTTCATCTCCACGACATACTGCTGTTGGAGCGAAAAAAACCATTTTTCCAACATAGCAATTTCCTATTACTACACCAAATGGGTGAATGAATGCATTTTCTTCAATTGTTGGAGAAATTGCAGGATAATTAAAATTAGTTTCAACATTTGCATGAATATTCGGCCATTCGTTAGGGTGGAGTTCGGATGCATCTTTGTTTTGGTTTTGACTAAATACATTACTAGAAAATTCAGTAGCACTGAAAATGATTATTGCTATTGCCATTACTATCGAAAAGATATAAGATTCTTTCATAAGGTTTATCTATTAAAATATTAATTATTTATTATATTTTTGTAATTTTTTGAAATTTACTTTTAGAATGAATCATTTGGCTATTATTATTTTTGTCAAATATAAATGAAAAAATTGAGAAAGTTAAACTTAGACATAAATACTACTGGATTTTAATATGTGAATATTAGTCATGTAATGGCAGTTAGATTTTAACAATAAAATTCTTCTTAATTTTTGAATTTAGTTATATACAAGAGTCGATGTAATTTTTTGCAGAACGGTAATTACTATTTTTAGATTTTGTTCTTTAGTATTCCATAATATATATGTTTGTTCAGGTCCGGTTCCTTTTTGACCTCCTCTGATATCTTTATATGAGAAAGTACTTACGACATTGAATCCATTATCTTTGAATTCTTTTTCATAAACTGCCAAAAATTTTTTGGGTACCATAAACGTACCTGAAATGTAATTAGTATTATTGTCAATTTTATTTTCTAATAGATCTTTTTCTCTTACATTTATCGTTCCATTCATAATAAATGATGTATCTATATCGTTTACATCTTTTTCTTCATAGTTGTAAATTCCAAGTTTTTTTGGTTCAAATACAGGACTGGCAAAATTGAAATCAAACATATTTGTTGAAAATACCTCTTGTAAATTATCATCAAATAAATTTATTTTATGTGTATGCCCTACATCTGCATTAAACCACAATATTGCTGTCCCTAATTCAACTTCTATATTTTGAGGCAAGTATGGTTGATTTGCAAGTGGCAATTGATTTTTTGGCTGATTAAGAGACTCATGTGCTTCATTTGGGATTACAATGATAAAATTTTTAATACTCGGATCTATAACCAATTTTTTGTTTTCGTACATTGTTTTGGCATCAAAGCCGATCTCATTTTCAGAATATGCGTAAAAATTCATTGTAATAGAGAGAAATATCGGGATTATGGAAAAAAACACAAATATTCGAATTTTTGAGTTAGCAAAAACAACTTGCAAATGTAATTCATCTGATTAGTGATTATTA
>QCWD01000134.1 GCA_013114725.1 Nitrososphaeraceae archaeon | reverse complement strand
TCAAAAAAATCCGCACTTCCACAAATCCCCGACATCGTTTTATTTCCATGTTTGGCTATATTACAACCTGCTGCAGAAGAGATCACTGCAGTTGCGGTACTAATGTTAAAAGTTTTCGTTGTCTCACCACCGGTTCCACATGTATCTATTATTGGGCCATCAACTCGTGGAGTGATGTTTGTAGATATTTTCTTTATTTCTGTTATTAATGCATCTATCTCTGAAACAGATTCCCCTTTCATAGCCAATCCCATCAGAAATGCAGAAATTTGTTCATTTGTAACATCGTTTTTTAAGATGGATGAAAAAGCAAATTTGCTATCATCGACAGTCAGAATTCTTTTGACTACAAGTTTATTTAAAATTTTTTTAAAATATTTTTCGGCAATTACCTGAGTCATTTTTCTTTATTCCAAATATTTTTGAATTACTTTTTTATTAATTTTAAAAAATTTTTTAAAATTTTAGTACCATCATGCGTTAATATGGATTCCGGATGAAATTGAACTCCCTCAATAGGATGTTTTCTATGTTTTAATCCCATTACTTCTCCATCATCTTTTGCCCTGGCAGTTATTTCTAAACAATCTGGGAACGTATGAATGTCTGCAACCAGAGAATGATATCTGGTTGCTTTAAATTGAGTTGGAACATGATCAAAAATTACATCATTCCCGTAATGCTCTATTATACTAGTCTTCCCATGCCTGACATTTTTTGCATTGATTACTTTGCCTCCAAAAACATTAACTATGCCTTGATGACCAAGGCAGATTCCTAGAACTGGCTTAAATGTTCCCATGTTTTTTATCACCGAACTGCAGATTCCAAAATATTTTTCATCTGCAGGATGTCCTGGTCCGGGAGAAATTATAATTGCATCGGGGTCAATTTTTTTTATACCTTTCAATGATATTGCATCATTTCTAAAAACTAATGGTATGACATTTAACTTTCCTAATAACTGGGCAATATTATAAACAAATGAATCGTAATTATCTAATATCAATAATTTCATACAGTATCATTATTTTGCTACTTTTCTAATTATAAATATACTGTTTTTCTAACACAGATTATCTCCAGATCATATCAAATAAATAAATTATTTTAGGCTTTAACATATATTGTACTAAAAATTTTATATTTTTAATAATTTTAGTGATTGAGATGATAAAATTATTTATTAACGGGTATGGCAATATCGGTCGAAGGTTAGCTACCGCATGTAGTCAAGATGACGAGATAGAGTTGATAGGAATTGCGAAATATAATAACGATGAAAAGGTAAAGGAAGCCGCCCAAAAGGGATATAATATATTTATACCAGAAAATTTGATAAGCAATTTTCAAAAAAATAAAATTAACTTTGCAGGAACAATAAATGATGCAGTTACACAATCTGATATTGTTATAGATGCTTCTAAAGAAGGATTGGGTTTTAAAAATAAAACCGAATTTTATTTACCTTTACAAAAAAAGGCAATATTTCAAGGAGGAGAGGAAAGACATGGTGAATATAGTGTTGCAAACATTATACATAATTCTAGAGTAAATTATGACAAAGTTAAAGGACTAGATTATGTTATTCAGGGCAGTTGTAACGTTTCAGGTATGGGCAGGATAATGCAACCACTTATCGAATCTTTTGGGAATCAAATAAAAAGATATGATGTAATATTAATTAGAAGATGGGCAGATTTAGAGGACACAAAAGAAGTTAAAGATTCTATCGAATGGGATAAACAACCACATCATCAGGACGATGTCAAAGACTTTATCCCCACTGCAAACCTTTTTGTCGATGCATATAAGGTTCCATCTCGTATGATGCACATACATCAAATGTCAATAAGGTTTGAAGGTAAAGCTCCAACTAAAGACAAAATAATTGAAATATTTCAAAATGAATTTGGGGTTTCCATACTTAATTCTGCTAATGGAACAGCCGACGTTCGAAAAAAAGCATTGGAATTGGGATTTGTGCACGGCGATACAAATATGGTTCACATTCATAATGAAGTTACGAGATCACAAGATGATGTATTAAAAATTATTTATTCTGATGATCAAACAGGTATGGTTATACCTGAAAACCATTTATTACTTCAGTCAATGCTTTTAAGCAGACCTAGAAATGACGCATTAAAAAGGGTCGATAAAATTTTTAATATTTCTAAAAAGAAAAAAGTTCTTGAAGAAGAATTTGATTAATTTTAATTTTTTGAGATCAGAAAAAATGATAAAAAAAATAAATTGTGATTTATTTGTTCATTCTTAGAACATCTACTTGGCCGCTATGTAACCAATCCTTTAATTCTTCATGTGATGGTTTTACATCATGTTTTCCTGCTAAATGCAAATGCAATAAAACATAATTAATCTGATTCAGCAAGGGCTTGTTTTGCTCATCACCTTTCCTAGCTTTTTCTTTCAAGTCTGCTGGTACCGTTGCCCACCATTGATCAAAACTTCTTTTACCTGTTTGACTGCTACTTGAACCGTAGCCTTTTGGCATTGTCATAAGATTCTATCTAATAACTACTATATTTTAAGTGTTATCATTAAAATATTGTATTTTCTTACCGAATTTTTAACACTTATTATCATTATTGTATATCAATCACTGAAAATTTTATTGATATATGAAGCAATTACCATTTATTTTCAGAACCTTAATTAATGGATATTTAGGAAAATTTTATAAGACTTTGGGTGAAATAAGGAAAGACTATGTTACAGACAAATTCGTAATTCTACCACAAAATTCTGAACGTCTTGATAAGGATATCCCGAATAATAGTGAATTATGTCCTTATTGTCCAGGAAATGAACATAATACTGAACCAGCAATGATATCACTTGTTTCAAAAGAGGGAATACTACAAAGATTGTCTGATAGTGAAGACAATATTATTGAAAATTGGTCAGTTAGGGTCTTTCAAAAAAAAACCCCTATAATGACCGTCAATACCTCAAGTATCTATACTGATAAACCATTATACAGCGAACCTGCATACGGCCATCATTTGATAGTTGTGGCATCGCCGGAACATACCGTTCCTCTATCAAAAATTCCTGTAGAACAATGGTCTAATATTTTACTAGTAATTCAAGAACGATTAAGATATTTATATAATCAGAAAAAGGTTACATACGTTTCGGTTTACGTCAATCACGGAGTTTTCGGAGGAAATGATATAGATCATCCTCATTTTCATATGGTGACATTTGCAGAAATTCCGAACATCATTGAGACAGAGGCAATATCCTCATTCAAATATATCAACGAAAATGGGAATTGCCCTAATTGTGTAGCTATCTCGATCGAGACTGATGGACCTAGGCAAATAATAGCTACTGAAAATTTTATCGCGTTCTGTCCATGGTCATCAATATATCCCTATGAATTTTGTATATATCCTAAAAAACATTCTACCTCTTTCCTAAAACTAACTCAAAAGGAGATAAATGATCTGGCTATGATCACTAGATCCACACTAGGAGGTATGAGTAATGCATTGGAAGACCCATCATATAATTTAGTTTTTCATCTTTCTCCTGAAAAGAAAAATACCAGACAGATACATTGGCATGTTGAAATATATCCACAAAAAATTACTTGGACAGGTTTAGAACGCGGATACGGAATATACGTAAATCCAATTAAACCGGAAATAGCTGCAGAATTATTAGGTGCATCTAGTAGAAAGGAACTAGCTAAGTTAGTTGGAATAACCTAATTAAATACTACAGGATTTAATTAATAGATTTTATAACCCGAGTAATAATTGAATTTATCGTGACGATATTATATGAAACTTGAGTATTGGTTAGGATTAGTTAGTATAGGTTTAAGTGTCATGTTTATATCATATGTTTTATCATTTTATAACTATTTGGGATCGCAACAAAAAGAAATTGACCGTTTATTGGATATCGACGGTGTTTTAATTAAAGCGATATCTATCTCAGCAGCTCCTTCTTTGATTTTAAGTGGAATAGTTTATGGTTTAATAAGATCGTACGGTGGAAAAATCCCTGGCATATTACTAATTATTAGTGGTGTAATCATGGTTATTGGAATGATTTTTTCCTATTCTTTAACCCCAATAATTTTGAAAACCTATCATTCAACACTTTTTGATCTTTTACCATTAATTTTTATTATTGCCGGTACTTTGGTTTCCGTAGTGGGTACATATCTTTTATTTAAATCAAGAAAATCATCATCAATATCAGATTCTACCATAATTAAGGGAAGATAGAGAA
>QCWD01000133.1 GCA_013114725.1 Nitrososphaeraceae archaeon | reverse complement strand
ATTTTATCATTATATTTACCATAGGATATTCCAAGATTGTATGGAGGAGACGTTACAACAATATCAAAATATTTGTTTGAAAATATATCTAATCCTTTTAAACAATCTTGCTTATACAATTCTAGAGTGTTACCATTTCTCATAAAAAACTTTTTTATAATGTGTTGGATTTCAGTACTAGTTTCAATATCTTTTTGATCGTCCATAAGAAATACACACTATTAAATAATATAGTTCTACAAAAAGATAATTTAAATATTGTGAGGATCTGAATTTTTTGATCATTATAAATATTTGTTCTCACTATCTTTTTATCTCACTTGAAGAATGTTGAATTATAACAGATTGACCATTTTGCTTAGAGAACTATTCTACCGGATCTTAATTAATTTTTTAAATTCGGACTACTAAAAAAATATTTTGTAGTACTACATATTTTTGAAAAAATTCAAGGTACATAAAAACGCTGCCGTTGAGGTCTCGTTTTAATTTTTGTCGTTGCCGTATTAGTATTAATATTATTAGTAGTATTAGGATATTGTAGAAGAATAAATATCACCAGCTGTTCATTTATATAATACATAGTCAGTGATTTAATATGTATTTGTAAAGAGCAGTTTTTTACTTTTGAATTTGAAGATTTATTTCATATGGATTCAGATTGTGACAATTAGCATAATTATTATTTACATATTAAAGAACAGAAAATGTTCAAGATTTATTGATCAAGATTATATAATCAAAATCTACGAAATGGATATTTTTCACTTTTATGGGAATAGTGATGATAATATAATTCAATTGTACAATCAAATTCATTGCGTGTATAAATGTACGTTAACCACAAATATAATAGATTTAAAATATCATTTAGTGATCAGCAAATTATCTCAGATTTAGTATTCGACACAATATAACATACACAGATGTTATAGGAGAAAAGTTCATTAGATATAATTTTTCAATGTTTACAATGAGAGGATTTTTCTTGGTCATGGGTTTTTTTATAATTTCTTTAATTTTGCTTTTAGACTCTGTAAATGATACATCATTAAGTGAGGAGAGTTTCAATCATACTCAATCTGCAGATATCAAAAAAATTGATGTTTCTGATTTAGCCTACGATATAGATTCTAATCCTTTTAATATCTCATATACAAAATGGACTGAAAAATGGTGGCAATGGGCGTATTCGATTCCTTGGGACACAAATCCATCGTATGATGATTCTGGAAAATATTGCGATAAAAATCAAAACGGTCCCGTTTGGTTTCTAACATTAGCTTACCAACACTCGGTTAAACGAATTTGTAATATTCCAGAAAATACCGCGTTGCTTATGACTCTACTGAATTCTGAATGTTCTTTGGCAGAATTTCCATTTCTAAAAAATCAAGAACTTGGAGTTTGTGCAAAAAGTATGCAAGACCATGTGATTGGAGGAAATGCTTCAATCAATGGTATACAGATACCAAATATACAGATTTACAGAATTCAATCCGATGTTTTTAATTTTACTTTGCCTGAAAATAATATTTTAGATTTGCCGCCACAGACTACTCAAGCAATTTCTGATGGAAATTGGTTATTTTTAAAACCTCTACCAATAGGAAAATATGAACTTAAACTGAAAGGAAATATTCAAACTATGACGGAAAATGAAACAAATACTAGCATAGACAAATATAGAGAATTTGCTGGTCCCATAGGTTGGAATTATACCACAACATATATGCTTACTGTAAAATAATATCCTGTATCTTGTAATTTAAATAAGATAGATATTCTAGATGTTCATCGTGCATGAATCAATAAATCTTAAAATATTGTAAATATTGTGAATGACTTTTTATGCTTCTGTGATATGAGTTCAACGATATTTCAATGATCTTTGTACGTATTGCATGATTTGAAAACAGTTTAAAAAGAAAAATAAATGTTTAGATATTAATAGTTTAAAAATATTTTACTTTTGATTTGATATAAAAGTAATTATCTTTTTTATCAAAATCAATTTCAGAGCTTTAATATTGTATTTCCATTTTTTGAGAGATAATTCATTTCCCTGTCAAATAATTTAACAGTATTATATATTTCAGAATCGTCGATTGAGGGATATCCAATTATAGGTTTGTTTCAGAACACAATTTGATTTTCCAGTAGGATAGTAATCATCGAAATTCTCAATTCTGTGAACCTTTATCAAAAATTTACGCGTTCAATATCTTATCATAGGTTTTTCATACGGTGAGTGCAGATAGTGTTTTAGTCTTAATACCTTGCTGGGCATTAATATGTATCCAAGATACCACAATCAAAATATACAGGATGTATTCCGTATTTACTTATCAACGATTCTATTAATTGCACTTCAACAAGCATATTTCTACGCTCAGATCTTTAGCTAAAAGATTCCGAGGATAGAATGGTGTACTGGTTCTGTAGCAATCCACAGAAAGTAATGTTTCAAGCAGTTCTTTTTTGATAAAAATTTATCAATGATAAATACAGATATTCTTTTATGTCTACAGACTTTAGCTAAAAAACCAAAACGTTGTACCCAGTTCCAGCCAGACATGTAACTTCTTTTCCTATCCTCAAAAATACATAATACTTTACTGTTATTTCGTAAACCCACGTCTAAAAAATATAGATACAAATAATACATTACCACAATAGTGGATGTTCTATTTCTGGTGAATTTGATCATTTTTTAGAAATAGGATTTTCACATCTATAGATTTTTCGTTAAATTAATAGATAACCATTAAAGTTCAGAAAAATAATAACAATAATTAAATCATCTGTTTCAACTTAAAAAAATGACTACCTCAATCAAAAAACTATATATACATTTTATAAATTAGGAACAAACGGAATATGTAAAAAAAATTACATCTTTTTCTTTATTTTAATTCATGGTATCAGATGGTCATTTTCTTTATGATCCAAAAAATTCATCAAAGGAATTATGGATAATTATTGTTTATTTCACAATCACATTTCTTTATTAAAGAGGTGGAATTATTCTTATAAATACCAGCAGCAACATTGTTATCAACTCTCCACTTATACAGAGATAGTGGAACATCTAATAGGACATATCCATGTGCTTTAATCAATTTTTCTATCGTCCCCTCATCATCCTCTAGACTATGTACGTGATTCATGCAGAATAATGACAAGTTTTTATCAACTTCCTTTCCAAGCGCTTCTTCTGTATCGAGAACTTCTTTTTTGAGTCCTCTTTTCATTAACCAAGTGTCATCTTCAAAAGCAAATCTTATACTCATATTACTATCTCTAACCGACAACGCCCTCGTAACTTTTTCGACAGCTTTCTCTATAAAGGCGGATTTGTGTGTATTATAAAAGTTAGGATACAATATGTTTTTGATTTCATTTATTTTTGTAGGTTCTATGGAAAATAGGCCACTGGATTTACCTCTGTGCTGTTGAATGAAGAATTCTGATATCATACGATTCTTGCTTTCTTCATTTTCCCAAAGGAAGAGAATATGTTCACTACCTTTCATTTTTTGCACGAACTTGACTATCTCATCTAAGTTGCCGGATATCTTTTCAAATCCATTCTGTTCAAGGATTACAGCGATATTTGTTGTTGTTTTTATTTGATTACTCATACTAAATGATATCATGATATCGTTATATATGTGTTACTAAATAATGATATCACGATATCATAACAAAACAAATCATGTGTAGATTATAAAAATAGATCATGAAATGACATTTTACATAATTTAATAATTAGAGAATTTGATAATAAAATGCATACACAATTAAGTGAATTCGTTTATAAATTCTGTTGTAAAATTTGGAAAATTGTATTAAAGTTCATGGATGTATTAACAATATACAATACTGTAACAATACAACCTTATCAATAACAAAATAGAATTTGGAGGTGCTAAAATCATCTTATATTAACAGAGCACAAGAATATAAAGATAAAAGTTATTGCCCACGCTTCTATCATTATAATCATGTTGAATGAAAGTGAAAGAGAAGAAGAGAGCTATCAAAATGAAAGAGAGGAAATGAAGATGGATGGAATAAATTGTCAAGGTTTAAGGTTAATTATTATTTTTAGTTACATTAAATAATAATTTATTTTTTATATCCAAAGCTATGTATTTTATTCTCCCCGTCACATCTCTTGTCTGCTCTATTAATTAAAACAGTATGTTTTCATTTATAAAATTAGAAATAACAAAATGACATACATCAGAAATGTTAAATCTAAACAATTACATCTACATACATTGACTTTGCGTATACCAGCACAATTCTAGAAAGTTATCATTCATGCAAATTGTATCTATTGCACATTAAAATCAATTCTCTTATTTGGCTTCTTTTAAACCTGAATACCATACCTTCAAATTCTCTACTACATATGTTTTGGAAGGTTTTACTGCACATTGGTATAAAGTACTTCAAATACAACGGAGGTGTAGTATATAGTGATAAATGTTAAGAATAACTTTGCTTGGGGTTGGAGGGCAGGGTATAAAAACTGCAGAGCATATTATTGGCAGAGTTGCATTTTTACATGGATATAATGTACAGGACCAGCCACTTTATGGAGCCGAACGACGTGGCACTCCTGTATTTGCTTTCATAAGAATCTCAAATACAAAAATATTATCTAGAGGATATATCTATAGCACAGACTTTCTCGTAGTAGCAGATTACTATTCTCTCTTGCGACCAGAATTGCATAATTTTTTAAAAAGAATAAAGAAAGGTGGAATTATTTTTTTTAATACTGTAAATAATGAACATAAGGTAAGAGAAGAGTTTAATATTTCAGATACCACTCAGATTGTTACCTTCGATCTTGATTCGATGGCCAAAAAAATATTGAATAGTAATGTCTTAAGCAGCGGCTTGGCTGGTGCGGTTTGTAAAATACTTGATTTTGATTTAACCAAGTTGGAAGAAGCTATAAAAATAGAGACGGAAGAAATTCTGTCATCAGATGAACATGGAAATGAATTAAGCCAATTAAATAAAAATATCGAATTAGCCAAATCAACATTTCAATCTCTTTCTTCATCGACCATAAATAATATGATCCTATCAAGAGATAATGAATACGAAGATTTTGAAGATAACAAAATTATCAGTTTACAGAATCATCATCCCAACATATCTAAAAATATTATAACAAATACTGGAAATACCATGCAAGTTATAAGAAAGGGGTGGAATTTATTTAAACCAATTATTGATTATGATAAGTGTACCAAATGTAGGATCTGTTTTGTATATTGCCCTGATAGCGCAATAACAATCGATAAGCAGAATTTTCCTCAAGTAAATTACAATTTCTGTAAAAGCTGTAATATCTGCTATACAGAGTGTCCGGTAAATGCGATAGATATGAAGAGGAAAAATAAAATTGACTGAAGATCTGGTCACAGGCAACAAAGCTGCAGCTATTGCTGTAAAACTATGTAATGTAGACTACATTCCGGCATATCCAATAACTCCACAAACCGAAATAATTGAGATACTTTCAAGATGGGTTTTAGAAAAAAAATTAGATGCCAAGTTTGTAATGTTTGAATCGGAGCACTCGATGGTCACTGCAGCAGGTGCTGCCTCTTTATCGGGGGTGCGTACTTTTACTGCTACATCCAGCCAAGGGTTGTTGTATGCTACAGAAATGCTCTATAATGTAGTAGGATGGAGGTCACCATTTGTTTTGGCAAATGTATCGCGAGGAGTATCATCTCCCATAACCCTTTTGCCAGACCATAACGATGTTCTGTCTATAAGAGATACAGGTTTCATACAAATTCATGCCGAAACATGTCAGGATGTTCTTGACTCTATAATTATGGGTTATCGAATATCTGAAGATCCTATGGTCAACATTCCTGTTCTTGTAAATTTGGATGGATTTTATTTATCTTATACACGAGAAAAAGTTGATATTCCTGATTCAAACTATGTGTCAGAATTTCTACCAGAATATATTCCTGTATCTGGCTACATAAATGCAAAAAATGCTTCTTCTCTTGGAGTAGCCGTACTTGATAGTAGTGCATATTCTTATTTTAGATATCAATTACATTTAACCACATTAAATGTACTTAAAATGTATGGTGATGTATCAAAAAACTTTGAAAAAATATTTGGGAGAAAATACGATCTACTAGAAGGATATATGCTAGATGATGCAGATTACGTTATAGTAATTACAAATTCTTTCTCAACAATAGCAAAAGAGGCAGTGGACAGGTTAAGAAAAGAATATGGAAAAAATGTCGGATTATTGAAAATTAGAATGATACGGCCTTTTCCTTCAGATGATATATGGAAAAAACTAGCAGGAAAGAAGGGAGTTGCAGTAATAGACCAGAACATCTCCGTAGGTGGCGGAGGGATACTGTATCCAGAAATTGTAAGTTCACTGTATAATAAAGATGAACGACCAGAAACGATATTGTCATTTATAGGGGGTCTTGGTGGTAAAAAAATTACCTTTTCTGAATTCAGGTATATTATTTCTGTTCTCGAGGAGGCTGTGAAAGGAAATCCCCCAATTTCAAAAACTATGCTATTGTTTACTGAAAATGATTGGAATACCGTCAAAGACATGTTAAAGATGTCTGGAAAGGAGGTAGAATAATCAAATGACTTCAACGAGTGCTCATAAAACGATTAGAGATCTTCCATTGGCGGAGGTTCTATCGCCTGGCACCTCAATGTGTGCTGGATGTGGTGGACTTTTATTAATCAGAATATTTGAAAAGATATTAGGAGAAAACACAATTACAATTAATGCTGCTGGATGTTTAACTTTACTTTCCGTATTTCCCACCACTCCATTCAAATCTTCATGGTTTTATGTTGCAATGGCAAGTGCTCCTGCAGCAGCTCAGGGGGTGAGAGATGCATTGGACATTCTTATTTCAAAGGGCAAGATTGAACAAAAAGATGATTTAAAGGTAATAGTAGTAACTGGTGATGGGTCTGCAGCTGATATTGGATTGCAAGCCACTTCAGGTGCACTCTATCGAAACTTGGATTTTTACTATCTTGTTTATGACAATGAAGCTTACTCAAACACTGGCTTTCAAGCATCAAGTTCTTCACCTTATGGATCTTCAACAAAAACTACGACATATACATTACAAATGCCTGAGGGAAAGGTTCTAAAAAAGAAAGATCTTTTTGAGATTTGGAGAGCTCACAATCCTTCTTACATTGCAACAATCTCTCCTGCCTACATTGCTGATATGATGATGAAGATAGAAAAAGCATCAAAATTGACAGGACCAAAAATGTTTATTGCACATTCTCCGTGTCCTCCTGGATGGGATATAGATTCATCCACTGTGATCGAGATCGCCAGGTTAGCTGTAGAGACAGGAATTTGGCCCCTAAAGGAGGCAATTGGAGGAAATGTGGTCCATTCCAGTTATCAATTGGGAAAAAAAAGAAAACCTGTTGAAGACTATTTAATCATGCAGGGTAGATTTAGACA
>QCWD01000132.1 GCA_013114725.1 Nitrososphaeraceae archaeon | reverse complement strand
TATTTGCTAATCAAAGATTCAATGAATTGCGCTGCAACAAGCATATTTTTACGCAACTCTTTATCTAAAAGATTCCTAAGATAGTCTTGCTAACAGGTTCGGTAGCAATCCATAGTAGTGTTTCCATCCTATCTGAATTACGGTCTCATCAATAATGAAAGCAGATATTCATTTACGTCTTTAGACTTTTTAGATAAAAAACCAAAACGTTGTACCCCGTTTCAGACATACACGTAACTTTTATCATCATTAAAAAGGAAAAGGCTTTACTGGTATTTCTTAAACTCAAACACAAAAAATATAGATACAATCTATACATTACTACATTTGCGGACGTTATGTTTCTATTGAATTTCATCATTTATCAGAAATAGGATGTCCGAAGCTATAGATCTTTCGTTAAATTAACAGAACCAAAAAATTATTTGATGGATTTAATTTATCTATTTTATAATTTATATCTGATATTTGATATTCGGATGACAAAAGCATCTTTAATTTTTTAATAGAACTAATAAGAATAAATTACTTGTTTGCCTCCACTTTGCCATTCACTGGGAAAAATGAAAAATAACAATCCCACTGTATTTAAATCAAATAAATAGTTTACAACTTTTTTAAAGTTCTAATCTGATAGAATTAACTAATTTTACAAATAAATATCTACAAACACATCATTAAATTCTAATGTTATACCTATTAGAGCAAATTCAATTACTCAAGTTATGATGTTAGAAATTAAAGGTTATAATAAATAACTGTCACAAATAGAATGTTTGATATATGTATTAATTTTAATCTAAATGATAACCAATCCTATGGATGCTATGTTACAGTAATATTTTATAGATTCATTTAATTTTATCATTTATTATTACATAGATAAGATAAAAGTTATAAAAATCTATATAGTAATATATAATAAATATATTATAATAACAGAAGATGTATATCTATAGTTTGTGGTCTATAACCTATGTATTCCTTTAGAGATAATAGTGATGTAAGGAAAATACAATTTACTGGAAAATCAACTTATATCTTATCTTTGCCAAAAAAATGGGTTAGCGATCTTAATCTAAAATCTGGAGACCCACTTAAAGTTATACGAGAGCCTGATAATTCACTTTCCATCATTTCTGATGTTACTAGATTTTCTTCTGATTCGTTAGATGAATCAACTATCTATATTTTGAAAGATGAAACGGTAAATTCATTGAAGAGAAAACTTGTTTCTATATATTTATCCGGCTTTAATGTTATTAATCTAAAAACCCGACTAGGTAGGATAGATCCGATGTTACGTGAAGCAACAAGAGATCTTGTTAGAAAAAATCTAGTAGGAACTGAAATAATTGCTGATTCATCTGACATTATAACCATCCAGGTATTGATAAGACTTCCCGAATTATCTGTCAATACTGCAATTAGACGTATGTACCTTATTGCATCATCTATGCATAGGGATGCCATGACTTCATTATCTGAATTAAATACGGATCTGGCAAATGTAGTGATAAAATCTGATGATGAGGTTGACAGATTTAGTTTATATGTTTTAAGGAACTTAATGTTGGCGACAAAAAATTCTAGAATTCTTGGAGAAATAGGATTAAAAAGTATTTCAGATTGCCTAAGTTATAGATATGTTGTAAAAAGCATAGAACGTATAGCAGACCATGCATCAAATATTGCTGAAAAATGTTTATTACTTGATAGCCACATTTCCTCAGATATATTAACACATTTACAGAAAATAAGTACTCTTTCATTGGTTGATCTTAGTGAATCTGTAGAGTCATTTTTACGAAGGGACTACAAAACAGCTGATAAAATTATTGATAGGGTTGAAGAGGTCAGGAATTTAGAAAAGGAATTACTTGCTATAATTGATAATGTAATTGATACTTCTGGGTCCAAAACAGCTATGAGGACCTATGCAAAACTTATGATTAATGATTTAAAAAGAACAGCCGAATATGCTAGCGATATTGCGGAGGAAACATTAAACTTAACTATAGGAGATGTAATTAATATAGAAAAACGACCGTTAACCGTGAACCAACAAGGATCAGACGATAGTGAAAAGTAAATCGCTTTTTGGATTATTTCAATTTATAATATTTTTTGTTTCTATTTATCTGATCTTTTTCTATCCAGTATTTTAATTCTTCAATAGTTGGTTTGTATATTTGATTATTGTTCGATTTTATGTGAATCGATATTGAATTAATCTCACTAAAAACCGAATCAATATTGTTTATCTTATATTTTTTGATTATATTTTAATTTCGGGAGGAATTGAATTACACCAATCCAAAACTTCTCTTTTTGATTGATCATTCATCTCCGATGTCTTACAAATCTTTTTAATAATTTCCTCACCCATACGTTCTTTTCATCCAATAATTTACTTAAATTTTATCTAAATTGATTTTATAGTTAAACGTTGTTGAACTATTATCAATATGTTTTATAATAATAAGTCTGGTTGTAGATAAAACATTGCTATAATAGATTTCTATATTGTCTATATTGCTTATATTATATCATTTATTCTATAGTAAAACTATTGTAAAAATATAAGAACTATTTTGACATTCTATTGGACAATGAGATTAAAGTATATTAATCTAGTAATTACGACGGCTCTATTTATTGGGATTCTGTCAATATTTGTATCCAACACAAACATATTTGCACAGGAAATAATAACAATTAATGGAGCAGGAGCTACTTTTCCTTTTCCACTTATTGATAACTGGAGGGTAGAATACCAAAATGTTAATCCTAACGTTGAGATAAATTATCAATCAATTGGTAGTGGTGGAGGAGTTAAACAATTCACCGAAAAAACGGTAGATTTTGGTGCCACAGATGCACCACTAACCATTTCAGAGGCTGCTAAAAATCCTGGGGCTGTTCATATTCCAGAAACCATTGGTTCAGTGGTGGTAGCATACAATTTACCTTCAATTCCAGATAAAGGATTAAAATTAACTGGTGAAATTATTGCAGATATCTTTTTGGGTAAAATAACAAAATGGAATGATCCGAAAATTCAAGAACTTAATCAAGATAAAACCCTTCCATCAGATGATATAATAGTTGTACACCGTTCAGATGGTTCTGGAACTACGTTTGTTTGGACTGATTATCTTTCTTCCATCAGTCCAGATTGGGAAAAATTAGTTGGTAAGGGTAAAGCCGTGGGATGGCCTGTTGGTATTGGTGCACCTGGAAACGAAGGAGTATCAAATGCAATTAAGGGAACACAAAATACCATAGGCTACATAGAATTGAATTATGCATTAACTACCAATACTCCATACGCATTTGTTCAAAACAAGGAAGGAAATTTTGTTGAACCGTCAGTTAATTCTATAATGGAAGCAGTTAGGGCACAGGCAACCTCATTACCATCAGGTGATGGTGTATGGACAAATATCACTTTGGTTAATGCAGACGGACAAAATTCCTATCCTATCGCCAGTTTTTCATACATCTTGTTGGACAAGGAATTAACTAAAAATCCTAATATTTCTGAGCAAAAAGCAAAAACCATGATAGACTTCCTATCATGGGCTATAACTGAAGGACAGAAAACTGCTCAAAACCTAAATTACGTGCCTCTTCCTGAAGAAATAGTCAAACTCAATCAAGAGACACTAAAGTCACTTACATATAACGGAAATCCATTATCATAAACTATTTTTTTAAATCTTGTTTATTCTATATAGTTTATTAGGGACTATATTTTTTCTTTGTAAAACCAAAATATACCGAATTATCGTATAGATTTTAAGTGATATAGCATATCCTCTCTAGATTCTGATAAAAAAAAAGGAATTTCTCTATTACTTTCAAAAAATAAACCATTTTCTGATAAGTTATTTAAAATTACTGTTCGCCTCTTCGACCGCCTCCATGAGCTTGCCCACGCAAGCGTCCGCATTGGTCAGCGCGGCTTGGGCCAGATAGTGGTGCGGGCCGTGGGCGTGCTGCGCCTCGTCGGTGGCCAGGATGTGGATCGCGAGCAGCCCGGGCTTTCGGGTCTTGATGGCGTAACCGGCCGCCTCGGCCAGGATCATGTCCGCCGCCGGCATGCGCTCGGAGCCATACCAGCGGAAGTAGAGGTCGATCGGTACTTCGGCTTTGCGAAGCTCGGACAGGACGGCGGGGCTGACCGCGTTGATCTCGCCCTTGTGGTCATCCGTGAAGACCTCGGGGATGTTGAAGTCGACCGACGGATCGTCTTTGGTCTCCGGCCAAAAGAACGATGCCGTGGGCAGACCCTTCTTCTTCGCCGCGTCGAAGAGC
>QCWD01000131.1 GCA_013114725.1 Nitrososphaeraceae archaeon | reverse complement strand
CTAGTGAAATTTAGCTTGGGAATTTACAAGTACGCGTTTTACAAGAGTCCAAACATTGGAATTTTTGCCAAATGTAATGACGATATTTTGATAATCCCGTTTGGTTTTGCCGAAACAAAATCAGATAAACTTATGGAGTACCTGGATACAAAAAACGTGGTACATACTTCAATTGCAGGTACCAGACTAGTAGGTCCGATGATGGTTATAAACAATAATGGAATACTTGTTTCATCAATAGCATCAGATGAAGAAATACAGATTCTCAGACAGGAAAGTGGGTTGAATGTAGAACGTATAAAAAGCAAGTATACTGCAATTGGAAATTTGATAGCGGTTAATGATAATGGTGCTGTAATCTCACCATTTATTGAAGAAACAAACAAACAGGTGATCCAAGACGTTTTAGGAGTACCTTCTGAAAAAATGACAGTTGCAGGATTCATTCAAGTAGGTTCAGTAGTTGTTGCAACAAATTCGGGTGCAGTTATTCATCCCAATGCATCAGACAAAGAAATAGAATATGCATCTGATATACTAAAAGTCGATATAGACCATGCCACGATAAATGGAGGAATTCCGTTTTTATCTTCTGGAATAATTGCAAATTCAAAGTCAGTAGTTGTAGGGAGTATGACAAGTGGTCCTGAACTGATAATATTAAGTAGAATCTTTAAATTATAAAATTACATCTAGTAATTGATTATATCATATCTAATCTGATTGGATAGTTATTATTGTTTGATAGTTGATTGAACTTGAAAAAATAGGTACAAGTAAAAATAAAAATAAAAGATATCTAGTTTCTATTCAAATTTGATTTCAACTTTACTCAGGTCATCTAACTCCTTATCAATTTCTGTTTTTGTTTCATTTCCGTACAATACTAGTATACGGTCATTATCGTTTATAACATATTTCGATAGAGAAGCAAGTGAGGTAGTGTTACCATTAAGATATGACTTCAGAACATTGTCTCTAAAATTACAGTATTGGTTTCCAGCATCTGTCGTAAAACAGTTATCTTCACTGTTCAGTTGCATACCTACGGAACGTAAGAAATCTCCAAACGTGGCACCAGTTGCATGTCTATGTAGAGTTGTTCCGTCGTTATTTTCTACATGAATGTATCTTGACTTTACCTGATATTTTCCTTGACTGAAGTCTATTGGACTGCCGTCTATTTTTATAAGAAATGCTGCATGTTCGTGAGCTGAACCAACTGAACCAAAATTGCTTTTATTGTGTGACATAAAAATCGATAAGGATACGATGAGTGCGATAGCAAAAGCAGCAGCTATTCCACCAAAAATCAAAGTTGTTTTTGTTTTTTTGCTACGGCCTTTAGCAAAATAATTTTTTTTTATATTTTTTTTAGTATTACTTTCTTTGTTCTTGTTATCATTCTTTTTGTTATCCGCCATGAATAATCATATAAAGTTAAAGTTTAGCTTATTTAAAATATTAGAATAATCAGTTTAAAAATAAATATTTTAACAGTGTGAAAATAAATAGAATATAGATACTAACACTAATGTTTTTAGATGGTTTTATTTTTTGTAAGCCCCATTGGCCTTGGACATGCTAGCAGAAGTATAGCTATAATGAATAAATTGAAT
Source organism: Nitrososphaeraceae archaeon (assembly GCA_013114725.1). Lineage (GTDB taxonomy): Archaea > Thermoproteota > Nitrososphaeria > Nitrososphaerales > Nitrososphaeraceae > QCWD01. Next base: position 2,708 of record QCWD01000131.1, on the reverse strand, counting down.
TTGAATAGAAAAAATAGCTTTGTTAGTGGTTCTTCTGCTTGTGAATTTATCAAGAACAATGGATATAATGTATTGAACAGATACAATCCGCCAAAATTTGATGTTAAAGATGGAACTTTACAGCATTCTTTTATTTGGTTATTAAGATATTTGTTTTACTATAAAAATTGTAAAAAAATTGCAAGTGAGATTATAAGCAAGTGTAATGATGAAAACATGATTGTTAGTGACGAGGATTTTGCATCACTAGTAGTTGCAGAAAAACTGAAAAAGAAAAGGATATTGATCACAGATATCACAAATACATCGTTTACTAGTGGATTTTTGGCCAGTCTAGTAGAGAGAAAAATGAATGAACAAATGAATAAAATAATCAAAAGTTGTGATTGTGTTATAATCCCAGATCTTGGTCAAGATAAAGACAATATAAGATATGTTGGCCCAATTGTAAGGGAGACTACAAAGGGTAGAGACGAGCTTAGGCATGAATTTGGATTTGATAAGAAAACTATTGTTGTATCAGTCGGGGGTACTGAGTCGGGAAAATATTTGCTTGATAAAATGATAATAACTTGGAGAAAAATTAACAAATCTTTTGATATAGATTTAGTAGTTATATCTGGTCCGTCTTTACAAATTCCTTTATCTAATGACTATAAAAATATAGGATATGTCAACAATTTGCATGAGTATATTTTTGCAGCTGACCTGGTAGTTTCGTTAGCGGGACGTTCTACAATGGATGAAGCTTTGGTATATGGAACACCAGGAATATTTATTCCCATTAAAGATCATTTTGAACAGGAGCATGGTGCTAAAAGACAAGGCTATGAATATAAAGATATTTTTAGATTAGAAGAGATAATTTTAAAAATAATAAAATCAGATTTTAAGAGAAATAATACAGGTTATAATAACTATGCATTCAATCGGGGAGCTATTAATGCTGCCAAGATTATTTCAGAATTCCTTTAAATATCAAAATTAATTAATGCTTGATTGGTTAATTGAAATGCTGGATAAAATAGATGAGTAAAAAAGAAAGTGTCGTTGTTGCAAAGTTTGGAGGAAGTGCTATTGGAAATGAGGGAGATTTTATTCCAATAGTCGTTAATAGAATAAAGCAGATGAGTAAAAAAAATAAAATTATTACTGTTTTCTCAGCTCCAATTATCAGTTATGATGGAAAATCCAGATCTATGACTGATGTGGCTATTGATGTTGGAAGAAAGTATGCAGCATCCAAACCTATTGATATTGAAATATTGAGAAGGATTTATGATATAATTGCTAAAAAATATGTATCTGAACAATACATACAAGAGTTTAATGAAATCTTGGACAAGTTTTATTCTCTTGTAAAGACATCATTAAACAATGCTCGTGATAACAAGAGATTTACCGATGTAACAAGGTCAAGAATTCTTGCATATAGTGGAGAGATTACAATGTCCTATTTGATGGATTATATTATGAAAAGTAATGGCATAAAATCAGACCACGTACGCGTTGAAAACTGGCCCATAATTACTGATGACAATTTTGAGGGTGCAAACTTTATGTTGAGTGAATCAAGACAAAAAAGAGAACATCTGTTAGATTTGATAAACAAAAATGATGTTATTTCGATAGGAGGTTTTATAGGAAAAACCATGGATGGTCTTGAAACAACATATGAGCGCGGTGGTTCAGATAGAACCGCTGCAGATATTGCGATAATACTGCATGATTTGTATGATACAGAGGTGGACCTTGAAAAAGATAATGTTGTTCTTAGTGCTGACCCGAAAATTGTTAAGGACAATCTGGATTATGTAAAATATCTATCGTACAATGAAGCGACTTTGGCAGGTATGTTTGGAATGAAAATATTGGACCCTGTGGCAATTAAAGAAATTGACGATAATAATCTGGATATACCAATTGTTATAACATCTATTTCTGACCCTTCTAAAGTAACAATAATTAGGAAATCATTTGATGAAAGTGTTGGTGATGATGATAATCTGTTGATTAAAATAGTAACAGGAAAAAGAAATTGTGCAATAGTTAGAATGGAAAGTATCGCAGCTTTGTATCTAGTTGGCTCGCTTGAAAAAGAAAAACAGTATTACAATTTTATCAAATTGTCTCCTTACAAAAATGAGAATATAGAGATCACAAGGATATTGTTTTTGGATGCAGATTATGTGAAAAAAAACGAACATAAAATTAAAGCATACTATCCCAAAACAGAATTTGTTTATGGTAGGGGAGTGGTTACATTGATCGGAGACAAAATGTGGAAAGTATCTAAAATAGCATCTACTGCAAGCAGTACGGTGGGAGAATATGATATAAATATTCTAGATTTGGATGCCCAAGAAGAAACATCAAGAATATTGATAATTGTAAATGACAGTGGTGATAATGTGGCTAATGCTGTAAAGGCAATACATTCGCAACGTGGACACATTCATAATAACAGCAATGTTGATAAAAATAAATAAAAAAAGATTGAAAAGTTGTTTGATTTGATAAGAAAAAGTTAGAAGTGAGTTGAATCTTAGAGGATGTGTAGTATGCTATAATGGTTGATGTAGAAAAAGAAAAGGAAAAAAATCAGAAGCAGGAAATATGGATGGATAATAAATTTGTAAAATGGGATGATGCAAAAATTCATGTACTAACACACGGATTGCATTATGGAACCGGAGTGTTTGAAGGAA
>QCWD01000130.1 GCA_013114725.1 Nitrososphaeraceae archaeon | reverse complement strand
TGATAATAACAGGAATTGTTATTTTAGGATTAGGAATCAGGACTATAAAAAACCGTTAATCTTTAGACGCAATCTTATATGAACCTAATATTTTTAAAAATTTGCATTTATGTTTTAGAACTTTGAACATCTCTGCAACAGTTTTGTCTTTTAAATGACCTTCAAAATCTACAAAAAAATAGTATTCCCATAATCGTTCTTTTGTGGGCCTAGACTCAATTTTAGTAAGATTTAGGTTTCGTTTAGCGAATTCTTCCAATATTCCAAATAATGATCCGGGAGCATGGTTTATCGAAAAAATAATGGATGTTTTATCCATACCAGTTTTTTCTTGATTCGATTTTTTAGACAAGACTAGGAATCTTGTGAAATTATTTGTAGTATCTTGTATTCCTTCTTTTACTATGCTCATATCATACAACTCACCAGCTCTTTTGCTGGCAATAGCACCTGCATCACAATAATTCAACTCCTTTATCATTTTTACAGCACCGGCAGTGTCGTATGTGGGATATTCGTCATACTTGTTTATCCAAAATTTTCTACATTGAGCCAATGCTTGTGGATGTGAATAAATTTTTTTTATTTTTTTAAAATCACAATTTTTATTAACAATAAAACAATGGGATACATGTTGAAAGACCTCTCCGATAATATGAATCTGATATTTTATTAAAAGGTCGTATGTTTCATTAATACTGCCTTCAATAGAATTTTCAATAGGAACTACAGCATAATCAACTTTATCTTTTCTCAATTTTTCAAATACATCATAAAAAGTTCTAGAAGGAATTGGTTTTGAATTTGGAAAAATTTTTAATACCGCCATTTCCCCATATGCACCATGTTCTCCTTGAAATGCAATCTTTAATTTTTTTTCGTTACTCATAGATTTAATACAATATTTAATATTGATAAAAAATATAAAGTTATTAAATTAACAACACTAATGTACTAATTTACCACCAAGTGGACATTATTTGTATTGTTTATATATTGTTTTTATATGCTGATATGGGCGATTTCGTCAATATAGCATTTTCAATTTTTTTCCCACTTGTAGATTTTTTATCAATTTTTATTCGGGATTTCTTTCCGATGATACTACTTAACACAAATTTATCATTTACATATAATCCAATATCTGATCCAACATGTTCTTTTGCAAATGAAAGAATAATAGAAGAACCAGATTCGGTCATCGAAAACGGTAATTCATGGCCCAGAGCCAAATTTTTAGATTCAACATCGATTTTTATACCAAGAATAGTTTCTAATTCGGAAATCGTATTACCACCTTTTCCAATTAACCTTGGGACAATATCTTTTTCTACCTTTACCAAAACCCTATCGTTTGATCTAATTTCTATTTCTGCATAGGGGTCAAATCTGCGAAGAACATCTTTTATCTTAGATATTGCTAATTTTCTTATTCCATCATCATCTTTTTTTATAATTTTTTCGTTGATTTTTTTAATTGGTACAACGATATTTTCTTCTCCGTATGTATATATTTCATATTCTAATTCTCCAGTTTCGAAATCTCGTATTTCAATCAACGGTCTGGATAGATCATCTTCCGTCATGCCTGTAGGGACTTTCACAGTCAGAAGAACATCCAATATTTTTAAGATTTTTCCATCTTTAATGAAAATTATTGTATCTAACACATGAGGTATCATACCCAATTCAATTTTTCCAATAAATCTCTGAATAGCATCGATGTGAGTGCTAGCATGAATTACTCCGATCATCCCTACTCCAGCCATCCGCATATCGGCAAAAATACCAAAATCTCTATATCGTCTAACCTCATCAAAAATAGTATAATCTGGACGAACAAGTAATAGTAGATCAACAGCATTTTCAAAACTTCCATGTAACGGAGAATATTGTGTTACTTCAGGAGGGACATGAAGGTCTCGTGGTGATTCAAAAGTTTTGACTATTTTTCCTTTTTTAACATAAAATTCGGCCAACGCACTTGCGAAAGTACTTTTTCCTGATCCTGGAGCACCAGAAATTAATATTCCTGAGGCAGTATTGGATAAACGTTCAAATAATTTGTCAGAAATATGGTAATCAGACAGAGAAAGGAAAATTATTGGTTTTACTATTGTAACTTCAAGTTTATTTGAAAATGGTGGTCTTGTAATCGTTATTCTATAATCGCCATATTGAATGACTTGGGCGTATTCATAATTGATTTCTATTGCTTTAAACACCCCTTCATGAATAACTTCTATAATTTCATTAATTATTTTATTCAGGTATTCTGTAGTTATTATTTGATCATCAATTTTTAATAATTTGAAATCACCTGGAACACCAGTTTTAGCAAATACAGGCAATCCCTCTTTCAGATGTATACTCATTGTATTTTCGTTAATCTTGAAAAATTTTTCAAATTCTAAAGTGGATACTGAGATATCACTATGAATTAATATCGATTCAATGCCATGGGCATTTGCGGCTAAAGATTGTGCATAATCTCCTGTTATGAGAATTCCATTTTCATGTAATGCTACCTCATTTATTAGAGCATCCAACCGGCCATGTTTTGCTAGACGGATATCATCATACGACGGTCTTTTTCCAACAAATTTTAAAGGTATTTTTTGTTTATTGCATAAAAAACTAATTTTTTGGATCTCATTAAGACCATTTATCCCGTATTCTTTTTTTTGTGATGCCTGCGACTGAAGTTCATCTAACACGGTTAATGGAATTATTAATTCACAGTCATCCAATTTTCCTGAGTTTATTAATTCAGTGATTTTGTCGCCAAAAAATACACTAGTGTCAAGAATATATTTAGTCAAAGTATATGGATTATAGTAAGTGAGGACTCTTTATACCTTTGAATTAATACAATATTTAACATATCAAATATTTAATATAAAAAGATATGATTTCTACAATTGATTTTAAAAATGCTGAATTATATAAAAAATAAAAAATCTTTACAAGTCATTGATTCTTAAATTACCTATTTGTGGTAAGAATTTTGATACAGTCTAGAAACTGCTCTTTTGATAACGGAGGAATATTTGCTATTTGAATATTTTCTCTGACATGTTCTGCTTGCTTTTGTCCAATAAGTGGCGCAATAATCGATGGAGCAGATCTAATGATTTGGATTAATTTTACTAATTGACTTTTAGAATTAATGTATTCCGGTATTTTTGTGTTAAACAATTTTCCCTGCAATAGTGGAACACTTGTAAAAATTCCTATGTTTAATTTTTCAGCAGCGTTTAATATATTCAAATTTTTTTCGTTTTCTACGCTTTGATTTTTTAAAAATAATGCCTCATTATAAACCAAATTAAAAGGAAGTTGAATGAATCTAAATCCGTTATTTGGACCGCCGATTTTTTGAGCTAATTTACAAATATCATCTAACAAAAGATAATCTTTTTTGTCTGGTTTGACTCTAAAACATGACCATGTTGCCAGCCCGTAGTATTTTATTTTATTATTGTCTCTATATTTTTCATATACTTCGAAAACCTGTGACAACATTTCCATAAATCTACTTTGTGATACATCTCTGTTCCAACTTTCATAAGCGTTGTGAAGGTAGACCAGATCAATAGTTTCCAATTTTAAATTTGATAGTGACTTATCTATGCATCTAGCGATATAATTTGGATTCATTACATGATATCCCGAACTTATTTCACTTTGTTGAATTATCTCGTTATCGATGAACATTCTCTGTATATATTCCATAACATCGATTCCCGGATAATCACCGTCATTTGTTATATACCCATTTTTGGTGCTTACAAAAAACTCATCTCTTGAAATTTTTTCTTCCTCTGTTAATTTCCTAATTGCTTGACCTATATTTTTTTCAGATTTCATTGACCTATAGTTTAATGCGGTATCAATCACATTAATGGCGTATGATTTTATCGATTCGTATACTGCATTTTCAATTTTTTCGTCATCGACAGTTGTTAATTCTCCGAGATAAGTGCCCATTCCAATACTACTTAGATATAATCCATCAAATATCTTAAAATGTGAACCAGGTATACCATTTTTTATTGCTTGTTTCATAAATGATTTTGTTGCATCTTTGTTGGCATATCCCGCAATCAAGTTAGTATTGGTTATTATATCATACAATTTGGAATCTTTATTTGTCTAGTAATATTAGGATATTCAATCTTATTTATTAATTGACTTTTAATGTACTAGTATACCAATATAAAGAGCAGTATTCACAATAATAGTAGATAAACACAATGGCTGGAGGAATAATGAGTAGTCCTACTGGTGGAGATAGTGATAATAGTGGCAGTAGCGGTGGTGGCGGTGCCGGCGGACTTGGTACTGGTAGCAATAATGCATC
>QCWD01000129.1 GCA_013114725.1 Nitrososphaeraceae archaeon | reverse complement strand
TGGAGCAGTATGTATTAGAATAACTGGAAATCGATATGATGAATTGATTGAATATATAATAAGTGAAGTGGAACAGGAATCGTATATTGGTTCTGGTGCAAATCCAGGCGTTGTTTTTTTTCGTGGAAATGAGATTCCTGACGAGATAGTAAAATTTAGTAGTTTGGCCATGCATGATTTTCTGAGTAGACAGCATGCAAAAAAATTAACTTTGAAAAATAATATAAAGGATTTTTCATTTGGAAATGGTAATGGAATAATAGGTGCGCTTGCGGCAATAGGCAATAATTTGAATACGGACCATACATTTGAAGCCATTGCGTATAGAAAAATAGAGAGATGTGGCACTCCTCGATTTATTGACAAAGAAAAAATTGTAAAAATGAATATCGATACTTTTCCACAGACATTTAATAATTATGACGAAAAACATCAAAGAATATTGATAACACCGCATGGTCCAGATCCTGTATTCTGTGGAATAAGGGGAGAAAGTCCAGAAATAGTACTAAAATCACTGAAAAAACTAGATATCAAAGAAGATGTAGACGGCTATATGATATACAGAACAAATCAGGGTACCAACATGCATTTATTTAATGAATTAAATTTGTCTTCATTAAAGACATATACATCAGGTTTCTTAATTTGCAAATTGGCTACAAAACCGAGGGTAATTAATGGTGGACATGTATTATTTTTTGTAGAAGATAAATATGGTTCTGCACTAGCAGCAGTTTATGAACCCACAGGACTGGGCAAAATAGCGTCAGAACTGGATGTAGGAGATTTAATTCAAATTGGAATTGGGGTAAGAAAATCGTCTAATCAATTTCCAAAGACCCTTAACATCGAATATTTAAATGTACTAAATCTTGTACAAAAATACGATATTGTAAATCCGAAATGCAAAGTTTGTGATAAAAGATTAAAATCGGAAGGTAAAAACAAAGGATTCCAGTGTGATAAATGTGGGTATAAAGAAAAAGAAGTATACAAATTATGTATCCCTAAGGAAAGACAAATTAAAATCGGATTGTATTTGCCGTCTCCAAAATCCCACCGACATTTGACAAAACCGATCCACAGATATGGCGCTGAAAAGAAAGAACATGAAAAACATGAACAGCTGTTTGAGAACTGGTTTGGTACGTCACTATAGGACAATAAACAAGATTATTATGATTTTAGCGGGGGGTTGATTTGAACTTACGTCTATATACAGTTTTTTATCGTATATAGAAACCGCTCTGCGGGTTATGAGCCCGCCGGGATAACTTTGTCTATTCCTTTGGAGGAATATCTGGCTTCCCCACCCCGCTGTTTCATTGTTTGTATTTTTCAGGTATAATCTTTATTATTTTTTTAATTAATTTTAAAATTCATATTTGAAAGTTAAGATGCGGAGGGTGGGATTTGAACCCACGGACCCCTAAGAGATGAGGTATCCTAGTCAATAGTCAATCTTTTGGACTTCTGAGCTTCGTGTTAAAATCTCACGCCTTTGACCAGGCTTGGCAACCTCCGCATGGATATAATCATAGAGTAATATGATATAGTTATAAATACGATACAAAAAATAAAGTGTTGAAAATGATTAGTGGTTAATTTGACATTATCTTTATTGTTTCGTTTGGTTTGAATTTATTCCATAAAATACCAAACGTTAATCCCAGAACTAGCCAAAATATTAGCATTGTAATTGTACTTGAAATCCTAAAATCAGATAAAAGCGACGGAGAAATGTCAATTATATCTGGATTGTTTGGGAATATAAGAAAAGATATGGTCATGATTCCAATGTATACTAAAGGTATCGTTTGTTTTGGGATAAAATTAGTTTTTTTGTAGATAATTCCAAGAGATAATGCTGTAAATCCAGATAGAAGCAAAAATCCGGTATACAAACTCTGTCTGTATGTAATAGTATCAGGGTCTCCAACTGCTGGAGGATTTGCTGGATACTTTAAAGATGTAACCAAAAATAATGTGGACCACATTATCAATGCTAGAAGGATAGTTTTTTTCATAGTTGTTATTTTTGGAAATGAAGGATGCAGGAAATTATATAATATTCCAAATAGAATGGAAAATGAGATACCAAAAACAATAGAGGCTACAAATAAACCGTCTTTTTGCCATTGTCGATAGATATCATGGTCATCAGGGTTTATACTTTCTCCGTCTTTAACAGAATTTTGTGTTTCTATTTCTATTTCTATTGCTTTTTCAATATACGGCTCTACCAAAAAAAGATTAGATATGCCTAATGCTAGTCCGGAGGCTATACCAGATAATAAAATTATGAAAAGAAATGACAGGACCTTCATTGTTATTAAAACACCGGAAATATCCAGTTTTGTTTAAATAAAAAAATTAATGGCACGGAAATCCTGCAGCATGTCTGAGGTCGTGTGTAAATTCATGCATCCAAAGATTGCCATATGCTGTGTCACCCTGCACTATGCTGAAAATATGACCCTGATCATAACCAATCACGAATATGCCCAGTACAAAAACCAAAATTAATCCAAGGATTAATGATTTAGGAGCCTTACTGATATTTTTTAAAAGAAATCTACTCTGTGACATAATATTCAGTTTATTCAGGTCGATATATTTAAGCTATTGGTCAGATTATCCAACTGTATTATCTTGTGATATAGATTTTGCATCGACTGCATCTAATATTTACAAATACAAGGATAATTAATTGATATGATAATGACAAGATTGATAATATGACAGTCAAAGAAATAGAAAATACGAAATGAAGACCAGTGATACAGATGCGATCAATGCGTCACTATAGGTCAGGCTGTAATGGGCAAGGTAACAACTGGTAACTTTGAGATTTGATATCACAGTTTTTAATGATACGGTCTAAACAACCTTACATAATTTTCCAGATGGATGGTCTTTAGTTTTTGATAGTTTTTGATGTTATAGATTTTTGCGTAATGCTTTTCCTCTGGTTCGTAAAGAAAAATATGCCATTTTTTGATGTTTGTAATTTCTCTATGGAGTGAAATTGATCGTGGATAATCTTTAGTGGATATGATATTCATCTATAATGATAAATTATGCCTGAGAAGTTTCATGCAGTTCATGAAGATAGATGGAGAAATGAATAAAAATAAAAAACAAATACAATGCTATACTTTAGATTTGCATCAATATATCAGAATGCTCGAGAAGATAAGCCAGAGATATGCTCCAAGTAGGATTCTTTCATTTAATATTGTTCATGTTTTCAAAACTTTACAACTCATCCATATTAATGGATACGCAAGCAGAAGGATTCTCTGTAAAGAGCTTGCGTTGGGCGAAGGAGTAATTAAAACTCTTATAAAACATTTGAAGGTAAATGGGATAATTCAGACTTCAAATGTAGGAACGTGTATGACAGAAAAAGGTGAGTTAATTTTTTCTAAAATTTCAGAACGCATTCCATCTGAAATGAGTTTACCAAAGTGTTCTATCGCGATAGGAAATTTCAACTATGTAATTTTGTTAAAACAATATAGGTATGCCATAAAATCAGGTATAGAACAAAGAGATTGTGCGATAAAGATGGGTGCGTTAGGTGCAACGACTTTGATCTTTCAAGATTTAAAATTTGTCATGCCTCTGACAAATTTCGAACCACTGGTCAACGAAAAAAAGATATTAAAAATTTTAGAGGAGGGATTAAATCCAGAAGATGGAGATGTAATTATAATAGGAAGTGATAATGTAAACGAAAAGACTGCAGAGCTTGGAGCAAAAAATGCGGCATTGTTTACCATAATAAATCATGAAAAAACATTTTGATTGAAAATAATAGGAAATATTTTTAATTTTTTGAACTTACCAGAGATACAAAGATATCGTCTAATGTTATTGGTGAGATGTTAAATGGTATGTTATTTTTCAGTGCAATCTCAGACAACTCTTTTATGGAAGACTCGTATGTATAAATTCTTAAAGTATCCTTTCCGATTTCCACTGTATTTCCATATGAATGCAATTGTTCTAGGTCGATTGAATTTTTTGGTAATTCCATTCTGATGTTTTGTGGTATAAGTTTTCTCAAGTCTTGTAATGTTCCTTGTGTAATTATTTGTCCGTTATTAACAATTATGATCCTATCAGAAAGTACTTCAGCTTCGTCCATATAGTGTGTAGTTAGCAGGATTGTTTTACCTTCTTTTTTTCTATCTTGGATCGTAGACCATACTTGACGCCGGGATAAAGGGTCCAGTCCTATTGTAGGCTCGTCTAAAAATAACAGTTGAGAGTCTGTAGCCATAGTCATAGCTACTAGAATTTTTTGTTTCATTCCGCCTGATAGATACATTGCAGGTTTATCTTTTACATCAATTAAATCTAATTTTTCCAGAATTTCGGTGGTTTTTATTTTTGCATGTGTTTTATTTTCCCCTCGGATTTGGAGCCAGTTATATACATGATCCCATGGGGTAAGAGCTCTTAGTGGTTTTCCCTCTTGCGGAACCACCGAAATAAATTTTCTGACCATGTTTGCATCTTTTATGACATCGTATCCAAAGATTTCTACTGTTCCTGAGCTTGGAGTTAATTGAGTTGCACATATTCGGATAAAGGTAGTTTTTCCGGCACCGTTTCTTCCAAGAAGTGTATAGATTTGATTTGAGGGTATCTCCAAGTTTAGTTCCTGTAGTGCATAAATGGTAGACCCTCTGTATCTTTTTGAGACATTTTTTGCCTCTATTGCAAACATTATAAATAAAAAATAAGGAATTATCTGGTTTTATAAAATAACGTGTTGGATTGGATGTTTTTTATAATGATCTTTATTGTGTTTTTTTTTCTAAAACAAAGTCTTCATTTACTATTTTTAATAAATAAGTATTATTTTTAAAAACAAATTCAAGCTGGTTATTGCCTTCTTTTATGTCTACTAATTCCTGTCCTTTCATTTCTGTAAGTTCTGTCATTTAAATATAATTTTAAATTAATCGATATAAGTATTGTTATAATAATATATATGGAAAAATAAATGAAGAGGGTATGAATATGAGCGGATCTGGTAATTTGATATATGGAATAGTTATGATGACTATTATATTAGGCAGTATTGGTAGCTTTGCGGTATATCAATTATTTGTATGTAATAGTTGTGGTTTGTTTTCTGAAGTATATGGATATCACGGCGAAGAAGTTTCAATCAATATAGGTTATGCACATTTTATTTCTCAGTTGGAAAATAAAGATAAACAGATAAAAATTTTTGTTAATTATACTGCAAATGATCCGTCTATTGTAGCTCAGGGAGTAAATGCAGTGATGAAAGTTTATGCCGAAAATGGAACTGCTATAAAGACTTCATCGTATCCAAATGGATTTACTTTAGATAATACCGGTACATTGGAATTGAAAACAGGGATCAAAGATAATATCATAAATAACATTACTGCAGTAATCCAGTTTACAGACCTAAAGAAGATTCAACCTATTTCTGAAGCCATAGCGGTCAAGCTGACATTAGGGCAGATAATAAAATAATATACTGCTTTTTTTATTTCTAATGATTTTTTTATAAAGTAACAGACCAAAAATAAAAAGTTGTGATTATCTTGATACTTTTTTTTATTATTACCATTGCAATAGGTTCATATGCAAATATAAACTAGTGAAATTTAGCTTGGGAATTTACAAGTACGCGTTTTACAAGAGTCCAAACATTGGAATTTTTGCCAAATGTAATGACGATATTTTGATAATCCCGTTTGGTTTTGCCGAAACAAAATCAGATAAACTTATGGAGTACCTG
>QCWD01000128.1 GCA_013114725.1 Nitrososphaeraceae archaeon | reverse complement strand
TCTGGTATGGTAAATGAAAAAAGATATTTACAAATTACAGGAACATGTGAAATTTTTAAATGGCTTGTTAAGAATGACTCTACATGGATTACCTGATGTTATCATATATGAAAAATGATTACCTGAGGCGATTCCAAATGACGGATTTAAAAAAATTCGATATGTCAAAAATTTATTACTCCGTTACAATCCTATGAGATTATACATAATTTTAAGTGCACATGTGTTGTACAAGAAAAATAATAAACAAAAACATGGAAGAAAAACTGAAGAAATTTGAAATAAATATCTTGAATCCTCTTTAATGACGATCTATTTTTTATTTTTTTCCATATTTTATTTTCATAAAATTATCAAGATATAGTATAATTGGATATGGGATATATTAGATCACAAAATAGAGATCTATTTTTAATTCGAACCACTTTGTTTTACATTATTTTTATTTTGCATGTTATGGGAAAATGGTCGCTGTACCCTCTGTTTGGTTCCTGTTCAGGTCTGTCATTTTTTTCCTGATCATATGACCACGCTTCCTTGTCTTTATGATAGTAGTATCTATTTTTTATATATGAAAAACTAAATGGAGTGGGCCTCATAGCAGGATGAATCCTCTTTCTGTCTTTATGAAATATTGTTCGATCTTCTTTATTGTCAAATTTTTCAGCTGGAATATTATCTTTTAGTCTGAATCCCTTAAAAATGATGTCTACACTTTCAGTATCCATTTTAAGTTCCTGAATTCCGTAAAATAGTCCCCTTGATATGATAAATTGATCAAATATATTCCAGCTATTATCCCTCCAGTAATAAAGAGTTCCTCTTGGGATATCTCCACTACTGTCAAAATTATCATAGCTACTATTTGAATCAAATCTGGAATCTTTATCATGTTGTCCTCCGTAATTTTGATTTGTAAAGAACTTCCACATGCAGTTAAAAAGGTACGGTTTTTCTTCAAGATAATACCTTTTGTAATTGGTATCTATCCATCTTCTTTCATCCTTGATTCTTAATTCAAATATCTCTTTTAACTGCCTACATCTATGAATATCAGGTACTGCTCCCAGATAATCGGTTATACTTTCATTGAACGGGTCGTCGTTAAAATCTCCCATTATGAGTATATTTTTATTCCAAGCATGTTCTAATTCATCAAGAAAATTGCTGATAGTATTTGACTTTTCCAACTCTTCTAAATAGTTCTGATTTTCATTGGATTTATCTGGATTTGGAAACTGTATGTTGGGTAATTGTAGTAGTCTGGTTCTATCCACTTTTAAAATTCCGTCTACTATCATTCCACATCTTTCGGCAGATAAATTCCGTGCATATGCTGTGTCGTTTGGACTGCACGATTCATATCTTCCACGCCTGGATGGCCAGTGATTTACCAGAACATGGAGGTCAGAATTATTTTCTTTGACATTTAAATGAGCATAAAAAATATCTCTGGTTGGATATCTGAGGTCAACGCTATATCCTTTTGTTTCTATACATTCAAAAATTTCTTTTGAGTATACAAGACATGTATCAATTCCCCGTACATCTGGACTGTTCTTATACTCTGCAACATTGTATTTTCTGGGATTTATTGCATCTGTCAGCTCCATTAAAACATCTTGGTTTTCAACCTCACAGAACCCTATCAGGTCAGGTTCGTTATTATCATCAATATTGTGATTAATGTTACCATTTTGTTTAAATTTTAAATTTTTAATTCCATCTGCAAGCTGTTTTATTTTCTCTTTTTTCACATTTTTGTTATATCCTAAATTCGTGTTAAACTCATCATTTAGTAATTCATCCGTATCTGTTTCAAACAGGTTACCGACGTTCCAGAAAACTATCTTTATCTCTTTCATCTTCATCAGAATTGTTTTTTAAATGTGCAATAAAAATTTGTTTATCAATTGATAATGATAGTTTATTCTATTCTATGATAAATCAAGAATTTACTGGATTTATTTGATTTTTAGAAAAAACTACATGTTGAGATAATAAAATAAAAGCTCCACACAAAACTATAATTCGTAAAATTATGTATAGTGCTATATTTGTAACACCTAGTAGACTCTCTTTACATCTACATGTCATTTCTATAGTACGTTAAAATCTAAAGATCTCACGCGTTACTTTTTAAGTTAGAGTGAATCACTACATCTTGCATCTGAACCATAAAAAAAATAGTGCTTATTTAAAAAGACGATCGCGTACAGATAGATTTTTAGAATGCTTGTACTCATCTGGGAATATGACACCTCAAACAGCAGCAGGTCTATCAAATAATATTATTGGACTAAATTCGACTGAAATGTTGACCAATGCAAGGGAGATTATGCTAAACAAAAATATCAGTCGAGTTGTAGCATTAAAAAATTCAGTACCAGTAGGAATGGTAACTGAAAAAAGCATTGGAATTTTTATGTACAAAAAAAGCAATATTCCTTTAGAAAAATAAAAAATATCCCAAGTTATGCGAACACCTATTTTTTCAGTAGACGGTAAAACATCGATAAAAGATTGTGCAAAATTGATGTTAAAGAATAATATAAGCTCATTAATAGTTAATAAAGACAATGATGAATATGGAATTATAACAAAAAGTGACCTTGTAAAAAAGTTTTATACTAAACAGACAAAAAAAAAATCCGATATCAAAATACATGACACGTAAAATACTGTCCGTTTTTCCATCCCACTCTATACACAGGGTGATATCCATAATGAAAAAAAATAAAGTGTCCAGAATTGTAGTAATTTCAGAATCAAACCCTGTTGGAATCATAACCGCACGCGATATCATGCCGATAACAAATTTTGCCGAGGGGAATGATGGCAAAGGAACAAAAGAAGGTCTTTTCGGGATCGGCCATGTGATTCTTGCAAAAGATATTATGAAAAAACCGTTGACAATACGAGATAATCTTGATCTAACCGACGCAGCCAAGTTGATGACGGAGAAAAATTTCAGCGGCATTCCAGTCGTGGATTTTAATTCTCATATTGCGGGTATTATTACAAAAACAGATATTGTTAAAGCGATTTCGACTGCTGAATGATAGGAGCGGGATTTAATGGAATTTATTTATTCTTTTTATTCTTGATTTATTTTTATTCTCTAATTACCAAATAAAATTTGGGAAAATTTAATACCACTTTATATCTTATTTTCTGACATATTGTCATCAGATATTGTTAAAGGAGATACTAAAGACGAAGCAAACGTAGTTGGGATAAAGGTTTTAGAAAAAAACGGCCTAGACGTCAAACAATTGGTTGATATGTTAATCTATAATGCATCAGTGGAATTTGCCGCATACTATTATTTTACAAATCTAAGGATGCACTGCACAGGATTTGACGGAGAATCAATAAAAGGTATTATCGAAGATGCCAGAATGGAGGACCTTAGCCATTTTGAATCATGTTTATCTAGAATCTATGAATTGGGGGGAATGCTACCAAATGATGCTAACGAATTTATTGCAATGTCACAAACCGAGTTCCTTCAACTTCCATCTATAAATAAAACTGATGTTAAGGAGATAATTAAAAAATGTCTCAAGGCAGAGCAGGGGGCAATAGTTAACTGGAATAAAGTCTGTAATGTTACAGCAGGAAAAGACCCTGCGACCTACGACATCGCAAAGGACATTCTTAGAGAAGAAATAGAACATGAGTCGTGGTTTCTAGAACTATTGTACGGTAGGCCATCGGGACATATGCGCAGAAAGTACCCTGGAGAACGTCCACACACAAAAAAGCAGTCAAGGTCACTGAACTTTTAATTTATTTTTACGTACCATGTTTAAAAATAACCAGAAAAACAGATAATAAATCATCTTTCATCATATACTTTAAAAATGAAATCAATTATGTGGAAGAATTATCAGAAAAATGTTTGAAAATAAATAAAACCTTTTAGGCATATTTATTTTCTATTTATGACTAAGATTCATTTTGATCTGTACTTTACAGTTGAAATTTTATTATTTTCTGGAATTTTATTAGCTTACGGGATTTATTCAGGGAATGTTTCTGTATTTACACAGGAAAATGAATACCAATCATACACAATCGGAAAAAACATAACACAACCAGAAATTAAAAAATCCAATTCAACTCCTACTGGAAATAATAATACTGTTAATGCAACTGAAATAATAATCACTGAACAGAAAACACAAAATGAAAATAAATCGTTTAATCTTCAAACAAAAACGTTACTGGTAAATGATACATTTACATCCAAATTACCCACATTAAATAATACAAAGACTCTGCGTGTCGGTGCTATTGGAGATATTGACTGCAATGAGGAACAAAAAATCTTATTCCAGTTATTCAAAAACTATAAAGTCGACCTGTTTTTGATAGACGGCGATCTGTTCTATAAGGGTTCTGTAGCGTGTATCCAAAATATGTTTTACCAATTTGGATTAAATGGTCAAAATAC
>QCWD01000127.1 GCA_013114725.1 Nitrososphaeraceae archaeon | reverse complement strand
TGCAGTAGTAGCTAAGATTAATGGATAGCTGGCATTTTGGATATATTCTTTAGCTATTAAAGTATATGCGTAATCTTTGACAGCCCTATGTGCTTCATCAAAGACCAACAGACCAAAATCGTCAAGATTTATCCTTTGTTCTAAAACGTCATTTTTGACTATTTCTGGAGTTGCAAATATTATTCGAAGCTGATCATTACTCCAGATTAAATTTCTATTATTTGGTGGAATTTTTCCTGTGATAACAAATATTTGTTCTTGGGGAATTTTTAAGATCGAGGAAAAAGAATTTTCGTGCTGCATAACTAGTGGTCTTGTTGGTGCCATAACCAATACACGTTTACTTTTATAGTTGTATAGTATATCAGAACAAATCAAAGCGGATATTACGGTTTTTCCCAATGCCGTTGGAAGTATGACTAATGTATTTTTTCCTCGTGAAGATTCAGATATATTTTTTTGATACGAACGTATTTCAATTGAATTTGGGATGATTAAAGGATTTAATCCAACAATATCATTATTATTATCAAAATTTGTATTTTTATTTATGTTCACAAGATCGTAAACAGAATATCAAATATAGAAAAATAAACCTTTGCTAGATGATAATTTGAGTGAATTATTTTTTTTAATTTAAATGGATAACAATGCACGTTTTCTCCTATAACTTGTATTTGTTTCATTGGTATCTGCAGAAACTATTTCAATTAACTTTGCTTTTTTCTCCGTTTGAGATTTTGGACGTAATAGCCTACCCAACCTCTGAATAAATTCCCGCCGACTACCAGTACCACTCACAATCACGCCTAATTCTGCTTCAGGTACATCTACACCTTCATCTAATACTTTAGAGGTAACGATAACATTGTATTTTCCTTCCTTGAAAGATTGTAAAACTTGCTCTCTTTCTATTTGAGAAGATTTGTGGGTAATAAATGGAATTAAAAATCTTGATGATATTGCATATACTAATTTGTTATGTTGAGTAAAAATTAATATCTTTAATCTATTATTTTCTTTTAATATAATTTCTAATTCTTCAATTTTAGATTTACTATTTAATGCAATACTCATGGCCTTATTTCTGGCCAATAATGCGGTCCTTGCCTCTTGATTTTTTCCAGACATCATAATTAACCTATTGAATGTCATTTGTCCGTTATATCGTAAACCAGTTTTTTGTAAAAAATTATTGTAAATTTTAATATTTTCATCGTATGTCTTTCTTTCATCAGAATGTATTTTTACAAACCTTTTTTCTATCGTAAATTTTGCCAGATATTTTTCATCTGTAAGTTCATTTATACTGGATTGATATACGATCCCTCCCACAAGTCTTGGAAGTTCTGTATGTAAATTATCTTCTCTTACAAATGTTGCAGTTATGCCAAGTCTATAAGGTGATACAAATTGTTCTCCTATCGATCTAAATCCTGGTGCTGCAAGGTGATGTAATTCATCAAAAATTAATAATGAGAATTTGTTTCCAAGATAATGACTTTTCAAGTATGCAGAATCGTATGTGGTTATGGTTATTCCCTTAATGTCATCTTCTCCTCCTCCCAATCGACCAATTGGAATATCAAAATGCTTTTTCAGGATAGTAAACCACTGATTCATTAGATCTATCGTGGGAACAATAATCAAAGATGAAGAATTAATAATTTGGATTATCTTGAGTGCAATAATTGTTTTTCCAGAACCGGTGGGAAGTACAATGGATCCTTTTTTTCCTGCTCTTAGCCATCTTTTTATTGCAATATATTGATATTCCCTAAGTTTAATCATGTTGTTTGGATCTGTTTTAAAGATTGGCGTGGGTATTAAATCCAAAACATAATCTTCAAAAATTATATTACTTTCCTTAAGATAGGATATTATATTTTGGTAATAAAATCCCATAGCTCTTAGTTTATTAATCCTAGGATCAAATTGAGCATATGGAATATGGGGTATTCCATCGATTAATACCGATCCTTTATCATATCTAAGAACTATCTTTGACACATAAATTGTATCTCTATTACCTATATTTTGTCTTATCTACAACAGATATATGAAAAAACAAATACAATTACACATATAATTATATATTTAAAAGATCTATGAAGGAGGACGTTTGTTCCATACAAATATCATAATAATAAAAGGAGTCAACATTATTGCAGTTCCAATTAATATTGGTTGCATTATTACAGGGTCTACAGGAACTCCAAGAGCAAAAAAGATAGGAAATGGATAAACACCGCATACTATGAACCATAATCCAACCATTAATAAAATATAATGAATATTACGTCTGATTACATTGTATTTTTTTTTCCCAATATTGCATTTTGTACATTTCCTTTCTTTGATATCGATGCATGAAGAACATACCTGAGCATTACAATATGAACATGTAAAATCTCCAAATCTGGAAGAACATACCTCACATTTTGCCAATATATTGTTTTTATCATTAAGAGTAAATATACTTTAGTGAATAAACTAGATGTATATACCGTGAGAAATAAAAAATTTATAATAATTGGTATACCTAATAATATAACTAAAACTAGAGAGAATTTAAAAGATCAGATCTAGTTAAACGTCCAGAAAGAACTTTTCCTTTTTTGGATATATAATTTGGAATACCTATTCCAACAGCAATCATTGTATTTTTATGGTTGGCGTGTGGTGCAAAGAAATTTGAAACATGGTCATCGTAAAATGTAGATCCTGATGCACCTAAACCTTGAGCATATGAAGATAGATAAATTTTTCCTGTAATTATTCCGGCTTCAAATTGACAGCACCGGTATCCTCTGTTGCCTAAAATTGATAAAACATTATTCAGATTAGTCATTAAAAAAAATACAACGCTGGCATTATTGAATAATTGTTGACTTAGACATAAATAACCCGAATCACCGTATAAAACATCATTTTTTATACATTCTATCTGTTTTTTTGTTTTATTATAGTAATATCCGCCTGATGATAAATTGTCAACCTTGTTTATAATAAAGTAGACATCTATTAAACTATTATTACCTTTTATAAAATCAAAAGGAATCTGATTAAGGGAAACATGCAAAATATTGCAAAGCTTTTGATAAGAAATAGATTTATTGGCAAATCTACGGGTTGAACCGCGTAATAAAATGGTGTCATCCAGATTAGTTTTTAATGTGATGTCAAATTTTACAGGGTATTTTTGTGTATTATTTTTGATATTATTTTTATTATTATTTAAAAAATCTCTTCCTGATTGAATCCAGTTATCAATATCGTCGATAGAAGATAAAGAAGATGCATCGTGTATTTTATAGATTTCTGGATATTCATTGTATTTTAATTGAGATTCTATAATCTCATGATGAATTGATTTTGTATTTGATACTACAACAGATTTTTTAAAAGACTTCCCCACAGCTATCAGACAGATCACCAATTCATGACTAGTTAAACATAATAGTCTGTTTATTTCGGTATCAATAAAACCCATAAAAATTTTTACAGGTAATGAATTTGCGGAACATACAGCAAGCAAATTAGATATTATTACTCCTGAATCCCAAAACAAATGTCTGTATGACCGGTCACGATATTTCCATGAATTTCGATATACGATAGAGGTTACAATAAAAACTAATTTTGAAGAAATAAAATCTTTATTACCTATTTGTTTATATAAAATATATCTATAATCTCCGTAGCGAATAGGAGAAATAGTAAATGTTCCTGGACAAAAATGATATAAACCATTTTTTATACCACTAATACCAAAGCATGATAAATATAGTTCGGTTGGATAAAGGGCACCTGTAGCCGAAGCCGTTCGTGTAAAGTATATACCATAATCAGTTTTAATTTTTCTATTTACACCATAGGAAAAAAATAATAATTGTGCCAAGAGTTTTTTATTTATTTTTTTGTTTGTTCCTTCAAACTCTGAAATAGTTCTATTGAGAGTAACCAATGTTTCTTTTTTTGGATATGGAAAATCAATTGGTAAAGGTATTGAAATAAGATCCTTATAAAATTTGAATGTTAATGGTTTGTTATCCCAGTCTAATGAATAGTTATTTAATATTTTTGAATGCTTTGTAAGTTCATGATAATTCAAAGCATAAGTAATATCGTTATTTTTATTCATCAGCATGAATAATAAGTGTCCAAGATATAATTTTTATTTTTCTAATGTGTTATATACATCAAAAGTAATTTTAAATATTATAAATATTATAACAGCATAAAGAAGGAAAAAGATCTATTTGAGACCAAATAGATCTTTAAATTTATTTTCCAAGTCTGTGAATATATTGGATGTTTCTTTTATCTCCTCAGTTTCTGTAGCATTGTGGCTTCTGTAGCATTGGCTACCAATTCTGTTCCGGTAGTTATTGCACTTTCAGTGGCTTCTGTAGTGGCTTCTGTAGCATTGGCTACCAATTCTTTCAGTGGCTTCTGTAGTGGCTTCTGTAGCATTGGCTACCAATTCTGTTCCGGTAGTTATTGCACTTTCAGTGGCTTCTGTAGTGGCTTCTGTAGCATTGGCTACCAATTCTGTTCCGGTAGTTATTGCACTTTTAGTTGTATTCTCAATAATTCCAACAGCATCTTCTGTAGCATTCTTAGCTATTGTGGCTCCTGCAGTTATTGCACTTTTAGTTGTATTCTCAATAATTCCAACAGCATCTTCTGTAGCATTCTTTATAGTATCAAGTTTTTCTGTAATTAAATTCTGTGCATAAATAAATTGCATAGGTACTATTGACAGAAAAATACCAGAAAAAATCAGTCCTACAATTACTGTATTTCTATTCATATTATTATCGTAAAATATAACTACTTATCTATTTTTATACTATATGATTATACAAATTATTTATAATCAAATATTTAATTTAAAAAAACGCAAAAATTTAGAATAAAAAGACTATTTATTATTACAATATACCTTTTAATTAAAAAAGATTATTCAAAAATAAAAAAATTTGGTGAGATTTTGTATTTATTTATGGTATAGACCTGCTGTATAGCTTTCCTTCTAAGGCAAGCTTGTACATTTCGGCTACGTATGGATTCTTTGCT
>QCWD01000126.1 GCA_013114725.1 Nitrososphaeraceae archaeon | reverse complement strand
CCTGCCCGTCGAAGTAACGCTCCCCGCGGAGCACCGTCCCCCGGAGCCGCAGTTCGACCGGGGAGCCGGCCCGCCGGGCGGCGAACGTCACGACGATCTCGGCGCCGTCGGGGAGGGGCGCCTCGAGGTCGTCGGTCTGGAAGAAGGCGCCGCCCTGCCCGACGTTCTCGACGACCCCCGCGACGGTCACGTCGCCCCGCGCGAGGCGGGCCGCGAGGCGGGTCTTCGTCCGGGCGTGGATCCGTCGTTCCCTGGACATCCTCGGCCTCCGCCCCCGGCGGGCGCTCCTCCCGGGTCGGAGCCGGGCGCCTGCGGCGCCGCCAGCATACCTCCGGCGCGACCGCCACGGAACCTCCGGCGTCAGCGGTCCGTCCCTTACCCTGAGGACGTCGATGAACCGGCTCGCGTGCGAACGGGTGAGGGAGACGCTCCGCGCGCACGTCGCGGGCGAGCTCGACGACGCGGAGCGGACGGCGGTCGAGACCCACATCGCCGGCTGTCCGCCGTGCTCCGCCGAAGTCGCGCAGGAGCGTGCCCTCGCGGAGATGCTGGAGCCGACAAATCGAAAAACTAGAAAAATATACCGATGACAACAAGTGGAATGTCTTGGAAAGATAGATTCTTAGATTTTTATTGATTCGAAATTTATTTCAGAGGTTGATGATATTACAACTGGATCGCATGTTAGTGAAGTTGTAAAAAAATTGTTTGTATGATAAAAAGTAAACAGTACCAGGTTGTCTGTGTAGATAATTTGAAATGAAATATGATTCAAGTATGTTTAAAAGAAGTTCAACTAAATCGATCTAAAAAAATCACAGTATAACCAACTAGGTATAGATATAACCGTGATAGATTATAAAAATGCAGATAATAAATTTAAACAAATTTTACCAATTTGAAATCAAGATGTTTATAAAAAGTCATTACTTGTTAAAACACAAATCAGTTTCTAATAACAAAGGAACAATGGTAAACCGAATAAGTATTTCATTACCCTCACAGCTATTGAATAGATTTGATAAATCTATGAATCAAGCAGGGTTCACCGATAGGTCAAAGGCAATTCAGGAGGCATTATATTCATTTATTAATGAACAGAATTGGAATGACAAAGAGGATGATGACAATGAAAAAAACCAAAACGGTGTAGGAGTTATAATATTACTTTACGATAATCACATCTATAGTCAAGATGACAAGTCTATTCGTATTCAACACCAATATAATAACATCATCAGTGCGGCAACTCATATCCATTTGGATAATGATAAATGCCTCGAAAGTATAATGGTAAGAGGGAAGAAAAAAATGATAAGAGATCTAGCTAAAAAATTATCTGAAAATAGAGGAATCAATAACATAAAGGTTCATTATATGTCATTGATATGATGTTATTAGGTTGGTTTTTTTTTCACATGTGCGATACAATTTTAATTGCCTCTACGTTAAGGATCAAATTAAAAATTAAATAAATTTTCAAAAAAACGTTAAGTAGTACTATTTAACATAAAAGTATGAACTATGAATGATCTGTTTTCATTTCTTTTTTTGTCTATTCCTACAATGATCTTGTTAGGTTTTAAACATGCATTAGATGTTGATCATATAACTGCTATTGATAATTTAGTGAGACTTTATAATGCAAGTATAAAGAGCAGATTCGTTGGAGCCGGTTTTAGTCTCGGACACATGGTGTCGGTACTGGCAGAAATGATTTTGATTATTTATGTAATTGGAAGTGTGACAAGTTTAGATTCTCTTTCATTTTGGGGTGGAATAATTGGTGCAGTAGCATTGGCGACAATCGGGATAGTTAATATATACTCGATGAAAAAATGGGGAAAGACTGGGGCTGCTATCTTATCAAACAAAATTTTGGTCAGAACTAGAATGTTGGGTCCATTTGGTTCTTCTCTAGTTACAGGAATGGTATTTGGTTTGGGATTTGATACGGCTACACAGATTTCGGCAATAACTTTATCTGCTGTAGCTTCTGCAACACTTGGTGTCCAAGTTGCATTGATTTTGTCAGGATTCTTCGCTTTAGGAATGATTCCAGTGGACACACTTGATAGTATAATCCTACGTTCCACTTTTTCCAAAATATTTCATACAAAAGTATTTAGATATATGACATATGCGTTAAGTGGAGCAGCACTGTGTGTAGCACTTATCGCATCTTTTGAAATAATAACAAATTCGGAAATTATTCATGAACTTACAGGTCCTATCCTGGCTGTTTCTATTATCGTCATAACATTCGGATATGGTTTAATAGAAAACAAAAGGAAGGTAAAACATAGTCTCTGAAAAAATTCATTTAAAAGGAGATATTTCAGACAAACTTAGTAGAGTGATAAAAATAATGTCCAAGATTGATACTCAATACTGTCCTATTTATTCAAACTTTTTAATACAAGGATAAAGCGTCAAAACTTTCTATCCTATTCTATTCACTATTCTATTCACTATTCTATTCTATTCAAATCAAATAGTAATATAACATTAATTGTATGTCCACGACTGTACTATGGTAGAGGTCTGTTACTATGTTAATGACGTTAAAGTAGTTTTATTTTTAAAAAATATTATTATAGTATTTACAACTATTGATATTAACGTTGCAATAAAAAAAATATCATAATAATCAAATTTCATATAGTTATCTTCAAAAATGTTTCCATAACGATCCGAGTCTAAAGCGGAAAGATCTTTTTTATCGTTACTATCATTTGTGACGTTAAGATCAAGATCTGTTCTAAAATTGATATTATAAGCTCCTTCTCTTTCTACTATTATTTTTAAGTTCCATAGGCCTGATTGAGCAAGATAAGAACCATTCATTGAAAAATTCGTGTTATTTATCTGTTTGAATTTTCCTGCTATTGGACCAATCTCTTTTTCATTATTGTTAAATATGGCAGTTACACCTGAAATATTTTCGATTGGATGATTTTCTGGACCTGTCAGGACAAGATTGAATTGATTTGTTCCTACTTTAAATGGAAATACGGTCAATTTCAAGAGATTATTCTGAGAAGAAAGAGAAAGCTCAAAAGGTGGTTCTTGAGCAGGTTTTAATATCTTACCGGATGATTCGTCATAAATAGGCAAAGCCATTTGTACAGGGATAATGCTTATTAACGATCCTATCAATAATACAACTAATCCAACAGAGATTTCAATTTTTATATTTTTATGTATCCTATTTAAGAAAAACAAACGGGTTTTATTTTTATTCTCATTTTCAAAAGTTTTATTCTTTACCAGAGTTTTAAGATCTTTTATATATTTATTATTTTTATTACCAAAATAGATCAGTAAGATTATTAATAATATTTTGATAATCAATAACACTCCATAAATTGTATTAAACAAATAAAAAAAACTGGGAACGTTTAACCATGTTAGAATTATTCCTGTAATTCCAGTTAAACCTACGACGATTATAATGATTGATGAAAGTTTAACAAAAATATTTGTTATTAACATTAAAATTATATTATCTTGCGGATTGTGGTTTGTGTATTTATTGATACCTTTTGAATCTATTGTTAATTTAATTTTTTTATTGTTCTGTACAATAACGTAAAAAATTAATATCAAAGCTCCGATCCATATTGAGATACCTGCAATATGTAACCAATCAATTACAATTCCTAAAAGAGGGATAAATTTAGAAGCGCTATGACTTTGAGTACTATTTGCTATCGTGATGACAGATATTAAAATAAACATGAAGCAAAATATTAAATTCTGTTTATTCGGTATTGCAAAAGTATTCTGTTTTGAAAAGGTCTGATTTTTTGTTATTATTAAAGAATCATTGATTATATACTTTTTCCCAATTACTACTGTAATGAATAATGCAATCATTGAGGATATTTTTATCAAATAGCCGTTATCAATACGGTCAAATAAAAGTGTGTACAATATTTGACTAGATTCTGATACAATGCTAGAAGATAATACATATGAATCAAAAATCAGTTTTATTAATGAGATAAGAAGCATAGTAAACGAGGTAAATAAAAGTAATTTATGTAACATATTCAAATAGTCTGGTTCTAAAATATTTTTTAAAGTATTGTTACCGACCAATAATATTATAACTACGAATAGAGTTCCAAAAATCAAAACCTGAGATAATATAATAAGATATTTCAAAAAACCATTAATTACAATGTAATATAATGAAAAACTTTCCTCAAAACCATGGTTATTTTTTTCTATTACTTGATTTCCATAATTAATAACATATGTCCCTCTAGATATGTGGCCATCATCTAATGATAACGCAGCCCAAACAATAGAATATACATCCTCTTTGATTTTCAACTTATCTACAGTGACGGTAGCCTTCTTTCCATTATCGCCAATAAAAAAGTCGTTGTTATCTATCCTTTGATTGTTAGAGTTCAATATATGAATATAGCTTATTTTTGGATCCAGTCTCTCAGAAAATGTTATGGTAATGTTTTGTGGGAAGTTAAAAAAATCAAAATTAGAATCTGGATTAACTGGATAATACTGTGGTATTGCATGTCCGTATACATGATCATAATTTAGAAATGGGAGACTGAAAAAAACAATTACAACTAGAATAAAGAATAATAAAAAGATCCGCATTTTTATCCAAAATCAAAAGAAAAATAAAAAACGTCCTGTTATTTTATAACCTCTTTTATCATGTTTACAAGGTCCTGATTTGATGTAAATGGTTCTGGAAATCCTACATCCTGTCTTGATTGAGGACATCCAAAGCCACCTGTCTTTGATTTGAGTAAAACGTTGTCAGAAATCTGTTCAGTTGAATTTAGATTAGTTGTAGGATCCAATAGATTTTCATTACATTGGTAATCCAAGGCAATCGTAACATTGTTAATCATTCCGATCAATTTGTAGTTATATGTAGTTTCAATTGTAGGATAAAATGTAGATTCATAATGGCCCGGGTCGTTCCACGCTGGTTTGATGCTCATGATTTTTTTCTTGTCGCCTGCAGAAATCTCAAATTTTAAAAACTTGTCTAATCCTTCAACAGGGACGGTACCATTAGATTCTGGATTAAGCGGATCAGATGGGTCAGCTAATAGTATAAATGCCTCAGCGCCAGATTTATCGTCTACGAATACTGGTTCATTTATTGAACCAACAGTAATCCAGTAATCCTTATCACCTATAGAATACAAACGTTCTTCATGTGCGTATGATATAACGTTACTGGAAAAAACTACCAATAACACGGACATTATGGCCGGCGCTAGAAATATTTGTTTTTCCATATATTATCTGATAAAATGATGTATATAATAAAATTGGTACAACAATAAAACTATTTGAATTTTCAACTAATATCTAATTTTTAATGTCAGGTTTTGATAATTCAGTTAAATGGGTATAGTT
>QCWD01000125.1 GCA_013114725.1 Nitrososphaeraceae archaeon | reverse complement strand
ATTGAACAGGAAAACAAGTGTAAGAAAGATAGTGAATGTGAAAACCAAAATGAATTGGATAATAAACTGACAGTCAAAAAAACAGTACTCTCAGAAAATGAAGGTAAGGAGAATAAGATAGGTTTTATGTATGTGACAAATTATAATGACGGTACAGTATCTGTAATAGATACAGCAACAAACACGGTGGTAGATACAATAACTGTAGGAAGTGGTCAATATTGGATAGCGTTTGACTCGCAAAACAACAGGATGTATGTGACAAATTATAATGACGGTACAGTATCTGTAATAGATACAGCAATAGCGTTCGCTTTAATTTCCACCCAATAATTCTTTATATTTTTTTACACTCATATTTTAATCACATCTACAAATTCTAATAACAATATAAAAATAATTTAAAGAAATAATTTCGGCTTATAAAAAATACGTTAAATTTTCACAAGTTGAATTTCATATTACATCGAGTCCTATTTTTGAAAAAGATAAATTCTTTATTAGCAAACAACTTCTCATTTTTTTAAATTAAATTTTACCGTCAGGTTTTATGAAACCTGACGGATATTATGTATAGGATGTATGGGAGTGACTTGCCAAGACTAGGTTGATGGAAGATGACAATGCCTTGCATCATTCCAGACTTCCTAGATTTTGTTAGGCTATCCTAATATTTAATCTTTATATACGAATCTAAAAACGGAGAACAAGAATTGATGGTAAAATGATTCTAATTTTGTTCTAATTTGTAATTTCATTAAATATACAAAATGGAGAACAATAATAATAATTTTTATTTTATCTTAATTTAATTTTTTTATTTGATAGATAAAGGAATTTACAGTGGATCTTTGTGGACCTTTCGTTAACTTTACAGTGGTCAACACTAATAAAAATAATATTTAGTATAAAGTTAGATTAGAGATTTTTTTTAGTTCATAAGATTCTTCGATTTTTAGATTATTATCAATATTAAAATATTATCTAAAGAAATTTATTCATTTAGGTAATAGTATTCTACTACTAATATAATAAGAGATAAAATGAATGTGCTAGAAGATAATAAAACAAACCGTATTGATAATGTTGATCGTATATTAAAGTTCATTCATGAAAAGCCTGCGTGTCATCTTAGACAGATAAAAAAGGAGTTAAATATCTCTATGGGTACTGCTCAACACCATCTTTATAAATTGGAAAAAGATGGAAAAATAACTTGGGTAAGAAATGGATTATACAAGTATTATTTTCCAATAGGCATATTCCAAGAAAAAGAGAGAAATCTATTACAAATCCTAAATCAAGAAACTGCTAGGGATATTCTACTTTTTATAGTGGAGGAAAAAAACCCGTCACAATCAGATATTGTTAATGCCATCGGCATATCCAACGCTGCTGTAAATTGGCATATTTCTAGGATAATCAGTTTAGGTCTAATTAACGAAAATAAAGATGGAAAATTTAAAAGATACAGACTCAACATAGACTCTAAATATTTAATAGCCTTAATGATGAATTATTATCCTAGTATTTGGAATATATGGAGTAGCAGAGTAGCAGAAACATTTCTTTCATTATCTCAGAGTGAATAATTAACGGTAAAAAATAGAAAATAAAATAAACACTTTAAAAATATATTTTTCTTCTATTCTGCAATTTATATCAATCTTTATAAGTAACAATATAATGAATGAATAAAGAATGTTCGATTTATTGATAAATACTGATGAAATTCTAGAAATAATTGTCGGCATTTTTGCAATTTTTTTGTTTGTTATTTCTATTTCAGCTTATAAAATTATAAAATTAAAAAAAATGATTTTTGCCGTATCCGCTTTTGGATTGTTTGCAGTTCAATCATTTATAGATTATTTAGAAGATGTTGTACCTATATTGGATACGCCTTATATAGACATATTATTGACAATTCTATCTTTAGCAATATTACTATTATTCTTCTTGGCATTTGTTAAAAGAAGATAAATATCAGCAAATCCATAATTTATCATCTTATTTAGATAAAGTCCTATTATTTTAAGATAATTTTCTTTTCGTCACCTATTTTCATACTAATTTTATCATATTGTATATTGTTTTACAATAACATAAAAATTAAGATCCATTTATGTATATGACCTAGATCACAATTCCTTCTAAGAACACAGGTATAATAATCATCAAAACATTCAATACTGTCTTTTATGTCCTAGTTTACTAGTTCAATATCTTATCAAACTTTTTTCATAAGGTGAATGCAGATAGTTTTAGTCCCAGTGCAACGCAGGCCTCTGGGTACCATATACCACAATCAGAATATACCGAATGTTTTCCATTTTTGATTATCAATGATTCAATAAATTGAGTGGCAGCAACCATATTTCTGTGCTCAGATCTCTAAAAGACTTCCATGGTAGACCGATGTACCGGTTCACCAGCAATCCACAGATAATATTTCCAGCCAATCTTTTTTTGATAAAAATTCATCCATAATAAACGCAGAGATTCTTTTCCTTCTGTAAACTTTTTGGCTAATAAAATAAATCTATGTATCCAGTTACAGACAGACACGTAACTTCCTTTCTTCCTATCTCCAAATATGGTAGTGCCTTACTAGTATTTCTCAAACTGAGACCAAGAAAATACAAATACAGTGAATACATTACTACAATTGTGGATGTTATGTTTCTATTGAATTTGATCATTTATTAGAAAAGGAATTTTCAAAGGTATAGTAAAGATATAGGTTTTGTTAGATTAATCGAGTCTGTCTTTTCACCATTAAATGTACAATAGTTTATGGAGTTTTAATATTTACAAAATATTGGTTAATAAAAGTATTTAAATGTATAAAAATAATCTTTACATACTAAAGAATTATAATTAAACAGTTGTACCAAATGTCTTTTATATATTACCGTATAAAGTTGATTGATCGGTATTCAATTTGATAATAAATCATCAATTTCAAGTCAAAAAAAATAACTCTATCTTCATATATATAATACTAAAATTTTATGAAGTATCTATCTCTTTTAAGAGATCGACAAAAGATTCAATAAATTTTAATCAAATTGGTTTAGTAAAATAAATTATTTTATGGTGATTAACAGTCAATGAAATACTTTTTTTTAATTTTTCTATCTCTAATATTGGCGGGCGTTACAATAGATTTAGGATACATGGCATATGCAGAAGAATCATCTTTTAATAACAAAAATAGTAAGCATAAGGATCTTCAATTTCAAAATTATACTTCTAGTTATAAATCACAATTAATTCTAGTATTGAATGGAACGAGCTTCACAGATTCACCAAATAACAATTCACTCTCTCTTCAAGGTTTTAATGAAACCGATGTTAGGAAAAAATTACCTACCGAAACTAGTAAAACAACGTCAGCAAAACAAACAACAAAAAATAATACCTTCAATATTGCAATTGCTGGAGATTGGGGATGTAATCCTAATGCTAAAAGAACATCACAAAATATTCAAAATAATGACCCCGAACTTGTAATTGCATCAGGAGATCTAAGCTATAGACCTACCGGAGATTGCTGGTTTAATCAAATATCACCATTTAAATCAAAGATGAAGATAGCTATGGGAGACCACGAATACAGTGATACAGTGGGAGGAAAAAAAGGTATTAAAAAAGAATATCTAAAACCTTTGAATTTAACAAAAACCTATTATTCTTTTGACATAAATAATGTACATGTTGTTGTTATAGATCCACATATTGATTATAGTCCTACTTCTAAACAGTATAGATTCATTGAAAATGATTTAAAAACTGCGTCTACCAATCCAGATACCGATTGGATATTTGCTGTTAACTCTACGCCTATGTATACTTCCCCATCCGAACATAGTGCTGATTCCTCGTTAAGAGATACATTTCATCCACTTTTTGACAAATATGATGTTGACCTAGTACTTGTCAGCGATAATCATAACTATCAGAGAACATTCCCGATAAAATACAATAGCGAAAATGAGAGTTCTAAGCCTATAATAGTAGATAAAAACCATACAAAATACAAAGATCAACTTGGACAGATTTATCTAATAGTAGGTACTGCAGGAAGGTCTCTTTACGATCTCAAAGGACAAGCTCCTTTTGTTGCTAAACAAAGTGATGACCACTTTGGTTTTCTAAATCTTGAAATTAATGATGAATACATAGAAGGAACTTTCTATTCTAACAAGAAAGATGATATATCAGGCAAAAATAATATCAGCAATAAAATTGTAGACCAATTTATAATTTTATCATCCTAAATCATCAATAGTATAAGATTATTTATTTAATGTAAGTTCGCATCTGTAATTTTATGTTTCTGTATATACAATGTATATCGAAAGGAAATTAATGTTAAGGATCGTGTTTTATATCAAGATATTTTTTATAAATCCTATAGACACAGATTTTATTAGAGTTAAGAATATAATATCAAAAAATAATATATTCAATATAGACACAATAACATTAATCAAGTCTCAAAACAAAAAAATCAAACCAAACCATCAAATCTCTTTCCATTACAGGATACTCATGGAAAAATAAACTGTGTATGAACTAAATCAGAGAATTTCAAATGTATTAAATGTCTTGTTTTTAATAATAATTACTTTTGTATTTTTTCGTATTATTTTATCTGTGATATAAACGGATTTGGCAAATATTATGTAAATATAGTATTTTAATCAATACTGCATCTAAGTTGTTGTCAGTATTGAAGCAACGAGATATAGTGTTACAGGTTCCTCATACTCTTATCTATAATATTTGAGTCATTTTTTATCAA
>QCWD01000124.1 GCA_013114725.1 Nitrososphaeraceae archaeon | reverse complement strand
TTTTTCATAATAAACAAATTTTTGTTATCGGATTTCCAGTGGATTTGGTATTTTTAATTGCTGTTGAATCACTTTTTCAAGTTTCCGTAAACCATAACCAGTTTTAGTAGAAATACAAAGAGGATTTTGTATTTCAAAGTATCCAATTATTTTTTGTATCTGCTCTGAACTAGTTTTATCAAATTTTGTAAAAACAGGAATAACTTTTGTTTCATTCACGTCAAGTTCTTTAAGTATTTGCCAGCAGCTATAGTATTTTATTTGAAAATCATCTAATGATTGAGAGGAGTCAACCAATAATAAAATAATGTCTGCATCAAGTGATTCTTCAAGGGTGGATTTGAAAGCCTCTATCATATAAGTAGGAAGTCGACTGATAAATCCCACAGTATCAGTTAGCATAAATTTTTTATTATTGATAAAAAAAGACCTTGTGGTAGTTGTAAGTGTTGTAAATAAAGATCCTGAAGTTTCTTTATTTTCATTGGTCAATGTATTAAATAAGGTTGTTTTACCAGCACTTGTATATCCTACCAGTGCTATTACGGGGATGTTGCTATTGAGTCGTTGAGTCTGATAGAGTTTACGTTTCTGTCTTGCTTGATTTAACTTCTCAATAATAAAACCCATCCTTCTTTTAAGGTCACGAAATTTCACGTCAACTATGTATTCACCACTGCCACCTTTCCCCGGTCTCTCATTTCCTTTTAAAATTTTTGCCTTTTCTCTAACCTGTGGTAATTCATATTTTATTTCAGCCAATTGAATTTGTAATTTTGCTTCATTAGTAGTTGCCCTTGAATAAAATATGTCAAGAATAAGTCTTTCTCTATCGATAACTTTAATTCCAAATTCTTTTTCGAGATTATAAATCATTTTGCCGGTAAGACGTTCGTCTATAATGACCAAATCGTTTGGATTTTCTTTTAGATAATCTTTTATTTCATCAACTTTACCGGAGCCAATACCATATTTTGAGTGATTAAGATATTTTTGTGTGAAAATCTTTGTTAACATATAGTTTTCTGATGCAGATTCGACAAGACTTTTTGCTTCCTGTTCACTGAAATCATCAGGATATGTGATAAGAATTACTTTCTTTGATTTCAATATTTATAACTCCTTACTTATTGTTAACTTTACCGTAATATTAGTCAAGTATAGGAAAATATCAATATAATTTCCATTTTCTTAATAAAACATAGTCAAAAAGGAAAGGTAGAATATAATAGATATTTTTACAGAAAAATTTGAGATAGTCCAGTTTTCTAATAAATAACTTAAATATTTATTAGATTATAAAAAATTATTTATAAAAAACTTTCATTATCTGGTGATTTACTATATTCGGCTTATTAGAATTTAATTCCATTTTCAGAGTGGTGGGATTGTATTTTGGGCGATGTGAAATAAAATAAGATCTAGAAAATAAAAATAAATAGAATAAAATTGACATGGTAGAGCGATAACAGTGTCTAGGTATCGATATTCTGCTAATTTCTCTTGTTTTGAGTGTACTATTTTTAATGTACTAAAGTAAGATACATTAATTATCAGAATTTTTGTCTGATTTTGCAAGATTTGTTCAAGACAATCATATGGTGAGATGTATGTATAGGTTGCATAGAATAACTAGCAAAAAAATTTGTATTCAAGTACCGGAGAAATTGTACAACAATACAGGACTAGCAATGACTGCAACTATGGTAACAAATATAACGGCAATAACAATATTGCATTTAATCTTGCACATTTATAGATTCATCCAAACAAGAGATTAATAGACATTATATTAATAGGACATGAAAGTAGTATCCTGTTACATCTCTACAAGCAGAAACCCATTCTGTCTTGAGATATCAAGAAAATGAAAGTTTCTATGTCAATTTACAAGTATTACTAATTCAAAGCAAAATATAACTTTAGTAACAAGATAATTACAAAATGAAAAGATTAAAAAAATAATTATAATAATCAAATTTTTTTATATCAAGTAGATAATTAAAATGCAAATTGATTTACAGATTTCATCATCTTTAAATTTTAAATTAAGTATCAGTATTCATAAAATCAAGTGTATTTATAGGCATAATGAAGATATGTAATTTTATCTTTTGTTTTAGAAAATTGGTATTCTTATTGCGAATAAATTATTTTTTATCATCATGGATATAACCTGCATTTAGTATTCATATTAATTTTTGTAAAATTTTAGTTAGTTCTAATAAACGCCTGCTAAAGTCCATGATATTACTAAAATCGATTTTAATTGATTCATGATTGTTAGTTTAATTGATTTTCAGATAATCGTAAACTTAATAGACATTTTTCTATAGTTAGTATTTACCTTTTAGTATTTTTATTAATTTTAGTATAGTAAATATAATTTCTAAAAAAGATGTGGTTACAAATTATTCAGAATTGAATATATTTTTTATGTTCGGGAGCATGTTTTTTAGAAATATACAAAATTTTGTCAGTGGTATATCATATCGGTTATATTCTGAAGGTAGAGTCAGATAATTATAATTATATCATAATTACTGTAGTTTGTAAATGCTGGTAATTATATAATATAAATATCTTTTATTTTCGATACCGAATTATGTATAACTTGAAAAAATAAAAAATTATGGGCCCGTGGCATTCATCAGATAACCAGCTGTTGTGTAAACAACGCTAAATGGTTCTCCACTTCTTGTATGAAATGCTAATGCAGAACCAGCGAAGTTAAGTGAACCTGCATTATATTCACCTGTGTGTTGAGTCATTAATGAAATTCCTACCTTACCGTCTCCAAATGGTACATTTAATGGTTCACCATGTTCTTCATTTGTTGCAGATGCATTATATGGATGAAAAACGACAACTTCGACTGCTTTACTTGCAGAATAGGTTACTGTTCCACCGTATATCTTTCCATCATCTCGTGGCGGTAATGCAATAACTATTTGATGCGATTCATGTCCTGGAGTTGGGTCTTGCGTAGATGAGGCAGTATTTTGTATAACAAATTTATTTGTAGTATTTGCATAGACTGTTATGGGATTCATGCTCAGTACCATCAAAGAAGTAAATACAAAGATGGCAGATAAAGTTACAAATGTTTTTTGGTCCATACAAAAATTTCAATAGAAATTCATATTTAAGTTTTTTTCTCTAACTGGTTCTGTAGAAATCATCAACAACACTAACAGATTTACCATTCTATTGACATTATATGTAATGCATCGAAAATCCATTCTCTATTTTGCATTCCTATTAATCTAGATTTTATATGTTCTCCAAATAGTATTTTTATGACAGATATGAAATTTTCTTTCTTATTTCTCTGATGATATAGCAATTTACTATATTTCCGTTTAATCATCTTTCTATATCTTCCAAAAATCTTTCTGACAGGTACATTTTCATTTCTTGCAGGTATGATGCTGTACCAACCCAGTTTCTGCTGTACCAGTACATTATTGTCATCACAATCACTATCATATCCTCTGTCTGCAACAACGGCAGATAATTTTTTTTATTTCTGACATTTTTGTTACAATGGGTTTAAAATCAATGTTATCGTACTTTGTTGGATTACATCTTACCTTTATCAACCAGACAATATGTGCCAAGACATCAGACCCAATAGATAGTTTAGCATATTTGCTTCTAGATTTAGACCTAGCAGCATAGTATTGTGATGCTTGCATTATTTTGAACCCTGTTCAATCTATAATCTCAAATATGTGTCCTTACTATCGAAAGTGAGTGTAAATGAAGAAATTATCCATTCTACAAAACACTATGCCGGTATGCAAATTTCTGCGGTGTTTTAAAATGCGTAGTAACTATTCTGCAAGTCTGACGTATCTGGATCGCTTTTGTTTATATCTCAATAATTTACTGTATTGTGTTGTTAGTTATCATGGTTTATAGAGTCCTATAACTTTATACTTTAAATCATTGTTAAGTAATTCTGAAGTCTAAATTTGGTTCTGCAAGTCGTACAACAGAAAATATGAAAAATAAAAATGAGCAAGGGTTAGTATTGCACATAATATTCACTAACATTAAAATTTATCAATTATTAAAAAGTCACATTGATAAAGAAAAGTTTGATAAATATTATATATATAATAACCATGTGTTAATTATGTTTCAAACCACTGATTTAACAAAGTTTCAAAATAGAACAGATGCTTCAATAAGAGTATTGGCGATATTGGAAGCAAAAAGTGGGAAAGGAATGGAGTTAATGGATATATTGTTAGAACTTGTCAAACCCACCAGAGAGGAGGAAGGAAATATAGCCTATGTAGCTCATCGTGCAATTGATAATCCAGACAAGATCCTATTTGATGAAGTTTGGGACAGCAGAGCATCATTGGATAACCATTTTAAAATGCCACATATGAAAGATTTATTTTCAAGAATTGGTGACATATTAGATAAACCTCTAGATATTCAGATATATCAAGAAGTATTTATAGACTGAGTGAATATTCCAATTTTCTCAAAATATCTCTAGATGAAAATATTTCT
>QCWD01000123.1 GCA_013114725.1 Nitrososphaeraceae archaeon | reverse complement strand
TGTAGTTTCTGTTTATGTACAATGTTCTGATACTAATGAAGAGAAAATAAAGGAAGCAGAAAATAGAATGGACAATTCCATTAGTGGATGGATTATCCTAGGATTTAATCATGCCGTAAATGGATATAATGTCTGGAAATCAGGACAGCAAATTGATCCTCTAACTTTGGATGCGGAATGGTTACGAAGTTATGGATTTGTAAAATCCGCAGAGAAATTCAATGAACAAAGATTTGAAAGTGGAGGAATAGGAAACTCTGATAATAGTCTAACAGATCTGGTAAAAAAAGCTTCATCTACTGGACAAATACAAGTACTTGATGCATACTTGGACAGAGCCATTGATGCTGGATATGACAGTGATTATTATTGGACTATAGGTGAATCACATTTAAAATCTTCTGCTGTTATTTCGGTAATTCCACTTGGAAATGATAGAATACAAATTCAGGGAACGATAACACATAAAATCCAAGACATCTATAACTTTAATCCTGGAGATGTATTTGGATTGATATACACTGTTGAAGCAGATGACCTAAACCTATTAAAGAAATGCAGGACAGCAAACGATTATACTCAGTTCGGGAAATGGACAAAACAAGTAGATATTACTGGAGATGTTCAAAATATATCAAAGATGCTTCAAACTGGAAAACTTCCTTGGATAATTGTCTAGTAAAACAATTTTTAATCTTTAGTTTTGTTGCATGTCTTTAAATTATTGGTGTTGAAAAGTATTTTTCTGATATTAATAGTAATAGTTACCAATTATAAAATCTAAAATATTTAGATACGTTGTGTCCTGCGGTATCGGTACCATTATTGTACAGTGTAATACATGGTTTACTATATAATAACTAATAATTAGAAACATCAATAACAGTGCTATTTCAATATTCAACAATTCTAATATAGTAAATAAACATTATTTGTACATAGTAATAGAAATATTAGTAAATAATAATTCAAAACTTAAATTTTATAATTCTTAGGTGTATTTACTAAATTACCATCAAAATAATAATTATTATTATTTGTTATTTTGTTTAATTATTTATTGGTATCCATTATATTCACAATCTTAATCATTACCTAATTCATGGTTTTATATTCTCTCATATCTCAAGATCAATCATATTTTAGAGTGAGAATGAATAGAAGAAAAAAATTTAAATTTTTTATAGAATTTACTTATATATTAAAATTTTTTTTATTTATTAATAAGGAGATTCAAATCATAATATGCACTTCAGATGGTTAATAAATAATTTTGGTGGAAAAAGTTTTGTTTTTTCACCTTGTAATACTTTTGTATTCATTGGATTTATAATATTGTTATCATATTCGGTTTTATCTTTTAATAATCCTTTTTTATTCAATGCTCAGGCAGGAAGTGATGATAATTGTGGTTCAAATGATTCGAATATAATAGTAGGTACTCGTCCTGATGTAATTATTGCATGTCCAGTAACCGAAAGTGGATCAGCTATAGGTTCAGGATGTGAACAAGGTGACATTGTGAGAGGATTTGAGAAAAATGATGTTATCCAAGGTTCAGAAGGTAATGATGAACTTTATGGTGATGAAGGAACTGATAAAATTTTAGGATCACATGGTAGCGACAAAACCTACGGTGGTCCAGACGATGACATAATTCAAGCTGGTTCAGGACCTGACTTACTAGTAGGAGGAGATGGAGATGACGAACTTTATGGAGGCGAAGGAGATGATGTTTTAATAGGAGGAAAAGGTATAAATTTTTTTGATTGTGGCGATGGAAATGATATTATAGTAGATTTTGATCCTGATAAGGGTGATACTCAAATAAGTAATCTTAAGCAATCATGGTGACATGGATATATTTACGCAACCAAATAAAATTCAAAATCAGCTTGAATCATTTGGTATTGGATCCTCAAAGGATGAAATTGATGTCAGCGATTTGGGAGAAACTATTGATGATTAAAGACATGCAATTTTAATAGTAAAATTACGTTAATCTTAATCTGATTAAATTCTTCTCTAGTTTCTATTTTTTTACTAAATAGTAGCATCTAAATCCAAGTAGGTTTTGTAAATTTAAAACAGTACAAAAAAAATTCCAATTCAAATTTTTAATCTATAATTTGGATAAATGCAGTAAATATTACAACTAAATACTTTTTACCTATGAAAATAGCAATGGATATAATTTTATTGTTTTAGGAAAAAATAATTTTGTAGTAATTCTATTCTCTCTTTAATGCCTCTATGGGCAGCAAACGCGATGCTTTAAAAGCGGGAAACAGTCCGGCTAAAAAACTCAATCCTAAGGTAATAAACCAAACTCTTGCCATATCAGTTATATAAAAAACAGGTACAGATTCATTTCCATCGCTACTAGAACCAAATCCTGTATTCAGAATATATCCCAGAATTACACCAGTTCCCAAACCAGCGGTTGCGCCCAAAACACCGATCAGTAATGCCTCTACTAAAAAAAGAGTTAAAATATCAAAATTTTGTGCTCCAATGGCTTTCAAAGTTCCTATTTCCCTAGTTCTTTCTATTACTGAAGTATACAGGGTTGTTATTATTCCAACGGCTCCCACTATTAATGATACAATTGCAATACTTAAAAGAAAAGAACTTAATCCACTAGTAAACTCTTTAATTGTCTGAATAAGAGCTTTTACTGTAGTAATACCTATATCATTACCATAAAGTTTTCTTATTTCAGTCTCAATACTATCTATACTATCAGGAGATTGAGCTACTAATATTAATGCATCAAATTTTCCAGATTTATGAAGAAGTGTGTTTCCTATTTGTTCATTAATGATCACAGCTTTGTCAATGTTAGGATTTCCTGATTGCTTTATTATTGCTCTAATGACAAAACTTTTTGTTTCAATCTCTCTGTTTCCTGTTATCAGATCCACAAAAGTATAAGATACTTGTACAGTTTGTCCCAAAGATAGAAAGGGGGTAGATTCTCCTGGAGGAAGGGCTACATCACTGGAAACGATCATTCCTGAAGGGTCATTGGATCTCACCACTGAGCCCTCTTCATATACTAAAGTAGGAGCAATAACTCTTAGTTTTTGTGGATTTAAAGAAAATATCGCAAAATCTTTTGACTCACCTTTTGATTGAATAGTTACTCGAGATTGATATGAAGGTATAACTTCTTTTACTAAGGGAAGTGAACTTAATCTCTTTTCTACTGCAGAATTTAATGTAATTTTTGCAACAGGAGGAGGTCCTGCATTATTACCACCACCAGGACCAGTTCCTCCACTTTGTGCTTGCGGTGCCGGATTTATGAACATAATATTACCTGCAAGATTGCTTGTTTGTTTATTAAAAAATTCACTAAAGCCAGCACCCATTCCACTAACTGCGATCATTAGGCTACTACCCACCATTACCATTACAATTGTCAGTATGGATTTTGTTTTTCTCTCTTTAATAGCGTCAAGTGATAAGAGTATTATTTCTTTAAAATCCATTTCAAATTTCTTTATCCTTTATTTATTTTATTGATGTAAAAACTTCATAATAACTTTTTTTATTAATTGCTTTTTACCCGCTTTCATCCTTTATGTCACCTAAAAAATCCTTCATATCACTATCTTGATGCTTCAGGGATTTATATAATTTTGATTTTTTGTTTTTTCTCCTTTTGATAGTAAAAATGACAAATATTATTATAATAACGATCAGAATGGATAAAATAATAATTACTTTAGTTATAAAATTAGATATGGTAAAGCCTAAAATACTACTGATACTTTCACTTGCGTTAGTCTGATCAATATTTACAGGTTTGTAATTCACCGTTTCTTCTAAAACTACAACATGTTCTATCCGCAAATCATCTTTGTATACTATTTTTAAATTTGTCAGGTATCTACCATCATCTGTATCTAATGCGATATCAATTGGAATACTAAAAGGTAATGGTGAATTTTCTGTAAGGTCTCCTAAATACTGAGGAATGGGCAAACTTTTCAAAGGTAGTTGTTTTATTCTATCTCCAGTCTGGGAAGAATTTGAGGTGATTTTAGATGATACTTCATCATTCTTAATAATAATTTCTATAGTAGTAAAAAGTGCTACGGTATTTCCCTCATTTAACAAATTTCCAACAAGGTTTAGAACTCCACCTATATCTTCTATAGATACTTCATAAGCTCTTATTTTTATTTGTCCTTGTACGTAAGCTCCTAGAGAAAGGGAATCTTTTTTAGACTTTCCTCCCGAAATATATTCGGCATCTAATATAAATGAAATAGGTTTACCTATTACTTCCTCTGATGAGAAGATCTGTGTTACTAATTCTCTTTTTGAGAATGGTTCCATAGAATTTAACGTCCATCTTGTATCACCAAGAAGTTTAACAGAGTCTGATTCAGATTTAAGAGAAAAAACAATATTTTTTAGTTCTTTGTTTCCATTGTTGGAAACAATTATTTTAGCACTTTCAATCATTCCAGCTCTGAGCATAAGTGAATCCTTTTTTGTAGTATTAGATGTGGGTCTATCACTATCATTATCAGTATTACTAGTATCTAATGAATTTCTAGCCTCATCTATACTCAAAACAGATTCTGGAGGATTAGGAGATATTATTAGTCCGACAGAAGTTTCCGAACTTTTTTTATTGCCATAAGGATCGTTGTAATCTATCTTTAATTTCATATTTTGGATAGTTCCTCCAGTAGAATAATCAGGGTATATGACAGGAATAATTAATGCAGTGTTATTTGCCAAAATTCTCTCTACATTAAATGTCGTAGCTTGAATATCAATTGGTTTACCATAAGATTCTTGTTGTGATGTTTGTTTTGTTAAAATATTTTTAGTATTGTTAGTAGAAGTATTTGTGATATTATATTTACTACTACCAAGATTAGTGTTAGTTTCATAATTATTATAAAGTATTTGATTGTTAATAATGCCATTATCATTATTTTTATGATCTTTATTTGCTATTGTTGTAGTTCCTCCAGAAATATTGGTAATTGTAACAATTACTCCATTTGCATCTGCAGATCCTTTGTTATATAACAAAATTGGCAAATAATTTGGTGTGTTGGTAATTAAATTTTGTTTCTGTAATATTACATCCAGAATTACTTTGCCAGGTACACGGAAAGGTACGGTGATATCTGATACAATTTGTCCGGTTTCCAGAACTTTTGAATAAGTTATTTTCATAGATCCGTAATAAGGACCAACTTTTGTGTCATTTAAGACTCTAAAAGTAAAATAGAGCGGGAAACTCTCTCCAGGCTTTACAATTGAATTGTAGCTTGCAACGGAAATGTTTTCGGATTTTACGTAGTTTTCACCTCTTATAGATTTGAAGCCTTCTGGTAGTGTTAAATCTGCAGTTACTCCAGTAATTTCTGATCTCCCGGTATTGACCAATACTACTGCAAGAGTTGACGGGCCTTCCCCAGGGGCAACCTCAACTGTTAAGGGATTGCTCTCTTCTGGAGATTGGGATGATGCTAAATGTTTATTTGTCCAGTACGCTTCTAAAAATCTCGGACTTCTATCATCAAGTGATCCTGTTTGGCCATAACTATCACGGAGGATTAAAAAATTGGGATTTATAAAAATTAGTACCAAAACTAATAACAAAAACAATATAGAAGGAAATAAAATGAAGAAAGTAAGTGTCATAATGTTGTTATCTTCATTTCATCTACTCGCAAATATCTAATATTAAGGTTTTTCGATTTTTTCTTTGTTTATTTAACAATTTGATTAACAATTTAATTAATAAGTTCCTTTTCTATTTTTCCGTCTCTTATAAAAATAGTCCTGTCAGTTTCTACGGCTAGCTCTTGATTATGTGTTACCATAATAATTGTTTTTTTATATTTGTTAGTAAGCATTTTAAG
Source organism: Nitrososphaeraceae archaeon (assembly GCA_013114725.1). Taxonomy (GTDB): domain Archaea; phylum Thermoproteota; class Nitrososphaeria; order Nitrososphaerales; family Nitrososphaeraceae; genus QCWD01. The sequence goes on along the minus strand of QCWD01000123.1, from coordinate 485 downwards.
TAAACCAAAAACTTCTTCACCAGTTTTGGTATCCAAGTTTCCTGTTGGTTCATCTGCTAGAATTATCGTTGGGTCATTAATCAAGGCGCGTGCAATAGCAACTCTTTGTTGTTGCCCACCGCTAAGGTCCATGGGTTTGTATTCCGTTTTATCTTTTATTCCTAACAGTTCTAGTAACTTTTGTGAACGATAATGGCGCAAGTTTTTATTCATTCCCATTATTATGGCAGGTATTTCAATATTCTTTTGAACACTAGTTCTATTAATTAGGTTAAAGGATTGAAAAATAAATCCTATCAAATTATTTCGCATTTGTGCAATTTCAGATTCATTAAGGGACAGGATATTAAGACCATTTATGATAACCTCCCCTGAAGTTGGCTTATCTAGACCTCCTATAATATTAAGTAACGTAGATTTGCCACTTCCAGAAGGTCCAACAATTGATATAAATTCTCCTCGGTTTATTTTGAAATTAATATCTT
>QCWD01000122.1 GCA_013114725.1 Nitrososphaeraceae archaeon | reverse complement strand
ATTAGTCACAAGAAAATTTTATTATTGTTTAAACAAGGTAAATAAAACAAGATATAAATAATAAAAATTCAAAAAAAATATTATGGATGCCTATCCAAATAATGATGGCATTTCATATGGTAAACCATCTACAGTAGTCGCTACGGCCTTTGGACCCTTCAGTTGAGCTTTTGTTTCTGATTCCAAAGAATGTATACCTTGCTCATCTCCAGTTTGTGTTAACTTGAAAGGATGTTCATTTTCAATAATCATTTTTGAATCTTTAGTACCAAGTTCAATAGTTGATGTAACTGGAGGTTCAGTTTCAAGATCAACAAAAGCTGGAATTGAAGATTGTTCATTTTCAATTTCGCCTCCGCTTATGGTTAATGTTGATGGTTGCTTATCAATAGGAATCTTTTTAGTTGCAGGGGTTACTATAGGCTCTGCTTTATCAATAGGAATCTTTTTAGTTGCAGGGGTTACTATAGGCTCTGCTTTATCAATAGGAATCTTTTTAGTTGCAGGGGTTACTATAGGCTCTGCTTTATCAATAGGAATCTTTTTAGTTGCAGGGGTTACTTCTTGTTTCTTTTTAGTATCCATAGTCATTTTAGATAGTTCGCTTTCCGTCTTGAAATCTTCAATTTTTAGGGGTTCGCCAAAAGTACTGGTTGAAGATATCTTCGCATTCTTGTCGTCATCGATCACCTGTGTCATAGCTGATGTCTTTGGATAAACTGTAAAATTAGTGTCTCCAGATGAGTTTGTATATCCATCTTTTGATATCAGTACTTTGACATCGTATTTTCCGGGATTACTGTCTCCTCCTACCTTCCATGATATTTTTGATTTGCCGTCTTCGTCAGTAGTTCCGAAAAGTTGTTTGACAAAATCTGTACCAGAACTTATGAATGCTTTAACGTTTGCTTCAGGTATTTCAGTTTGTGTCAAAGGATCAATCACTTCTATATGTAATTGTTGAAAATCTCCTTGATGAACTTCATCCTTTTCTAATTCCATGGATATATCGACTTGACCTGAACTTACATATGTTTCACTCACATTATTCGTTACCGCAGAATTATTTTGTTCTGTCAAAGTATTGACATTCGTTAAATTAACTGCATATTCGTTGGTTGAGATTTGTGTTGTTGTTGGTTCTGATTCCAAATGAACCGAATTGATAGCAGTAGAATTATTATTTTCAATGTCAGTCATGTTTGATTCGGATAAAATAATTTTATTTGATTTGGTGTTATTAGCGGAAAATGTGTTGTTTACCATATTATTTTGTCCTTGAAGTCCAGTTACATTAAGGCTATTCCATTTTGAAATAGTATTAGAATTATCAGTACATGTAATTTTTGATGTTAGCTCATTAATTCCTTCAATTATTTCATGATAGGATTTATCGAATTTAAAACTCCATGTTGAAAAGTCGTTTTCACCATTCGCTCCTGTTGCAGTCACATTTTGAAATGGTTTAAGATCATTCCAATCTACATAGACCTGACAATTTGTTTCCGCATTATCAGAAGAAATCCCTGAAATAGAGAGGTTACCTACTGGAACAACAGAATTTGCCTCTGGTGAGGTTATCTTTACTGCCATAGTACTTGTAGAATATGTAGGTTGAGTGATACTTGACTGATTGCTGGAAGTGGTGGCGTTCTGTGTTTGTGCCATAACTAAATTCTCAGAGAAAATACCGATACTGAGAATTGAAACGATTGTAGCAAAAAGTATACTTGTTAAAACAAATATTCCATTCTTCATATCCTTGATACTAAAGTACGAAAGTTGTTATATTTTTGATTTTGTCAGCTTTTTACTATAGGAATAGAACTCTAGTTTCAAAGATAATTTTTTTACTATTAATTTGTACTATTGATTATATAATATAGTATAATAACCAAAGATAAGAATATAGTAGATTAGAGAACCGATAGAAAATAGAGAAAAAAATAGATAGTAATTATTAACGAAATTTACTATCATATTATCGTTATTTACTTACCTATCCTAAACATCTTTGTTCCACAGACAGTACAGATGCCTTGTGTTGCAGGTTTTCCATTTTTCATGGTTACTTTCTTTTCGTCCTTCATATCACGTTTTGCTTTACATTTGACGCAGTATGCTTCCATAAGAAACGATTGTATAACCTAAATAAAATCTTTGATATAAAAAAAATATAAAAAAATAATTCAGAATTTCTTTTTTAAAAAATTTTTAAAATTTTACATAAAAAAGTATAAAAATTATAATAAATATGATTTTACGGTAAAAACAAGATTTTAGTTAAATTTATAATTTTTTAAAAAAAAAATTTGAAAAACTAGTATGCATGAACCTCTTTTTTATGTCCTCGTAGAGATTTGTATGTAGAGAAACGGTGTTCACATTTGTCGCATTGCCAATGATTTGCACGGGCATCCTCATAATTCTCAAATTTTTCTGATTGAACCTGAAATTTTCCTGTTTTAAGATCATAATTGATTGGATTGTAATTAAGTTTGAACCTTAATTTAGTCGAATTCGTTGTCAAGTATAGATTCAATATTTAATAGCACTGTAATTAAAAAATACACAAGCTTATTTTATATGACTTGTACTAAAAATATTATTACCCAACAATATATTAAAAAATCCAATAGATAAAAATTTTTATCCTAATAGAACATGTTATACCATATTGTCTTTCGATAGTATATTTGAAAAAGGGACCAGCATAATTGAAAAAGGGACCAGCATAATTGAAAAAGGGACCAGCATATCTACAAGCATTCCACCATTTATGAGTTCAAAAATTAAGGATATTCTTGGAAAGGATGGTAGAGAGGAGCCAATACAGTTCTATTCAAAAGATGAAATAAAATTTTATGAATTTCTTATAAATGCAAAAAGAGAAATAGACATCATACATTTGAATTTGAATCAGATTATCTCGGTAAATTATATTACATTAATTAGAAATTTATTAAAAAGTGGAATTTTGGTTAAAATTTTGGTGCCAGATCCTAAACTTCCATTTTTAAGTGATATTCAGGAATTGACTGAAATTGGCAATTTTGAAAATAACCTGTTATTAACATTATCAGAATTATGTAATATGAAAATTATTTCTCTTAATCAAAAAGAACTTAATTGTTTTGAATTAAAAACTTTCAATACTATACCTACCAACAATATGATAATTTTAGACAAATATAGTGATTCAGATGCAAGTATGCTGGTAGAACCACTGCTTTATGGATCATCAAATAGTAAAAGAATTTTTGAAGTAACTAGGAAAAAAAATAAAGATACATTTGATTTGTATTTAAATTCATTTAAAAGATTGTGGGACCATAGTGCTGACTATGCATGCGATTGGGATTTGTTAAAAATGCAGTCAAAACCAGAATAACAGAGTTCAAGGCCAAGTGTAATAGATAATATTACAAATCGTCAGATTCAATAATATCAAGTATGAATACGAAATTATTTTCAAAAATAGTAGTTCCAGTAGACGGTTCTGAAAATTCAAGACACGCAGCAAAATATGCAATAGATATTGGATCAAGATATAATTCACAAGTGATTTTAATGAACATAATTTATTCGCCACTCAATACGGAATACTCAAATCTATCAGGTTTTGTTACCCCTAGTCAAATAGAGCGTCTGGCAGAGAAAGCAAAAGATGAAGCAGAAAAGGAATTTGAAAAAATTATTAAAGACAATAAAGAAAATATTGATTTCGATAAAGCTGATGTTAAAACAGAGGTTGTTTCCACATCTATATCTGTATATAGTACGATTTTGGAGTATGTAAAAAAAGAAGATGTTGACCTAATTGTAATGGGCAGTAGAGGCAGAACAGGACTTAAAAAAATCCTTCTTGGAAGCACTTCATCGGGTGTAGTTACGTATGCGGAATGTCCTGTCATGATAATAAAATAACGGTACAAACTATCGATAAATTAAAGAATATTTTCAAATTTATTCTCAATATTCTAATAACCTTATTATTTTGTAAATCTGAAAGATTGGTGATTTTATATTCTATTTAGAAGAACGTTAAAGGAGATTTGTAAAATCTTTTAATGATATAATCATGTTTTATTTTCTAAATATGGTTTCATATTATCTCCATCCTATCGGTAGTATCATGAATATTTAATCACTAATAAAACTAATCAATATAATATTTGAAAATTGAATGGTCATAATTTTGAGAAATATACTTTTAGAATAGTGATTTTATATTTGAAGCATTTAAAAAGGTATTTTCACTATAAATAATAGGTTGAGAATAGCTTCCATGAATCTCCCTTTGCATGGAGGCCATCCGCCACAATACCTTGTAAAAAGAATGATAAAACTATCTAGGATCATATCTAAAATAATCATTAATGAACATGGGACAGAGGAATTTTTGAGGAAATTGTCGGATCCGTTATGGTTTCAGTCTTTTGGATGTGTACTTGGTTTTGATTGGCATTCGTCGGGAGTAACCACGGTGGTTTCTGGTGTATTATCTAGATCTCTTGACCCCCAAGAACATGAAATTGTTTTTTCAGGAGGAAAAGGCAAGAATGCGACAAAACCCAAAAATGAAATTCCTAAATTT
>QCWD01000121.1 GCA_013114725.1 Nitrososphaeraceae archaeon | reverse complement strand
TTATTTTACCTACACGATTAAATACCTCCAATATTTTTATAAAATAGATAATTGGGCCGATAGCTCAGCTTGGTGGAGCGTTCGACTGATAATCGAAAGGTCGAGGGTTCAACTCCCTTTCGGCCCATTTTCAAAGTTTTATTAATAAAAATTTTTATTTGATATTTTTATTTTTTATATAGATTTAAATAACAATATGTAAATTGAGAGTTCAGTATTAATAAATTATTTTTAATTCTTTCATCATGGTAACTAAAGATTTGAAATCAGGAATTTTGTAATCTGGATTCATAGAGGAAATTTCTTCTAATAATTTATCTGGTCCGTGAATAGCTATCTTTACATCTGCGTTCATTTTCAATTTTATTTCCTGTACTGAGGTAAATAAAAATCTAAGAGAACTTTCTTCAGAAGCGTAAATAAAAATTATCATGGTTCCATTTTTATTTTTCCAATTTTTTAGAATAAATCTCTGTAAATCTAGATCGAAAAACGGATCGATTTGTTTTTCTACATTTCCTATAAAAAATGGTCTACATCCAATAATCTTAAATGTTAGCGACCATAATTTTGATGTAATTATTTGTTCTTCATTTCCCACTATAAATATCGGATAGATATTTTCCATTATTTTTTCAGGAGGATAAGTAATATTAAAATACATTAAAATAATTATGTCCAAGACTTTATCCAATATTGATATCAATTCAGTTTTTCCAATACGCCCCCTTTTGTATGTTTCATTAATTGTATTTATAGTAGGCACAATTATTTCAGAAATAATTTTTAATTTATTACAATCTGAATTTAATAAATTTAGTATAAGTTTACTTCCTTGAATTTCGTCGTATTGTAAAATTAAATCCATAAACAATTGTTGCATATAAAAAAAATCTGAATAGTCTTGTATTTTAGAAATTGAAGGTTGCAGTGTCCATATATTCACAGTGCCTATTTTTTTCATACTAATTATTCCAATGGTTGATAAAATATTTAGATACTTTGCTGCCGTAGTCCTGTTTACTTGAATTTTATCTGCAATTTCATTACCAGACATTCCCGATGAATTATGTTGTAATGCAGCAATAACTTTTCTCTTTATCTCATCTAAAGTGTATCTTTTATACACAATTTCAGAAATCAATGAGTAAGATAAAACTTTATTGAATTATACAATATTATTATTAATTGAATTTGATATTTTAAAACATAAAAAATTAAATATCATAATAGTTTATTGCAGCCACATCTATGACTAAAAAAAAGGTAGCATTAGCTTATTCTGGAGGTTTAGATACATCTGTATGTATTAGATATTTACAAAAAATACATGATTTGGATGTAGTTACTGTTACTGTTGATTGTGGACAAAATGAAGATTTTGTCGAAACTGAGAAAAAATCTCTAGATATTGGTTCATTAAAACATGTTTTTATTGATGCCAAAGATGAATTTGTTTCTGATTATATAGTCCCTAGTATACGTGCAAATGGTTTATATCAAGAAAAATATCCCCTTGCAACGGCATTGGCAAGGCCTTTAATTGCAAAAAAAACTGTTGAAATAGCCCATAAGGAGAATTGTAATTTCATTGCTCATGGATGTACTGGAAAAGGCAATGATCAAGTTCGTTTCGATGTTACAATAAAATCTTTAGATCCTTCGCTTGGTATTATTGCCCCTATTAGAGATATGAATCTGACTAGGGATGTAGAAATTGATTTTGCTAGAAAGGAGAATATCCAGATTGATACCAAAGTTAACAACTATAGTATAGATGTGAATATATGGGGGAGATCCATTGAAGGTGGAAATCTAGAAGATGTGTTAGTAGAACCGCCTCTTGATTGCTTTCAACTTGTTAAATTTGATAGCAGTAAAACACAATATCTTGAAATAGAATTTGAAAATGGTATTCCAGTTTCTTTAGACGGAGTAAAAATGAGTTTAATCAGTATGATTGATATTTTAAATAAAAAAGCTGGAAACTGTGGGATAGGTGTAGTTGATCATATTGAGGATAGAATTGTTGGAATAAAATCAAGAGAAATTTACGAAGCTCCAGCTGCAATAACATTAATTGAAGCACATAAAGATTTAGAGAAAATGGTATTAACTTCCCAAGAACTGCGATTTAAACACTTAGTTGATAATCAATGGGGTTGGTTAGCTTATTCTGGATTATGGTTAGATCCATTAAGAACAGCACTTGATGCATTCATCAATGAGACTCAAAAACGTGTTAATGGAAAGATAAGAATGAAAATGCATAATGGTGGATTGAGAGTAGTAGGAAGGTATTCGGATAATTCATTGTATAAAAATGAGCTTGCCACCTATGAGTCTGGCTCTTTATTTAATCAAGAACTAGCACGTGGTTTTGTCGAACTTTGGGGGCTTCAGTCTATAACAGCCAATACAATAATAAATAATTTAAATAAAGGAAAAAAATACTTAGGTGAATATAAAAATGAAAATTGAATGTAATGATTGTGGTGCAGACATTAATCTTCCTGAAGATGCTATTGTAGGTGAAATAGTGACATGTCCAGATTGTGGCGGCGATTTTGAAATAGTTTCAAAATCTGGAGATAAAGTTGAACTAAAACCTGCAGAAACTGTAGGTGAAGATTGGGGCCAATAACTGATGGATGAAATTTCTATCTTGTATGACAAGATACGCTACGAAGAAAAAAGCCTTCATGAAAAAGCAATTAAAAGAGGTCTAAAAGTGTCTTTGCTGGATGCAAAAAATATTTCTTTAAATACATCAAGCAAACACTCAGATTTTAATCAATCAAGAGTTTTTCTGCAAAGATGTTTGAGTCATTATCGAAGTTTATATTTAACTACTTGTCTCGAATTTCTTGGTTTAAATGTAATAAATTCTTCTAGTATTATCGATACTTGTGGTAATAAATTAAAAACATCGCTTAAATTAGCACAAAATAACATACCAACTCCAAAGACCCATTTTGCATTTAGTGTAGAAGGTTTTAAAGAACTTTTAACAGAAATAGGTTATCCGAAAGTTTTAAAACCCATAGTTGGCTCCTGGGGACGAGGAGTCTTTCCATTACGAAATCAGGAACTAGCAAATATGATTTTAGAAATTCGTGAGGAAGATACTAATCCACTTTCTAGAATTTATTATGTTCAGGAAATGATCAAAAGACCTCCTCGTGATATAAGATGTATTGTTATTGGAAACAAATTAATAACTTCTGTATATCGTTACTCTGCAGATGACGAGTGGAGGACAAACGTTGCAAGAGGTGGAAGAACTGAGATAGCACCCATTACAAAGGAATTAGAAGATATTGTAATTAAAACTTCCGAGGCAATCGGCGGAGGTATTCTAGGAGTTGACCTGATGGAAGATTTAGATAATGGTTTGGTAGTTCACGAAGTAAATAATAATGTAGAATTCAGAGGAGCATCCCTAGTATCACATGTTGATATTGCTGATGCAATTTTGGATTATCTTGAAACTTTTCTAAAAAGATAATGGAAATAATATGACCTAGTCTTATCAAAATTTTTTCTAAACATAATAAAATTCATAAGATACACTATAATTGATAAATTCATTATAATGAAAGTTGGGGTTGTTGGAGCATCAGGATATGTAGGTGGAGAGTTACTAAGACTACTGGTAACACACCCTAGAGTAGAAATTAGTATGGTTACGTCAAGGCAACTAGTTGGTGAGTATGTTCACAGAGTTCATCCTAGTTTAAAGGGTTTTATTGATCTTACTTTCTCATCTTTAGATATTGAAAAGCTATCTGATTCATGCGATCTAGTTTTTGTTGCTGTACCTCATGGAAAGGCAAGTCCAATAGTAAAAGATCTATATGAACGTGGAACTAGAGTGATAGACCTATCTGCAGATTTTCGCCTTAAAAATCCTAAAGACTATGAAAAATGGTATGGATGGGAACATCCTTTTCCCGATATGTTATCAAAATCAATATACGGAGTTCCAGAATTACATCGAAATGAAATAAAAGATGCAAAATTGGTATCTTGTCCTGGCTGTATGGCAGTCACTTCATTATTGGCAATTAAACCATTGATTGCGAATAATCTTATTGATACCAAGTATATTGTAGTTGATAGCAAGATTGGTTCATCTGGGGCCGGTGCTGAGCTTAGTGCGGGTACACATCACGCAATGCGTTATGGAGTTATTCGTCCATATAAACCAGCAAAACATAGACATACAGGCGAAATTGAACAAGAATTAGGGATAATTGCAAATAAACCTATTAAAGTTAGTATGAGTCCACATGCAGTAAATTTAGTGAGAGGAATACTTACCACAAATCATACATTTTTAAATAAACCAATTGAAGAACTGGAGCTCTGGAAAATATATCGTAAATCATATAATAATGAACCATTTATACGGCTGATACGCGATAAAAAAGGATTATATAAATTCCCTGATCCAAAGTTTTTGATAGGCTCAAATTTCTGTGATGTTGGTTTTGATATAGATGAAGATAATCAAAGGGTTGTTGCTCTTTCTGCATCAGATAATCTCATGAAAGGTGCTGCAGGTTCCGCCATTCAAAATATGAATGTCATGTTAGGTTACAATGA
>QCWD01000120.1 GCA_013114725.1 Nitrososphaeraceae archaeon | reverse complement strand
TTCTCTAATTGGCCAATCATAGAACAGGCTGCATTAAATAACATTGTTGCGGATTTCCCTGTAATTAACAAAAGTTTTGATTTTTCATATTCGGGTAATGATTTATGAAAGAAAATAAAAATCCTACAAAAACAACCGCTGATTTTAAATCGTGGAAATCAGTTACACGTAATAAATCATTAAATTCAGACAAGACTCCGTCAACAAATTATAGAGGGTATATTGAGTTAAACCAAGACAAAGATTTTGTGTTAAATTCCGTTATCGGAAAAAGACTGGAAAATATTTGTCCGACACATGCTATTTCTTATAAAAAAAATCATGATGAATCTATTTGTTTGGATAATGGAAAATGCGTTTTTTGTGGAAATTGTTATCGCGAATATCCCGAACTAATTAAAATTTCAAATAAATTTTATTTTGCAAAAAGAAAGCGCGGAGACCTTATTGAAATACGTTCTAGGTCCGGTAATTTTGGAAAAACATATGATGAATTAGGAAAAGATTTAAAAAATAAAATCTACAAAACTTTTCGAAGATCATTATCAATCAGAGAAATTGATGGTGGTTCGTGTAACGGTTGCGAAATTGAAATATCTGCATTGAATAATCCGATATATGACATAGAAAGGTATGGTATTCGTTTTGTTGCATCTCCTAGACATGCAGATGTTTTGTTAATTACAGGTCCAGTATCAAAAAACATGGAGAGAGCAATAAAAATAGCATATAATTCTACACCATCACCAAAAATTGTAATTGCTGTAGGAGCGTGTGCATGCAGTGGCGGAATATTTGGGAGAAATTATGCTACTACTGGAGGAGTAGATAGCATTGTTCCGGTGAATGTTTTTATCCCTGGCTGTCCTCCTAGACCTGAAGCTTTACTTTATGGTATATTGATTGGTGTTAACAAAATAGGTTATTAAAATACATGATTTCAAAATTGATTGCATTACCCCATGACATTTGTTCCACTCGTTTATTAACACAATTTACATGAAGAGGGGAATTAAATTGGGCGAGTAACAGAAATGATTCAATAAAAATTAGATGAAAGTGCATTACATGCAAACTGGATGAATAGAAAGTGACTGACAGTTCCAAAATTTAGCTATTTCCAGAAAAAGTTTCAACTAATGTTAGCAGAGTTATCAAAAAGATGGATTTGTCATATCAAATGATAAATCAAGAAGGCATCACACAATCTACGGACCAGACATAAAAATAGAACAAAAAATATTGCAGATCAGGAAACAAGGTTTTTACTGTTTTCGAGAATAAAAACAATTTTGCGAAACAATGACAAAACAAATATTGGGCACATGACAGTCTATATAATACTATGCAAAAAATGGTTTGAATACCTCATTATCAAAACCACGAATCAGATGAAAATATGCAGATCTGAGTGTTAAAATCCAGAGGATTAGGGCGTATTGACCTGAAAGTAGTTGAAAATAAGTAGACGGTGTCCATGGTTGATGACCAAAGCAGGTTTATTTTATCATTAGCAATATTGAAACATGCAACATCTGACAAAGTTATTTCTTTACTGAAAAGTAAAATAATGCAGTGAGGAAAATTATTGTAGAACCTGACTGGGATAAGAAATAAGTTATTCGACAAATATTCAATATCTTATTTTGATGCATTTCATACACAAGATAATATAGTTAAAGATATGGTTGGAATTGGAAAACTCACAACGTTGAATAAAGTTGAAAAGAAGGTACCGTATATTTATGATTTAAAAATAAAAATTCAAAATACTTGAATAATTCATTAAATTATATTATAATAAAAGAGTACATATATCACTGAAATACATGATATCATTACAAGCAAATGCTAGTAGTAGTATAGCACATGTGATTCGATGATAAAACATCTTAATGTAGGCAGTAGATTTTAAACATTTTCCAATTTTGATAAAATTTTTTGATTTTTTGAATTTTCAAAAAACTTAAAATCATGAAATTATAAAGATATTTATTGAAAACCACGAAGACGAAAAATATCAAAACATATCTTACGCATTTTCCAGTCAAATCGTATCTTGAAGCAGAGATACTATCAAAAGAAACTACCTGGAGTATTATGGATTATATAAGACAAGCAGGTGCTCAAGGAATCACAGCAGATGAAATTATAGAAAAAGAGAAGATACCATCAAGTGTAGTATATTCAACTCTAAAAGAACTTTATCGTCTGGGATATGTTTTCTTGTACCCTAGAGAAAAGAGGCAAGTTCGGGAGAGAAAAAAACGATTTGTTTGTGAGAGAAGTACTTGGGGCAAATATGGTATTGACGAGGAATTCGATGGAGCTATGAAAATAAGTGGGTTACTTGAAAGTATCACCAATGAAATAAAAGTTTCAATAATGAAAGCCTTTCAAGAAGTTCATGAACAATTTACTCTAAATAAGCAACTTCGAAAGTTTCTTCCTGCAAAAAATAACAATATTTGTCCCAACTGCAATAGAAGTCATGAAGCTATGGAATTCTTCTATGCATCGTTGCTTCGAACTATAGATCTAATGATAACAGAATCCGATGAATTCAAAAAATTTCTTATAGACAAAGGATACGCAAACGATTAATTATTTACATTTAATCTCTTATAACAAGTAGAATGTATAATATCACAAATCCTGATCATAGTGAAATAGATTTGTTTTATATTTTGGGCAATTAATTCAAGATAATTTTCTCACTTTTGTTAGACTAAATTTTTTATTAGGAATTTCTTTATACAATGATAAATAATACGACTCTATTAATTTGGGATAATATTTTCACCTCCTAATTTAATTTAAGATTGAGTTTTTTATTTTTGAGATCGTTATACATTGATAGAAAAAAGGATATCCAGTTGTAAATGTATACTAAATTACATTCTTTTTTTATACAGGGATAGTAATAATCAAATCCTTCATTCCTGTCCTTGAATCTTTACTAAAAATTTACTCGTTCTATTTCTTATCAAAAGTTTTTCATAAGGTGAATGTAGATAATGTTCCATTGCTCGTATATTGCAGGCTTCTGGATATCTCTTACTACCATCTAAATACACAGGATGTTTTCTATATCTGATAATCGATGATTCAATAAAAGCTCTGCAACAAGCATGTTTCTACGCAACTCTTTAGCTAAAAAATTCCGAGGATGAAATGATGTACTGATTCAGTAGTAACCCACAGATAGTAGTGTTTCCATCCTATCTGAATTACGGTCTCATCAATAATGAAAGCAGACATTTGTTTACTTCTATAGACTTTTTAGCTAAAAAAAACCAAAACGTTGTGCCAATTTCAAGGTAGACAGATACCTTCTTTTATTATCTCCAAAGATGGTTATTACTTTACTAGTATTTCGTAAACTCAAACCCAAAAAATATAGATACAAAGAGTACATTACTACTCTTTTGGATGTTCTATTTCGCTCAAATCTAATAGTCATAGATTAGAAATAAGATATCCGCAGCTATAGATCTTTCGTTAAATTAGAGCCCCAATATCAGTTAATTCATATCTTTGCACTAACAAGTCACTAGAAAATTTTAAACCCGTACTGGACGCCCTTTGTACGGTCATCAGATAAAGATTTTTCATATAAAGTTTGATTATTATTTTCAAATTTCCTTTTAAAAGTGAAATCTACATTTATTTCAGCGTTTTTATAATTTCATTGGAAACCAAAGTTCAGTTTCTTATATAGAAATGTACCATATAACATATAAACATGTTTTGTAAAAAACCAATAAAAGCATGAACAAAAATATGATTTTTTTAGGAATGACCATCATCTCATCTATATTTATGGCAATCCAATTTGTTCCATCATTTTCACAAAATGATACTCAGTATGTGTTTGTCAAAAGGTGGGGAGGAGAAGGAACAGGTGACGGTCAGTTTCTAAGACCACATGACCTAGACTTTGATCCATCAGATAAATTACTTTATGCAGTGGACAGAGATGGAAATAGAGTTCAGGTATTTGATAAGGACGGTAACTTTATTAAGAAGATTGGAAGCGATGGAACTCAACCAGGTCAATTCCATGTGCCATATGGAATCGATATTGACGCAGAGGGAAATCTATGGGTAGCAGACAGGGCAAACCACCGAATTCAAAAATTTGATTCTTCTGGTAATTTTGTAATGACCATTGGTGAAAAAGGTGCAGGTCCTGGACAGTTTGATAATCCACGACATGTTAAAGTTGACCTTGATGGAAAGTATGTATATGTTGCAGATTCAAAAAATCATAGAATCCAAAAGTTTGATATCAACGGGACTTATGTAGACTCGATAGGAAAACTTGGAAGTAATCCTGGTGAATTTAATCTCCCAGTAACCATAGAAATAGATTCAAAAGGAAACTTCTTTGTAAATGAAAGAGTAAATGAACGTGTCCAAAAATTTGACAAGGATTGGAATTTCATTTTAACATGGGGATCAAAGGGAAGTGGTGATTCACAATTTTGTCATATGGAACATATTGCGTTAGATAAATACGACAATGTCTACGTTACTGATCCGCAATCAGATCCAGGTTGTAGTATGAATCCTGTGGTAAAGAAATTTGATAATAACGGAAAATTCATTACAAA
>QCWD01000119.1 GCA_013114725.1 Nitrososphaeraceae archaeon | reverse complement strand
TTTCTATGATTCTACTTGCAGGAATAAGTTGGAAATTCATAGATAATTCTATAAATTCAGGTAATGAAATAGCCTTTATGTTTTCAAAATCTCTGTATTTGACAGTATACAAAGCAGGATCGTCTGCATAAATGGCCTTGCTAATGATCTCTTCAAGTTTTCCTTTCATAAAATAGTAAGAAAAATAACTTTTAATCACATTTTAATTATTATTTTTGATAAATAATCTAATTCTCTTTTCGAATAATGATAAAAAGAATTTAAAACGGTTCGTAACCAATTTCATATAAAACATATCTTCTTTTTTCATCTCCAAAAACGGATAATTCCTTTGTATTTTGTAAAATCCAACTTAGAAAATACATCTATAAATTTGAATACTATAGTATCGGATCTCTATTTCTTGCAAATCTCAACTGCATATTCTGGAACGAAATACCCACAGCCAAGGGTCTTTCAAATTAACTGAATAATGAGTATAAAAACAAATTCTTTAAATGTAGTACGAATATTTTATGTTGATGATGACTAACGATAAAAAGGTCGCAATTGTCACCGGAAGTTCTAGCGGAATAGGCAATGCAATAGTTTTGGAATTGGCTAGAAATAATTTTATTACATATGGAACTATGAGAAATCTAGATAAAATCTCTGATCTTAAAACAATCGCAGATCAAGAAAATCTAAAAATTTACTTTAAGCAACTTGATGTTACAGATGACAATTCCGTAAAAAATGCTATAAATTCAATAGTGGAAGAAACTGGTAGAATCGATGTACTGGTTAATAACGCAGGTTATGGATTAGTGGGAGCATTTGAAGACCTTTCTCTAGATGAAGTACAAAAACAGTTTGAAACAAATGTTTTTGGAGTGATAAGAGTAACCCAAGCTGTACTTCCTACAATGAGAAAACAGGAATCGGGAATTATCGTTAATATAAGTTCTGGTGCTGGACGATTTGGTTATCCCACAGCTTCAGCCTATGTAAGCTCTAAGTTCGCTTTAGAAGGATTAACAGAATCAATGTCGTATGAAATTGAGCCATTTGGAATAAGAACCGTTCTTATTGAGCCAGGAGTAATTAAAACAAATTTTTTTAATTCAATGTCCTTAGCTAGAAAGTCCAAAGACCCGGACTCGCCATATTTGCAAATGATGCAAGTTATGGAAAAGAGCGTTACCAAGATGTTAGAAAAAGGAACTATTCCACAATATGTCGCAAAAACAGTTCTTGAGGCAGTTACCAGTAAGAATCCAAAATTAAGATATCTTGTAGGAAAAGATGTAGAGCAGTGGATCGAAAACAAGAAAAAAATGTCAGACGAAGAATTTCATGATATGATGGCTCTGCTAGGTTAGGAAAAGATTTACTACTGCTTGTCACATTTTTATAATTTTTTTGCTTTATAACTGCACAAATCTACTATATGATGTCAAATTTAATAACAAATTATTAATTTCAATATGTTTAGTAGTCCACGTCGATCGTGCATATACTAGGACATAAACATGATTTAATATAAATTTAAATTAGTCCTGAAAAATTAAATAATAATTCACGTTATCAGAAAACGAAACAAAAATTCAATCATTTTTCATCTACATCCCAACCTCATTTCTAGTTAGAGATAGTTCATCATGATATAGAAATGTAAATACTATCAATTTTTCTTATTTACGAAAAAATCTAGAAAAATCAGGAGTATTTTTATAGTAATCCAATTCGGCCTTGTGATATCACAAAATACAAACTATTTTAAATAATAATACAATATGTTAATGTATTATAATGAAGTTGTTTTCGTCAAATATTGGATGCTATTGCAATTATATGTATGGTGTCACAATTATTATTCCAACATGATCGTCTACTGAAAATAACTGTATCATTGTCCTGATTTTATTATTACCTCCAAAAGGTATTTGAAAAGAATTATTGTTGACGTTCTATTATAATTAATAAATTCATTCTCTTTTATTTTTTTTAAATTTTTTTGTTATAATATAACTTAATCAAGAATACCATAGTACATAAAATGAATAAATCTGATAATTGATTAATAAAAGTTTTTTAGAAAATATTACCTTCTAATAATTCTTTCAAAATTTAGATTGTCTTAAGATTTGTTTTGTGTTGCAATGCAACATCTTTGAAACAAACTCTTTTAAATGAAAATATTGTAACTGTATGCAGTGATATGAAATAACCAAGAAAAATATAAATTTAGATGGACAAGAAAAAATTTTTATTAATATCTTAGGGTTATCCAACGAACCTTTAACAAAGAAAAAAATTCAACAGCAACTAGATCTTTCTCCAGAACAAGTCAGACGATACACTACGGAATTAGTAAACAAGGGATTATTGCAGTATTCAGGACAAAGTGGCAAATATATTACTACTGCCAAGGGAAATATTTACTTGAAAAAAGAGTCAAATCATAACAAAAACCTTCTACTAGATGCTTATGATATTAGCAGAGAAATAATTTCATTAAAACAAAATGACACACTGCTGGATGCAAGAAATTTTATGATGAGATACAACATAAGTAGAATAGTCATATCTGAGAATCGGAAGCCAATTGGCATCGTAACAGAAAAAGACATTTCCAAGTATCTATACGACTATTTAACTGAAAAAAAACTTTATGAAATTATGGTAAGCGAAGTAATGACTAAAAACCTATTTACAATTAATCAAAACTCCAAAATAAAAAATTGTACTGCGGTAATGCTAAAAAATAATCTAAGTTCGTTGATACTACTCGATGATGAAGGATTCCAAAAGGGAATAATTACAAAGTTAGATTTGGTCGAATTGTATGCGCATCATTTTGCAGGTAAATATATTTCACAAGATTGGATGACGAAAAAAGTTCATACTATAGATCCATATGAAAACATTCACATAATACTCTTATTGATGAACACCCACAAAATATCAAGACTTGTTGTAGTACAAGATCGCATTCCAATTGGCTTGGTGACTATCCGGGACCTGTTACCCGTCAGTTTTATGTTCAGACGTGATAACCTAACTTCGATAGTATCTAAAAAAATATCTTCAAAATATTATGAACAGAAGTACATTCCCACAAGAGCGACATCGATGATTGTAGCAAAGGATGTTATGACAGGGGAACCAATAACTGTTTCAGACAAAAGCGATCTTACTGAAGCAGCAAAAATAATTATACGACATAGAATCAGTGGATTACCTGTCGTTAATTCATATAATAAGTTAGTAGGAATAATAACAAAAACAGATATAGTCAAAGCGTTAGATAAAATTCTTCATGCGCTGTGAAGGTCTACTTTTTATCTAATGTTTCAAATTTTCAGATATATATATAATTCTTTTTTGATTAATTACATTTTATTACATTATTGTAGTTATTACTATGCAAGATTTTATAGATATATCTGAATTTTTTATCATACGATTATAAAAATAATATATCATTAGAATGGATTTTTATGATCCATGACATTCACATATTTTAATTCGGACATGAAAGATATAACCTTTGAGATTCTTTAGCCTTTAACTTAACACTTGAATAAATTCAACATGAAAAATCAGAAACTGTTTACATATCTATTTTACATAAACAAATTTTTTTATAGTTAGTTGATTGCATATCTCGAATGTGGTAGAATGCTCAATTATTATATATTGCTATCTATGTAGTGTCTATCTTAAGAGTCAGTTATAAAAGGTAACATATAGATATAGTAATATGATTAAAAAATTATAATTTTATAAACATATTTTTCGATCATAAAGTCTATTTTTGATAGATCTCTAAAAAGATATGCTTTCTTTTTCTTCTTCCTATTGTAATAAACACATGTTATAAAATCGTCAATTAGGTCGCCTTTTTTAAAACTGTAACATCCTGCCGTTTCGGTTTAGGGATGTCTCCCATGTGGTTTTATTTGTTGGTCTGGTTATTTTTCTACGTCTTTACTTCTCTACTCTACTTTATCTTTATCGCCGTTTGATCCTTCATTATCCACAACTTTTTTAATCCAATCGGAAAAAAGATCATAGTCATGCTCTTTTAGAGATAATGTCTAAAAAGTTATTAATTTAGAAACATAATCGTTTATTGACTGGGTAGACTGGTTAGAAAACTTGGCAATTTCTAAGATTTGTAAACAAGATCATCTAAGATAAGGATCTAATGTAAGGATTACGTACATGTTTTTGGCCAAAAACATATTCCTTTTCCTCATTTTCTTTTTTCTCCTTATTCGTTGTTGCTTGAGATTCTAGTTCTTTGAGACATATCCAAATACTAGACTAAAAAATTAAAACATATCTCTGATGTTGCTGTTGAACATGTTTTAAAAATGGGAATTTTAAAAAGTTTTTACAGGTACACCAAGGATAGTCTTGTTTATTAGAAACAACATAGAATTTACCTTTACTGAGGGCTAGGACCATACCTTTTGCCCTCTCTTTTATCTTGTTTTGTTGACGAACAACAGGAGGCAACAATCCATTCGCTCTGGGAGGAGTACTATAACCCTAATTTTAGATAAGGTTCAATCAGAGCCTCACTCTCATAGTGAGTATATTAAATCAACTTAGCATGAATTCAAAAGAGATTTGTACTCCTAGAAGATTTTCATATAGGCAGGTCATATCTAATGTATGTTTTGTTTAAACAAGGAGGTAATGTTATTCGGGCTCGAAGGGATTTGAACCCTTGGCCTGACGCTTAGGAGGCGTCCCGCGCTATCCATTTTGCACCCAAATCCAAATCTGATTTGGTCTGCGCTACGAGCCCATTTAATAAATAAGAACTCACTGTTATCTCAATTTAATAAATCTTTTAATTCGTATTGCTTAATGATTTCTAAAAATAAATAAAAATCACAGATTCATTTCATCCATATAATGCAAAAGTTTAAAAACTACATTTGAATTTTATCTGAAAAAAATAAAATAGATACTATTTTATTTATTGACTACTCTTTGTCTATGAATTCATCTGGTCCTGGTGGTTCTGTGTTGATTCCTTTTCTCTTTCTAATGTCTGCTAGTTGATTCCTTTTCTCTTTCTAATGTCTGCTACAAGATTCTTTGCTATTGATTGTGGTACTGCCTGCCAATTCTTAAAGTACGTACTCCACATTGCTTTTCCTGCAGTTCCACCTCTCATTACTTCGGAAAGATCAAATGTCTCTGATGCTGGAACTTCACCAAGCATTATTGCTATTACTCCCTTCTGATCTACATTGATTAATTTTCCTCTTTTACCAGAAAGTATTCCAGCAACTGTTCCAATCTGTTCCTGTGGACATTTTACTTCTATTCCCAGTACCGGTTCAAGCAGTATTGGTTCTGCCAACAACATGGAACCCAGCATCGACCTTCTTGACGCTGGCATCAACTGAGCCAATCCTCTATGTGCTGGGTCTTCGTGAGGTACGTAATGATGTAAAACAAATTTTACCCCTCTTACCGTTTCCTGTGATAACGGGCCTGCATGAACTACATCATCAAAACCTGATCTTATTGAATCCATTGATTCTTGAAGGAATTGAACTCCTTTGGTCTCATCGATCAACATATTGCCTGACGGATCAATTGCACTGACATTCTTTGCTTCATCTGCATTCCATCCTTTTTCTCTTAATATTTTTGCAAGTTCCTTTCTATCCATATCTTCTTTGATCTGTCCTACCTTTATCATTTCAATAACTGACTCATCCAGTGGCTCCACTCTCATGAATATTTTGTTATGTTTATTTGGTGACTTGCTCATTATTGGTCCTGCCCTTGATCTGATAGTTTCTCTGTAGTTGATTAACGGTTGTGTTGTTACAATATCTAATCCAGCCTCCTGCAACAAAGACGTTGCAATTTCGAGGTGCAACACTCCCATACCAGCCATTAAGGTTTCTCCACTTTCTTCATTTATCTTTACAATTAGGTTGGGATCTTCTACAGTTATTCTCCTTAAAGCTTCAACTAGTTTGGGAAGGTCCTTGGGATGTTTTGGTTCTACTGCAATAGTGACTACCGGTTCAGATACATATTTGATAGATTCAAATGCAACGTTATTTTTAACGGTAGAAATTGTCTCCCCAGCTACCGCATAATCTAATCCTAACAATGCTGGAATATTGCCAGCTGGAAGGACATTTACTAATTCCCTTGTGTTGCCCATGTATATGCTAACTGACTGTACCTTTCCGGGTCTTTTTGCATCTAAAAGATATACTTCATCTCCATCTTTTATTGTACCTGAAAACAATCTTCCCGTAGCAATTCTACCTGCCTGCGGATCTACATTTATCGTAGTAACCATCATTACGGCTGGTCCTTTATCGTCACATGCTAGTAATGCCTTTCCAATTTCAGAATTCAGATCTCCTGGCCAAATTTTTGGAATCCTGTATTTTTGTGCTACATGGGGTGGAGGATGATGTTGTACTACCATTCCTAAAACGGCATCATGTAATGGAGCCTTTGCAGCCAGCTCCTTTATCATGTTTGGATCGTCTGATGTGTATGCATCATAGACGTCCTTAAAAGAGACTCCTTTCTTTTGTGCTATGTTAAAGTTAAATCCCCATCTATCTTTTGCAGAACCAAATGCTACACTATTTCCTTGTATACTTACTTTCCATTTTTCTTTAAGTTCCGGTTCAGCATAAAGGTCGACTAGTCTATTAAATTCAGCAATAATGTTAGAAAGCCATTTCTGCATTGCTGCTGCATCCAATCTCAATTCTTTTACAAGTCTGTCTATCTTGTTGATGTAAAGTACTGGTCTTACTCTTTCTTCTAATGCTTGACGTGTTACTGTCTCAGTTTGCGTCATAATCCCTTCTACAGAATCGGAGACTACAACTACTCCATCAATAGCACGTAATGCTCTAGTTACCCTGCCTGTAAAATCTATATGTCCAGGAGTATCAATCATGTTTATTACATATTCTTTACTTTCGTGTTCATACAACAATGTAACATTGGCGCCGCGGATTGTCATCTGTCTATTCTGCTCTAACTTCATGGAATCTAATGCCAATGCTTGTCCTGCTACCGAGGGAGATATGATGCCTGAGGCGGCCAACAAACTATCACTCATGGTTGTTTTTCCATGGTCTACATGAGCTATTACTCCAAAATTACGGATTTGATCTTTATTATTTATAATTCGTAAAATATCCTGAGTCGACTTAAATTTACCCATTCGGTTTCAACACAAAAATTTTTTACAAGACTATTAAACCTTCTCTTTTATTTTTTATTTATCTGGAAACTTGTGTCTACTTGTATTTTATAAAATATTTAAATAAAAAAAATAAGATGGTTATCCTTATATCTTCCTATCTATACTGTGCCATTGCACTTTTACTACCCGGTTTCATCTCTCTTTGTGTTTTTACTTTCTTTACCGCCTCTTCAAAGTGATGCATCGTCACCTTTGCATCGGCCGTATTTTTGGATGCTTCTTCAGGTGATG
>QCWD01000008.1 GCA_013114725.1 Nitrososphaeraceae archaeon | reverse complement strand
CTTATGTTATATTCTAAAACATACGGCTCTCTGGTTTCCTTGTTTATCATCAATCCAGCATAAAGGAATCCCTTGAATGGGTTATTGTCATATTTCATATGTCTAATCGTAGGGATCATTATTTTATCCATTATTTTACTCTGTAAAATCTCGTCAACAATGGGGGCAGGAGAATAACTTCCCATGCCTCCTGTATTGGGACCTTTATCGTCATCAAATGCCCTTTTGTGGTCTTGGCTTGTGGCAAGCGGCAGTATTGTGTTTCCATCAGATATCCCGATAAAGGAAATCTCTTCACCTGTAATTTTCTCCTCTATTACAATTTTTTCTCCTGATTTTCCAAACTCTTTGTTTATCATTATCTTATCAATTGCCCTTATGACATCCACATGGGTATCACAAACAAAGACACCTTTTCCAGAAGCCAATCCATCTGCCTTTACCACGAGATGCCCGTCAGTTCCAGAGACGTATTCTTTTGCTTGGTCAGCATTGTCAAATGACTGGTATCTTGCCGTTTGAATACCATGTTTGTTCATAAACTCTTTTGCAAAAATTTTACTTGACTCTAACTTCGCCGCAGTTCGTGTGGGGCCAAATATTCTAAGTTTTTCTTGATTGAAAAAATCCACTATTCCAAGCGATAGCGGTTCTTCTGGACCGACTATCGTAAGACAGGAATTGTTTTTTGCATAGGATGCGATTTTTTCAAAATCATTTTGCCCGATATTTATATTTTCAAATGTTCCGCCGTTTCCAGGGGCATAATAAATTTTATTCACTCTTGGACTCTGAGAAATTTTCCATCCTATGGAATGTTCTCTTCCGCCGGACCCAACAATCAGTACGTTTTCTTTATTATCAATCAATCTATCTTCATTATTTTTTTAATAAAATTAAATTTTTCGTGTGTCCTTGTTATAACATCTGATTTAAATTAGCTTTCTACTTTAATTTACTGAAATATATCACACTGATTTGTTTATCGATTAACTATTACTCCTCATGAACATTGTAATCGGTATATTGTAATATCGGAGGGCACTGTCATAAACCAGTGCAACAGTAGAGAGATTTGAATGTGATGTATATGATTGTATTTTTTCGATAATTATAAGATGTTTGATCCCTTAAGAATCTATGCTAATATCGTTTGTTTGTTATTGATAATAATATCAGATTAGTTTCTTACCTTATTTGGTAATGGTTAATAAAGATGATCAAATATTTGGGGTTTTGAAGATTTAACATACATTATGAAGTGATGTTTTACAACTGTATAATTGCATGAATTCTTCAATTTTAAAAAAATAGTGAAGTCTAAGTACAAACTAAAGTTTTGAAGCTAAACTGTCACGGTTTAAGTCATGTTAAATCCAAAAAGGTAACAAGAATACGACACCACTACTTTCACTTTTGTTATACAATTGTATGTAAATACCCAAATTTTTGCAAAAATGGTTGTCACGTCAAAATATATTTATGCATTTGTGCAAAAACTAAGAAATAAGAAAAACTCTAATATTCAAAAACCTACAGTATGATTTACAATGTCACAATAAGGTTTTTCTAGATTGTTTAAAAACGAATTTACCAAACTATAAGGAGAGTAAATTAGAACACACATTTTAATAATATTAAAGAAGCCAAAAATAAGATAAAAATGTATTGTATTCTAAAATTCAGTAATTCTAGTTAATCATACTAAGCTGCACAAATTGGTTAAACAACCTTTGTATTCTCATATGCATTGATTCGACCTGGATTTAGTAATCCGAAATAAGACATATATAATAATCTAATTATTTCTTTTACCATGTTCTCAAATAGGATTGCAGCAACATATTCACCAAACATTCTTCTAGTACAGGAAAAGACAGTTCTACAATTCATCTCCCTTTATAGCGTATACTATATTTCAATTACTTTAAATCATCATTTGAAATTATATTTATTGAGAAAAATATTAAGTTTTTTTGGAAATGAGTGATAAATAAAATAATTTTAGAATACTTTAGATGACTATGATTTTCTCATTATTAGAATACTTATTCGTTTAAGTGATCAATCAAAACTAAATGTATTAACTTTAATGAGTCTTACTACTATTAAATCATATGTTTATATATAGTGAACAATTAAAAAAATTAGAATAATATCAACTATGGACTGTTATATTACCTTAAGTTCAAATCAGATATATCTCCAACAATATCTCCATCTAAAGTAAAGATAAAACTCTGGATAATTGCATCTTCTTTTAATATTTTATTTATCAATGGTGATATTGATTTTTTATTACTTGACAGGGAATTGGAATAGTAGATTTTATTGTATGTTGGGATTATCATTATTGAAAGTAAGGAATTTTTGTTTCCAAATACTTTTTCTTTATCTACCTTCATAAAAATCCAGATCCTTTCACCATGAATCAAAGAATGCGATTTATTAAAAATTGGATGTACATGACCCATCACCATTTTTTTTATTGATGAAGGAACTTTTTTAGGCATTACATGACCATGATGCAAAATGCAGTCCTCCAATAACATTCCACTTGAAGAATATGTTACTACACTTTCTGGAATAATGTTTAGTACAGAACCATCATGATTACCCGGAACAAAGTAAACATCAAAACTTGATGAAATATTTTTTAAAAAATCAGGAACGATGAACCTTTCTTCTTTATTTGGGTAACCTATACTATCTTTTAAATCTCCTAAAATAATCAGATTGGAGCAATTATTTTTCTTACCTATTGAAATTATTTTATCCATCATCTCGGTTTGATACTCTTTATAATTAATAAAGACTCCTTTTTTGTGGTATTTTGAGATAAATCCTAAATGGAGGTCTGAAACCACAAGAAATGATTCTTTTCTTTCTTCACAGTCAATTTTTAATACGGGTTCTGGAAAAATAGGGGAAATAACCACCAACAAGGATAAGATGGACTTTAATTAATTTTTAGTTATCCTTTTATAAAATACACAGCATTAATACATATAAAATAAATAATAATATGATTTGACAAAACAGAGGAATCTAACGGTAAAATCACATCTATTTTTGCCAAGCAGAAAAAAAATTTGGACGGTAGTTGGAAATAACGAATACTGGTTGGACGTTCATTTGAAATATTGTTCCTGCAGGTATTTTTATTACAAGTCATTAATGAATGCAAAAATGTGTAGTCATCTTGAAAAAATTACAAAAGCAATCGAACAAAATGAGTATGAGGAAGTTGAATTTAGCGACCAGAATTATGATATGTTTGTTACATCATTATTAAAGGATATTTTAAATTCAAATTTCTAGAAAGAAATCGTCAACAACAGACATTATTGATAGTTGAAATTTGTGTATTTGAAGAAATTGAAACAATATACTTTACATGGTTAGCTAGCTAATAATTTGCTGAATAATTTTATCATTATCTGATTTTGTGAATGTCTACAGATGTAATCTTTTATATTCTTTATTGACAATAATCCTACTTTCATTTGAATAAAAAATTCTAACTTTATTCTTGGAGTTATGACAATATTTTGGAAAAAATTTATAATCTTCATAGCATCTATGAATAAGTGTCTTATTTTACATTGATGAGATGCCATAGGAGTAATAATAATTTTAAATTCAAATTAAAAAATGAAAAATTTTTGTAAATTAATGACCGTCTCGCATGTTTGTAAAACCAAGGTAACGATACTGTAATCGATTATTATAAGTACACTTATTATAGAATATACATAAATTGTTATTTGTTTGATGTGATTTTAAAAACTAAAACACATTTATTTTTATTTAATTTTTTTTTTATAAGACCAAAATGAACTTGCCAATAATAGGCCTATAATATGCATTGATATCATCCACTTCGCATATCTCTTCTTTAGTCTCGATACGTCGATGAACATAAAAATCAGGGTTTATTTAAAATGATTGAACGAATTTTTATTTTCTATCCTTCGAGTATATTTCTGCTATTCGATAATCATTTTTACAGCTTGATTCATTTTTACTATTTGTTTTTCTATTTAATTTTTTATCGAAGTAAATTTTTAAAACATTATTTGATTTTTCAGATACCGAAAATCTGCTATATTCTGTAAATGCTCTGTTTGTTATTATGGTATTTTTACGATAATTGTTATTACTATTTTTTATCATTCTTGTAATAAAGAGGCACATAATATATTTAACTTGTTTATCATTTTGCCGAAATTATTGCTGAAATAAATCAAGAAAAAAGTTAAGATAAAGAATTCTGTCAACTATCTTAATGTTGTTATATCGGATTATTGTTGTATCCGTTGATTGGTTCAATCGTGGGATTGTTTTGTTTTAACCATTCAAGTGTTTTGACAAACGATGTTGAAGCTTCAATGGTGGTAAGTACCGGGATTCCCATTTCAACTGCCTTCCTTCTTATCTGGTATTCGTCGTTTAACATATCTACATATTTTTCAATTGTTGAAGTAGAGGGAATATTAATTATAAAGTTGATTTTTCTTTGGAACAATAGATCCGCTATGTTTGGTTTGCGTTCTGGTTCACTTATTTTAAAGACCCTCTGTATTCCGTTAAATTCATTTAACTCTAAAAATTCGGCGGTGTGTTCGGTGGCCATAACATTGAACCCCATAGTCTGTATTGACTTTACTAGTGGCAGTAGTTTTTCTTTATTGCGTTGTCCTCCTGCGGTGATAAGAGCAGACCCTGAAAGTTGAAGGGAATATCCTGCAGCAGTATATGCTTTACTGAGGGCATCGTAGAGACTGTGTCCAAAACAGGCAACCTCTCCTGTAGATTGCATTTCTACGCCTAAAACAATATCCGCACCATCAAGCTGCATAAACGAAAACTGTGGAACCTTTATGGCAAAACCGCTTTTTTTCAACCATAGATCCTTTATTACTTTTGGAAACGGTTTGTTTAGAATTGCCTTAGCAGCTATCTCTATCATGTTAATACCTATAAACTTAGAAACAAATGGCATTGATCTGGATGCACGTATATTTGCCTCAATAACTGAAACCTCGTCATCTTTTACTAGAAATTGTATATTAAATGGACCAGTCACGTTTAGTGCATTGCCGATTTTGATGGTATATTCTGTAATTGTGTCTATTGTTTTTCTATTTAACCTCCATGGCGGTATACACATAATCGCATCTCCCGAATGAATTCCTGCATTATCTACATGTTCTATTATAGCTCCTATCATTATCTGATTATTCCCACCAATTCCATCAACTTCTACTTCAGAAGCTTCTTGGAGAAATTTGCTTATAACTATTGGATGTTCAGGACTTACAACAACTGCTTCATTTAAAAATTTTTCCAACTGTTCATCATCCCAGACCACCTTCATTGCCGCACCGCTTAAAACATACGACGGTCTTACAAGAACGGGATATTTTACCTCACCAGTAAATTTTTTGGCCTCACCTATTGTGGCAAATTTTTTCCAAGGCGGCTGTTTTATATTAAGAGAATCAAGTAATTTACCGAATTTTTCCCTATCTTCTGCACGGTCAACATCCACACTTCTGGTCCCTAAAATATAACAACCGTTCCTATCAAGTTTCATTGTAAGATTGTTTGCAGTCTGTCCTCCGACACAAGTGATTATTCCAGTAGGATTTTCCTTTTCATAGATATCCATGACCCGCTCAAATGTAATCTCTTCAAAATACAGTCTATCTGAGATATCATAATCGGTAGATACTGTTTCTGGATTGCAATTGATAACTGCAATTTCTTTTACACCATTTTCTTTTAATCCACTGACCATGTTTACTGTTCCCCAATCAAATTCCACACTACTTCCAATTCGATAGGGGCCAGCACCTAGAACTATTACGCTTGATTTTTCAAAACCTTCTCTCTTTTCAATTGAAATGTCATCGACACCCCCGCCATAGGTTAAATAAAGATAGTTGGTCTGTGCCGGCCATTCTGCAGCTAGAGTATCTATCTGCTTTACAACTGGTTTGATTCCAAATTTTTTCCTAAGGTCTCTTATCTTTAATTCATCAATTTCAAGAATATTTGAAATCTGTTTATCTGAAAATCCATTCTGTTTTGCCTTTCTAACCAAACTTTCTTCAAATTTATTACAATTTTTTAATTCCAATTCGATATCTATGATGTTTTTAATCTTTTTGAGAAACCAAGGATCGATGTTTGAAAGTTCGTAAATCTTTTCGATGGGTAATCCCGCTCCGAATGCATCTACCACATCAAAAATAATATTGTCATCGGGATAGATTAATGCCTGCTCAATTGATTCTATATCTCTTGTTCTTTTGTCATCTTTATCTGTAGTGATGTCATTATTATTTGAAACCAATCCGTACTTGCCAATTTCAGACATTCTAATGGCCTTTTGTAGTACCTCTTCAAAATTTCTTCCAATAGCCATTATCTCACCCACTGATTTCATTGTGGTGCCTATCTTCCTGTTTACCATTTCAAATTTCTTAAAATCCCACCGTGGCATTTTCAATACTACATAGTCTAAAGATGGTTCAAAACATGCAGTTGTAATCTTTGTAACCTTGTTTATAAGTTCGTCAAGCGAGTATCCCAATCCAATTTTGGCTGCCATGTATGCTAGTGGATATCCAGTAGCTTTACTGGCCAACGCAGACGACCTTGATAAACGGGCATTTATCTCAATTGCACAATAATCGTTAGATTTTGGATCTAGTCCAAATTGGATATTGCACTCTCCGACAATACCACAATATTTCACTGCCTTCAGCGCTGCAGAACGTAACATGTGATATTCATAATTATTAAGAGTTTGAGAAGGAGCTACAACAATGTTGTCTCCGGTATGTACCCGCATTGAAAGTACATTTTCCATGTTGCATACTATTACACTATTGTTTTCGTTATCTCTCATAACTTCGTATTCTATTTGTTTCCAATTGCCTACATATTTTTCGATCAAAACTTGGTTTACCAGACTAATTCCAAGACCTCTTGTTACTATCTCATGTAATTCGTATTCATTATGGGCAACTCCTCCGCCTTTACCACCTAGAGTATAGGCGACCCTGATTATTACGGGATATCCTATCATGTTTGCAATTTTAAGTGAGTCTTCTAGGGTGTAAGCAGGAGCACTTTCCAGAACGGGAACATCACTTTTTTTCATGGCATCTTTAAATAACTGTCTGTCTTCTGTCATTTCGATTGAGGATATAGGAGTACCTAAAACCTTTATTCCGTATTTTTGTAATATTTCAGATTTATGTAATGAGACACCACAATTTAATGCTGTTTGACCACCAAATGATAACATTATGGAATCTGGCCTTTCAATTTCTATTACTTTAGAAACATAACTTGTATTAATTGGTAAAAGATAAACATTATCAGAAAATCTGGTATCTGTCTGAATCGTTGCTATGTTGGGGTTTATTAAAATACTTTGGATACCATCTTCTTTTAAGGCTTTGAGGCATTGAGAACCAGAGTAATCAAATTAGCGGCCACAAACTATATTGCGACTTTCGCCTGCTTCTCCGATCTTTATTGCCCCGCTACCTAATACTAAGACCTTTTTAATGTTCTCGTTACGCGGCATAAACCCCCATCTTTTTTCTAAAATTATTTTGTAAAAAATACTCTTTATAATCTGTTCTATATCTGATCTGTCTTACTGGTTAGAACCAATTCTTTAAATTTGTCAAATACAAAGGTACAGTCAAAAGGCCCAGGTGATGCCTCAGGATGGAATTGAACTGCAATAATTGGTTTTGACTTGTGTATTATTCCTTCAACCGACTTGTCATCGGGATTTTGAAACCACATATTAAACTCACTTTTTTTTAGACTATCTGCTTCGATCCCGTATCCATGATTCTGACTTGTTATAAATGACTGATTGATTGTAACTTCTTTACAGGATTTATTTTGTCCTCGATGCCCGTACTTGAGTTTGTATGTATCGGCACCTGCTGCCAGGGCCAGGATTTGATTTCCAAGACATATTCCCAGTGTTGGTGTTGATGTTTCGATCAGCCGTCTTGCAGTATCAATGGTTTGATTACATACTTTTGGGTCTCCAGGGCCATTGCTGATAACCACTCCGATTGGACTGTATGAATTTATATCCTCAAATGATGTATTCCATGGAAGCTGAACTACGCGAAATCCTAATTTCAATATGTTTCTAATAATACTATATTTTGTTCCCGTATCAAGCAATACAATTGTTTTATCTTCCTCCTTTCCAAACACATGAGGTTTGTTGACTGAAACATCGTTCATAAAATTTTTCCCCTCGTATCTATCACTTCGTAAATTCTTCTCCAGTACTAAATTATCTATTTCGTCATCAGCTGTTACATGTAAACAACCCATCATCACACCTTTTATCCTGATAATCTTGGTTAACTCCCTAGTATCAATTCCGTAAATTCCTGGGATTCTTTCTTCATAAAGCCACTGGTCTAAGGTTTTAATGCAGTTCCAGTGACTTGCAATTTCTGAAAGATTGTGAATCAAAAGAGCCCTTGGATGAATTTTATCTGATTCAAAATATTTTGGAAGACCGTATTCATCTTTAATATCAAAACTAGGTACTCCATAATTTCCAATTAACGGATATGTCATGCATAAAAGTTGTCCATGATATGAAGGGTCAGTTAAACTCTCTGTATACCCAACCATTCCTGTATTAAATACCACCTCACCAGTAGCTCTGGTGGGATATCCAAAACCTATTCCATCAAAAATTTTCCCATTTTCAAGTAAAAGTCTAGCTCTATAACCAGTATATTTTTGATATATTGTTGGAATTTTTATCGTTCTAGTTCTCAAAACGATAAATTTAAGTTTTTACTTTTTAACCAGATGGTTTTTTACCAAAATTTTTACAAGTTGTGTAAAATTAGGATTAATATAACGACATTTTCAAGGTTTCATCTTGGTCTATTATTCCAAAATAGTTAATTTTTAGAAAAAGAAGCATTCAAATCCTTTTATCAGAAAGTTTAGATGGTTAAAACATTCACTGTATACATAAATTTGTTTCAAAAACCATTATAGACGTATACATTAAAAACAGTCCTCCATAAGTATAATGCTTGTTTGTTTTAGAATATGATTTTAATGACTTTAGACAATACATTGAATAAATTGACAAAAATTTTGTTTCCATCATTTTTTAATCATCGAGGATGGTGACATTGACTGTATCCCAATCCACTGACCCATTTTCCCCAACTACTGTCAATTTGAATTCTAAAGTCGTATCGAACTGAACCTCTGGGGCCCTTACAGACCAGAAAGCTGAATTTTCAGGTATGATCTTGATTTTTGAATCGTCAATCTGTTGCCATATGTATGTAGTAATACCTCCATCAGTGTTACTGCTTCTCGAACCATCAACTGAGAAAATTTTGCCCTCTTTTACTACTATGTCATTTCCAGCATCCGCATTGATAAGCGAGGATAAAAACGGACTGGATAGTAAGATATCTGGATTAAACAAAGCTACACTGGTGGCAAAGTTTCCTACAAAACTTACTAGTTCATCACCAATATTGGACTGGGACACATTATTATCTGCATTGAAAATAGTGTTATTTTGTTTTTGTACTATTAAGCTATTGACGTCTTTGATCATGTTTTCAATCGGTGAATTAAACCTGGTGATATTTGCAATTGCTGATTCAATACTGATATTATTTGAAAAAGGCGCATTGATATTCGTGGTATTCTCAAGATCATCCTCTACCATCTTATTATTTTCAAATGACGTCAGGTTTTTTCCTGTAAAGATAAGCGTGTTTTTTATCGGGGTAATTTCTTCGGTCTGATTTATGCTTACTTCGTTTTCTATTAGCGTAGACCTCACTTGTGCTTTTATTTTTTCATCTGTTGGTTGTGGATTTGCATTATGTATGGTAATTGATGTATATTTTGTAGTTTTTAATACACTGTCATCACAGAAAAATTTTGCAGTAATGTTGTTCAATCCTTCATCAAGCATATGATGTGATTTTGCAGTGGTATATTTCCATGTCGAAAAATCATTCATTCCATCTGGTCCTGTTGCTGTGGCATTTTGATATGGTTTTACATTGTTAATATCTATCTGAACAATGCAATTTAAAGAAGGGTTATCAGTTGAAACTCCAAAAATTGTTAAATTTCCCGATTGTATATTCTGACCATTAGTGGGAGAAATTATTTTTATTGTAGGATTCAAACTTGTTTCAGAAGCGATACTAATTTGATTTGCAGCTGCCATAAATAGTAAAAAAATTGAAAAAAATAGATAAAATCGCAACATCAATACCACATCTTATTTCCGGTTTTAATCCTTTTAACCAACAAAGTCAAATTCAATAGATCTATAATTTAATTTATGTGACATTACGCAACTTGTATCTATTAAACCATTTTTATTTTCAATTTTCTTTTAACTATTTACTATCTATAAATATACCATGTAGGAAAATATTCTGTTTGTATTCAATTACTATTGGAATTCCATCCTTTAACGAGGAAAAAAATATCACAAGACTTCTTGATTCTATTTTAATTCAGCATATTCAAAATTTTGAAATTAAAGAGGTATTGATATCTGACGATTCTACGGATAATACACCCGGTAAAATAGAGGTGTTTACCAAAGAAAATCCTGAATTAAACGTCATTCTTTTACACCATAGCACCAGAAGGGGAACTTCTTTTGCATGGAATGAAATTTTTAAACAAGCAAAAGGTGATGTCGTTATTCTTTTTGACGCGGATGTAATTTTAGACAAGAATTGTATCTCTAAAATAATTTCCACATTTGAAAATGATGGTCAGGTAGACGTCTGCGCAACAAATCCAATCCCTTTTGGGGACTCGGGAAAATACTATAGGGCGGGTAAATTCATTTCTGACTGGTTACGTTCCATAAGGCAGGAAATAATCTCTCATTATACTTTAATTGGGAGAGGTATTGGAATTAAAAACGTTCTGGCAAAAAAAATAAGGATACCTGAAGATATTATTGCAATTGATCTTTATTTGCATTGCAAGTGTCTGGACTTAAATAAAAAGATTGTATATAACGATGAAGCAGTTGTAAAGTTTCAAACACCTGATAATTTAAGGGATTTTCTATCTCAAATAATTAGAGCAAATGCAGGACATGACCAGCTGAAAGATTGTATAAAAAAGATAGATGAAAATTTAGCAAAAAAAACGTTCCTAAATATGACAATGAAAAATCTTCTTAAAGACCCCCTAGGTGGATTATCAATGATTTCGTGTGTTGTTTTTTTACCTTATTATAAATTCATTCATGGTAAAAAAATAATTTCTTCAAAATGGGAAATTGCGCAAAGCACAAAATAAAATTATTACTATTTTTTTTTGGATTTGATATCTTTAATGATTGTAAGGAAATATAATCCGTATTTTTTACACTATATCTAATTGTTACTTATTTTGTTATTATCTTTTGGATGAATCACGTATTTTAATAAAAATAGGAATGAGAAATTAAAAGACAATAAGAGAATATAGGATTTACTGAAAAATGATTGAATCATACTTGATAATTTGCATCTTTGATTCTATCTGCTGTGCCAGAAAATTATCATATCAATTGATGTTTAAAGAACTACTCTGTTTCCCAAAAAAATAGGACCTAATCAGAAACGTTATATACACATACTATCTTTTTCCTATTGATAATATTTGAGTAAACCTATGGATTTAGGAAGTTTAAAAGTCGGTTCTTATATTATGATAGATAATGAGCCTTGTCGCATAGTCTCTTATGACCATAGCAAGCCCGGCAAACACGGGTCCGCAAAGGCTAGGGTTTCTGCAATTGGTGTTTTTGATGGCTCCAAGCATGGTTTGGTATCCCCCGTTTCCGCTAATGTCGAGGTACCACTTATTGATAAAAGAAGTGGCCAGATTATTTCTATTTCTGGAAATACTCTACAGATAATGGACCTTGAAACATTTGAAGTATTTGAAACCTCTTCAGTGGAAGATGAAATACGTGACAAGATAAGACAAGGTGGAGAAGTAGAATATTGGAAAGTTATGGAAAGAATAAAGATAGTGAGAGCAAAAGGTTAGTTTATTTTTTACTATTTTCATTATCATTTATCGAAAAATATAAAAACATTATAGTGACAGTATTATTACATGCAAATAGAAAAAAGCAGAACGATACCTGTATGTTTTAATCCATCTCAACTAAAATTCTTGGAAAAATATGCAAAAGAAAATGGATTGTTAAATTACAGTCAGGCAATTGAAAATCTACTAAAAACATATTAGATCTTTATTTTTTTTTATTTACACATTATTCTAACACCTCTAAATTTTAAGAATTTGAGTTTTATATGAAACTTAGATTTTTATGAACTCGTTCAATGATTATAAAGGAATATGAATTTTTTTTCCTACATTCTTAAAACACATAGATGCAACATATGTAACAAGAAGTTCCGCAAGATAGAATACCTTATGCAACACGAACAGGTGACTCATGGAAAGGACTTGCTTTATCATTGTGATAAATGCGATGTAGGTTTTTCTGGAATGGAGCAAATGAGAGACCATATAAAAAAATATCATTCATACAACAAGGAAAAAGACTATTGATGATTTTATTTTTGGAAGTAGGATTGATTAATAAACTATAAAATACGACTGCCTTGATTTATAGTTAAATGTCACTTGACTGTATTAAATGTAAAACTACGTTTGATGAAAGTGCATCGGATGACCCTGCAGCAATAAAGTATCCTGCATGTCCAAACTGCTGGAATGAATGGACCACATACGCGGTAATGGTTATAAATGAAATGAGACTTGATATGTCCTTATCTGAACATCGTAAAGCATTGAGGAAATATGAAAGAACCTTTTTTGGTCTTGAGCAGGGAGATGCCGAAATTACAAAGAATCCTGATCAAAGATAAAATACAACTTATTATTCTTTTGTTTAGTCCGTCTGAAAGAATCTTTTTGGCACTTTTTTCAAAATAATTTCCCTGTCGTAAACGTTAAAAAGGGTCTCGATAAAACAGGCTTTTAATTTTTTCCTCTTTCCTTCTTCAAGTTTGTAATATTGATTTATTATTGTCTCACTATTGATTTTATCAAATAATCTGGTATCTTTGAGAAACTGTTCTAAATAGAGATGGGCTATTCTGTTTATCTTCGGACTTTCTAATTCAGACAAGACATCGAGCCATACATAGATTAGTCTGTCGATATCCTTTGTTACCGTACCTAGGGTACTAATTATTATGACGATTGTCTCTTTCTGCAGTCTTTCATTCTCCAAGTAAAATCTTTCTAATTTGTTTTTTATTACCGGGCGTCTTAGAAAATCTTGCATATTAGACAAAATTTCTATAATGTTTTCAGTTGCAGAAAAAATATCTACGTCGGACAATCTGTTAAAAGGTACAATGCTTTACCCTGATAAATTATTTTTTACCTTAAGTTAAATATGGTATTTGTGAACCAATTACCTGTATGACATGCACAGTTGTTGTAGGCGGTTTTTTTGGAGACGAAGGAAAGGGTAAGATTATTGCATATATTGCCAAAAAAGATAACGTCACCATAGCTGCAAGAGGTGGTGTGGGACCAAATGCTGGACACACGTTTGCTTTTGAAGATAAAACATATAAGGTTAGAATGCTTCCAAGTGCTATTCTAAACCCAAATACCCAATTGATGGTTGGTGCAGGTGTTTTGATAAATTCACAAGTTTTAAAAAATGAAATTGAATCGTTCAATACAAGAGGAAGGACATTTGTAGACTATAATTGTGCCATCATCACCCAAGAACATATAGACAAAGATCTTTCTAATGACCATTTAAAATCCAAAGTAGGTACCACAGGTACGGGAACCGGGCCGGCAAATGCTGACAGGGTAATGAGAATAGCAAGTCTTGCCAGAGACACTAAGGAACTTTCTCCGTATGTGGTTGATGTAAGCGAAAAACTAAACGATGCCATAGACAAAAACAAGAATGTTCTCTTGGAAGGTACCCAGGGAACGTATCTATCTCTTTATCACGGAGGTTATCCATATGTCACATCAAAGGATGTGACTGCTTCAGCAATCTGTTCAGATGTTGGAATAGGGCCAAAGAAGGTTGATGAAGTTCTAGTTGTTTTTAAATCTTATGTTACTAGAGTAGGCGGAGGTCCGTTAGATGGAGAACTAGATAAAGAAGAGGCAAAAAAACGCGGATGGCTGGAATTTGGTAGCGTTACTGGAAGGGAAAGACGTTCTGCTCCATTTAACTTTGAACTTGCAAGAAAATCAATCCGTCTTAATAGTGGTACACAACTTGCCATCACAAAATTAGATGTTTTATTTCCCGACTGCAGTGGCAAGAACAATTTTAACAGTTTATCACGGGAGGCAAAAGAATTTATAGGAAATATCGAAAGCCAGACAAATCTGCCCGTAGTGTATATTGGGACAGGAAGGGATCTTAATTCTATCATCGATAGACGTTCTAATTAAAAGCTTTTGATTAAAATATTTTTTATAAATTACATTTATAGTTAATTTCTTTAGTTAAATTGAGGTATAAAATATAAAAATTATAATAGTATAATTTAATAACCTTTCAATCCTGCTTTTCGAATAATTGGAGCTAAAATCACCGTTTTATATCGAGTTATTCTCATTGAACGATTTTGGACGACTGGTTTGTGCTTTAGAGCGCTCTCCTCCACCGATTTTTTCAATGGAGCTAAATAAAGAAGATGTCTTTGGAGTACAAACAGAATTTATGGACGGAAATCCTGTTATATACTATGTAAAAACTTCTAATAAACAGAATAACCAATATCTGGCTTATCGAATCAACAGTCTGATAGAGGAAGTCATAATATCTGAATCAGCAGCAAACTCTTCATACGTTTATTCTCCAATAATAAATATTGATAAATTACCAACACAGCTTACAAAAAAAGCAAGGCCGACAAAAAAAACAACATACACTTCTATACAGGTAAAGGATTTGGCGAGCCTAGTAAAAGTTGCTGCATATAAAACAATATACGAAGAACCTCCACTTCCTCTTTTTCTAATTCATACTAATCTAAGTTCCAAAAGTAAGAACATAAAACCTGGGAACAATAGCCATATAACTATAGGAACAGTGATAAATATAGTAGAAACCGAATCACTGCCTTATTTTTATTATTATCCACTAGATTTTGAACCCAACGAGGCTTTCATAAGGTACTCTAGTCAAAAGGTCGAAAAACCCTCATTTTCAAACAATCTTAATGAACACGGTTACATATATCTAAAGATAATTAAGTTGTTGAATGGACATCCTCTAGTGAACATTCAATTTGAATAAATATAATAATTGTATTGATAACAATACTAATAACAAGATTATTCCATACATCCATAGGATTAAACAAACTGCAGACGATAAAAATAGTCGCGTTATACTTGCCATAGATTTTTTACCAGGAGATAATATCCACGAAAAGATTAAAGACATAGTTCAAAAACTTTCTTAAAAGATTAAAGACATAGTTCAAAAACTTTCTTTTGGAATCTGCGCAGTTAAGATCAATTTTCATCTATTAATACCATTTTCTTTATGTGAGACGAAAGGAATAAATAATTATATTCATTCTTTTGGAATCCAAACAATTGCAGATATAAAACTGAACGATATTTTTGATACAAACAGAATCGTTATAGATTATTTGTCTAAAATGGATTTTGACGCGGTAATTGTAAATCCGTTTATCGGTGTCACTGAAATGAAAAAACTGGTAGATTATACTCATTCAAAGAATATGGGAGTTATCTCCCTTGTACATATGAGTCCTTTAACTGCAAATGAAGGATTCGGACTTTCTGTTATAAAAGAAAGTGCAGCACAGCAAAGAAAAGAAATGAAAATGTACGAACTCTTACTAGAATATTCTATTAACAGTAATGTTGACGGAATAGTGTTAGGGGCGACACATCAGGATATTATAGAAAGGGTCTCATCAGCAAGTAACATCCCCATATATTCTCCTGGATTTTTTGTGCAGGGCGGAAAGATACAAAATCTAGATCTTAACATGATGGATTACTATATCATTGGACGCTATTTGATAAATTCACATGACCCCGTTTTGACTCTGAATGAAATTTTAAACAAAATCAATTAATCTCCATTGAAATGAACTATGTCTCTATAAATTTTGTATCGTTTTTGAATTTCTTTATATTTGATCTTTAACAATTTGTCAATTCCAAAGTCTTCGACAACAAACGACCCCATAACATTGCCATAGATCATTGCCTCTCTTAAAATTCTCAAATTGATTTTTTTACTCCTTGCGATATGTCCCAAAAATCCTCCTGCAAATGCGTCACCAGCACCGGTTGGGTCGACAACATCTTCAATCGGATATGCCGGTGAAGGAAAAATATGATTTTTGGTAAAAAGTATGGACCCATTTTCTCCTTTTTTTATTACTACAAATTTGGTACCATTACCGATCAATTTTCTTGCACATTTTATTAAATTTGAGTTTTTTGTTAAAAGTCTGGCCTCATCATCATTTATGACCACACCATCTACATTTTGCATCATTTTAAAAACCTGCTCGGATTTGTTGGTAATCCAAAAATCAATCGTATCACACAGTACCAATTTTGATTTTTTAAATAATTTTAGTGCCTGAATATTCTGATGTGGGTCATTGTTTGCCAGATATATATATTCTGAACCTGCATATTCAGAGGGAATTTTGGGTTCAAAGTTTTTAATAACATTTAATTCTGTTTTATTCGTCTTTCGACGAAAAAGGTCGTAATCAAAAGATGAATCATAATGAAAGGTTTTAGCATCATTATCTGTGATTATCCCTTTGGTATCAAGTCTCGAATTTAGAATATCTCTATATATTTTAGGAAAATCTTTCCCGACTATTCCTACAATTGATGTTGGATAAAAAAAGGAAGCACTTAAGGCCGAATAAGTAGCTGCTCCACCTAGTATTTTTTCCATCTTTTTAAAAGGTGTCTCTGTGGTATCAAGAGCAATAGTACCAAAAATGGTAATCATAATAACACTTTCATATATACAACAAATATTATAATAAAAATCTAATTTTTATCTAAAGATAGATAAATATACTTTGTTTAATGCTTTACTTAAATGAGACTTGTTGTTGGAATTACTGGAAGTTCTGGTGTAATTTACGGTATACATTTTCTGGGGGAGTTACAACGTCTTGGTATTGAAAGTTACCTTATTCTATCTGACTGGGGAGAAAAAACAATTAAAATTGAAACTGGCAAGGATATCAAATATGTTAAATCACTTGCAACTATTGTTATAGATAACGGCAATCTTGCCGCATCTATTTCTAGTGGTTCATATAAAACTGACGGAATGATTATAATCCCATGTAGTATGAAGACACTATCTAGTATTGCAAATGGATTTGATGACAGTCTGATATCTCGAGCTGCAAGTGTTTGCCTGAAGGAATCTCGAAAGTTGGTAATTGTTCCGAGAGAAACTCCATTATCTTACATCCATCTGGAAAATATGCTCAAATTATCCAGGATGGGAGTTATCGTTTTACCGGCTATGCCTGGATTTTATTTTCATCCACAAACTATAGACGATCTCATTTCACATCTTGTGGGTAAGGTTTTAGACCAGTTTAATATCGAACATAATTTATTCAAAAGATGGGGAACATAATCATTAACATACTATCTAAGAGCCACTAAGGTGATACTCATCTGGAAGTCAACTCAAATAATATATGTTGTCTTTGTAAAATCCTATTATTGAGATATTTTTCAATATAATAATTAAAAATGATTAAAGAGGAACTTATAGGAAAGTATACTGGTTCTTTACTGGGTTTGGCAATAGGTGATGCTATTGGTTCTTCTGTGGAATTTATGAGACCTGGCTCTTTTACTCCCATTAATGATATGATAGGTGGTGGTCATTACAATCTAAATCCTGGTGAATGGACGGATGATACATCTATGGCTCTATGTTTGGCAGACAGTCTGGTATCAAAACAGGGATTTGATCCGTATGACCAGCTAACTAGATACATAAAATGGATGGATGAAGGTTATTTTTCTTCAAGAAAAAAAAGTTTTGGAATAGGCAGAACAACAATGCAAGCATTAGAATCTTTTAAAAGGTTTCCAAAGCCCTATTGTGGTTTGAAAAAATCTGATTCTTCAGGAAATGGCTCATTAATGCGACTTGCTCCGGTTCCGTTGGTATACGCTAAAAATCCTGAATACGCCATAAAGATGTCTGGAAAAAGCTCGATGACCACCCATCAGACAGTGGTCTGTGTTCAGAGTTGTGAGTATTTTGGAGGACTAATTGTCGGTGCTTTATACAACGAGTCAAAGGATTTCCTATTATCTGCTGACTATATGAAAAAATATCCATATTTGGAAAAACGAAGAATTAATGATGAATTAAATAATGTTATCAAAGGATCATTTAAGAATAAAAATCCACCTGAAATTGAGTCAACAGGTTATGTCATAAAATCTTTAGAGTCAGCTTTATGGGCATTTTATAATTCTGAATCATTTGATGATGGATTGATTAAGGTAATAAATCTTGGAAACGATTCAGATACTGCCGGAGCTATTTTTGGACAGCTGGCAGGTGCATATTACGGTAAAGAAAACATTCCACAAAAATGGGTCGATTTATTAAAATATTCAAAACTGATTTGCAATATGGCTGAGAGACTATATCATCTTTCAAAACGTATGAAATTTGACTCTGTTAACGAAAGATCTATAGGTGTGGGAGTCCTATTCTAACCCATGTTAAAATTTACAAGAAGTAGAACATCCACAATTGAAGAAATGTATGGATTATAACTATGTTTTTTGGGTTTAAGATTACAAAACAAAAATAAAGCACTAATCATCTTCAGAGACAAGAAAAGAAGTTACGTGTCCGTATTAACTGGATACATTGTTTTGGTTTATTATCTAAAAAGTTTACAGGCGAAAAAGAATATCTGCTTTTATTATTAACGAATTTTTATCAAAAAAGCCTGGACAGAAATATTAATTGTCTTGCAGATGTTTGTTATTTTCCATCCATCTAATTTGCGTCTGATATACCCACGTCCTATCTTTACAGAATCTTTTCTATACTGTACCTGATGTACCGCTCCTCTAACTTTACTGTATGAAGGTAAACTAGTGTAACAGATGTTATGGGATAATACAATTCTTAGATTTGAATAAATTTTATATATAAAGTATTGATGTAATGTTCAGTTCCTCAATCCTATTGGGAAACGTAATGTATTTCCTTCAAGTATTTTCTCACTGAAAATGAAGCCAAGATCGGGACAGACATTGAACAGGAAAATAAATGTAAAAAGATTAGAGATTGTGAAAGTGAAAATGATCTTAATAATGAATTGTTGATAAAAAACATAAAGATAATTGAACAATCATAAAATGGAGAACCACCACAGAATGAAATAGGATTAATGTATGTGATATACACTGATGATGACACTATTTCTGTAATTTACACAACGGATAACTCGGTCAGTGGGTTGGTAGCTGCATGTAATGAACCATTTGCCATCGCATTTGCATTACTTCCACAACCATAACC
This sequence comes from Nitrososphaeraceae archaeon, assembly GCA_013114725.1. Classification (GTDB taxonomy): domain Archaea; phylum Thermoproteota; class Nitrososphaeria; order Nitrososphaerales; family Nitrososphaeraceae; genus QCWD01. Next base: position 20,634 of record QCWD01000008.1, on the reverse strand, counting down.
TTATTTTTTATCTTTGTAAAAGCAAAATTTTTTATATTTATTAATAGGATTATTTAAAGTCAAATAATTATATCCATCGATAGTTTTATCCTGACTAATTTTTTTCAAATATATGTTGAGGATTTTAAGAAAATCATCATATTACAAACTTAATTTGTAAAGTTATCACATATTTTATTATCAACAAAACGGAAGTAAATGAGGAATAATGATTTATGGCAAGGCAGAAAGACTGCATTAACTCAAAAACTTTTAACTTACATCTATTTGTAACAACCTAAAATATCAAGCTGAACAATTTTAATTATTTATATAATCGATGTTAATTTGAAATTAGTATGCGTCACAATCTATTCATCTAAAATAATCACACCTGTTTTAATTCCTTCCTGTTTTTCCCACAGCTGTAATTTTTCTATCTTGTTTTTTCTTCTCATTTCTTGCAGAAAATTATATACATATTTGTGAGAACTTCCTGTTATTATTTTTTTTATGGCATCTTCTGTTTTATCTATCTGTTCAAGTTTTCCAATAATCCCCACACTGTGTCCATAAATAGAAATATACGTGTCTGTCAACTCTTCTATTGTTCTCCGTGCCTTTCCTTTTTCACCTATCAATCTGCTTTTTATTCTGTCCAAAGAATTTACTGATTTTCCAGAGTAATCTTTTAGGTCTATGCTATGGTAAGCGCTATCCTCCCCTAAAAGCATCAACGCCTTTTCCGGAGCGAAACCTTTTGAAATTGCATCTATTACATCAATTCCTTTTGAAATAGAAATAATATCTAGTCGATCATTGGGAGTTACAGTAACCTCTCCACTTTCACCATCTATCTCTATTTTGATATTGCATTTTTCCTCAATCTTTTCCTTTGTCTTCCCTTTTTTCCCTATTATTGCTCCGATTCTGTCATGAGGAATTTTCAAACTTCTAATGTTACTCAATTGATCTTTTTATCTTGTTAATAATTTATTTAGTGTTACGGTAAAATATCCAATCTATATTTCTACATAAAATTACAATTTAAAAAAAATGCAAGTTTATCTAAACATAAATTTGTAAATCATCAATATCTTCACACCAGCAATAGTTTTTACGCTCTCTTTTCTTGCAAGTTTCATTTCTAAAGCCTTGTTAACAATATTATTTCCAATCAAATTAATGATTGAACTATTTTTAAGTATTGTCTCAACATCTGTTTCACTTATCTCATCGTTATAAAAGACAGGATTCAATTCTACGACAAGCCCGTTTTCTATCAATTTTTCTCCCCTCAATTTGATGTCACAGATATTGACCATTGTAGAATTGCTGTATTTTACTCTATTCATGGCATAATAGATATCGTTTTGGTGCAATTTTTCTAGTCTGTTTCTTATGATTATATTTTTAACCTAAAAAGTTTTCAAGAAATATCAATTGAAAAATCAATCAATATATACCAAATCAAATTTTATTTTGCCACATCATATTTTTCCTAATCGTTTTACATATTCCTTATATGCATCAAGGTAACTTTTTTTATCTCCAATATCTATAAATCCAGAATTAATCTTGTACCCGTTAATTATTTTTTTACTTTCAAGTGCCTTTTTTACTGCATCGTCCATGCCAAAGGTATTTGATTTTGGGATCAACTTTAAAAATTCCTTTTCAATAATGTAGCAGCCAATATTTATCAATCCTTTTATTTCTGGTTTTTCATTCCATGCAATAACGGAATCGTTTTCTCCTTTTGTTTCTATAAAACCGTACTTTAATTTTGTTTGGTACTGTAATAAAGCCATACTCAAAAATGCTTTAGTTTTTTTATGTTTTTTTATCATTTTATCAAGTTCAAATTCATATATTGAATCTCCATAAAGACAAATGAACGAATCATCTAACAAATTCTCTGCTGTTTTTAATTGACCAGCAGTAGCTAATGGCCTTTCAGACCTCGCATATTTGATAGCTAGGCCAAATCTTTTGCCGTCTTCAAAATAATCTTCTATTGTTCTGTGAAGATAACTAACACAGATTATGATCTCTTCAATCCCGTACTGTTTTAGCCATTCAACTAGATATTCAAGTAACGGTTTGTTTCCCAAAGGTAGCATAGGTTTTGGTATAAAAAAAGTATAAGGCTGAAGTCTTGTCCCAAGACCCCCTGCTAATATGACTCCTTTCATGATTTTTATGCCGATTGGTAGTACTATCCAATTAATTAATATACTGCCACAATTTTTTTTAATTTCAATAAAATATCGGATGGATTTTTTCCAAATAAAATAATCATAGGTTCCTTTCCAATATCACCATCATGGTATATACAGTCTGAAACCGGGTTTTTCTTCAACGCGTAATCAATTCCCCAGTTTATGGACATTCCCTCTTGTTTTTTTATATTTTTAGGTTCATTTTTTCTGTCATAGTTTGACACTTTAAAGAGGGATTTACATATCTTTATCAGTTTTTTGTCGCATTTTATATTAATTGCAGATCTGTACTTTGGATTCTTCTCTAAATATCTCAACAGCGCAGATCCGACATGTTTTGAGGCCCCACATTTTACTGATGAAGATGCTCTGACCGAATCTTCCACCCGTACCAGCCGTCCAACAACTCCCGCAACATCAGAAAGATTTCTTGCATTATCTATCGCATAAACAAAATTCATCTGTGTTTCTGGAATAAGTCGAAATACTTTGGGCTCTTTTTCCAGACAATTGACTGCAAATTGGAGCTCCTCAATAACATTATATCTTTTTGCATTTTTTGTCAGCTGAAAAATTGGATTAACTACCAATAATCCATTTCCTATCTTTATAGTATTTTTTATTGATTCGTAAATGAATTTGTTTGATATGTCACATGCTTCCTCTATTCGATAACCACGTGCCAGATACGCAGTTACTGCTGAAGAAAAATTACAACCTGCACCGTGTATTTCACTAATATTTATTCTGGGATGACTAAATTTTATGGCTTTATTATTTTTATCTGTAAGTAAAAAATCTGTTACAGATTTTTTGTCCGAATTTGGAAAATGTCCTCCTTTTATGATCACATTTTTTGCACCCATCTTTTTAATTTTGTACAGTGCATCTACCATATCGTTTTCATTTTGTATCTTGTTGTTGCATAATGATACCGCTTCTTTGATGTTGGGTGTAATTAATTCTGACAGTGGGATAAGTAATCTTTCAAAATTTTCAAACGCCTCATTCCGTATCAACTTTCCCCCAGCACCTGCCTCAAATACGGGATCCAATACTATTGGAGTATTACATTTTTTTAACTCGTCATGTACGACGACAATAATATCCTTGTCATAAACCATTCCAATTTTTATAGCATCCACCTTTGAATCATTCAGAATTGCTTGAATCTGATCTTTGACCATTTTAGGTGAAACTTTTTCCACCGATGATATACCGCAGGTATTTTGCGCAGTAATTGCAGTTATTACGGTACAACCATAAACTTCCAAGCTGCTAAATGTTTTAATGTCCGCCTGAATTCCAGCACCACTTGAAGAATCACTTCCGGCAATCGTTAATGCAACATTGTACAATAACTACATAAACAATTCCCGCTGAATTTATAGATATTTTTGCAATTTTTTAGATATTTTCTATGTTATCTTCAATTTCTAACTAGAATAAACGTTACAATAAAACCCAACAGTCCGAAAAGAACTAACGTGGCTTTCCAAATCCCGATATTTGCATTTTCACTTATCTCCCAGATGCCACCAACACCAGCAGAGATATTCCCTTCGTTATATCTTCTTTTGATATTTTCATAACTATAGTAATCGTTTATATCTGCAGAAGGTGTCCAATGATAATCAAATCTATTTATATTCTGTATTCTTTGGTCATATTGCCTGCGTGAACTCTCGTCAGACAGTATCTCGTAGGCCTTAACTATGTTCATAAATATTGTTTTGGATTCTTCAGAGTTTCCGTTTTTATCAGGATGATGTTTTAATGCCAAATGTCTGAATGCCTTTTTGATATCAGTAGATGTTGCATTTTGTTTGATGCCTAACACCTCATAAAAATCATCCAATATTATCATTTAGGTAAAGTATTATAATAATTTTCACTTTTCCATCATAATTTATCAATTAGTGTATTATTTACAGAAAATCATAGAATTTTTAAATTAATTTGTTCCACATTAAACGAACTGTATTCATTTTAGCGAATTTGTGAATGTTTTTCCACAATGTATTTATCTTTCTTGCGAAGAATACTGCAGTATGAATAAATTATTTGGAAGGAAATCTGAGAAAAATGATCCTTCCAAAGATTCCGAATCTGCACAAGAACATTTGCTTACTAGAGAGGATATTCAAAAATATGAATTATATAAAAAGGGAGTAAATCACATGGCAGATGAGAAATTTAGAGAGGCAATCCGGGATTTTGACCTTGCTACAAAGATCGACCCGCACTTTGTAGACGCGTGGCTAAAAAAAGGCTATGCTTATTTTCATATGAATGAATATCCTATTTCTCTATCATGTTATGATCATGCATTAGATATTGATGTTGATAATCCTGAAGTTTGGAATCTGAAAGGTTTATCATATTATAAAATGCAGAATATGGACAAAGCCATAGAATCATGTGAGAAATCTCTTGACCTTGACCCAAACAATGGCATGACTTGGTATAACTACGCTTGTTATCTTGTTCTATCCGGAAAAACTGAAGAAGGTATTGAAGCGTTGAAGCGATCTATAGAAATTGATATCTCAAATGCAAAAAAAGCTGTTCGGGATAGAGATTTCGAAAATGCAAGGGGCATCGAGGGTTTCCGGAGAATTATCGAAGTGGTGGTTCTTGAAGCAGTAAGACAGGGTTATGATTACGTGGGAAAAATTGTATGGATTACTGGGATGGATAGTATCGATGTTGAAAATGCACTTACTAATCTTGAAATAAAAGGACTACTTTCAAAGAAAGTAGAACGCAAATTCTTTAACAAAGAAGAATATTACGAATTAAGTAAAGAAATAGCATCAAAAGTAGGAACATTAAAAAGGTCAGGCTTTTTGAAAGGGGAAAAGGAACTGACACCTCCAATTCAACAGCTAAAAGATTTGAGTGAATTGTTGGGATCGATAAAAGATTCCGTTGAAAGCGGAAATGTATCCAAAACATTAGACCAGTTTGAGAAATTAATAAATCCATCAGTTCACGGAAGTATCATGATCGAAAGATTTTTCAACGAACACAGGGACCTGCGTTTATATTATAATAGATTGCAGGATAAGGGTCAGGAATATTTGATAACTCATAAAAAAGATTTTCTAAACCTTATCGAATCAATCGATGCCAAAATCAGGAGCAATACAATTTCAAATTAGACCCTTTCATTTTTTCATTTAATTTTTTTCTTCTACTATTACAATATATTATACATCATTTTCCATAAATTTATGACAAAAATTTTTGCTGATGTAAGTGAAAAGGAAATCAGTCAGACAATAGCAAATATGTTTAACGAGACAATGAATGAATATACTGATTCTGATGTAATCATTATTGGTGCAGGTCCGGCAGGATTGTCTGCAGGAATGAATCTGTCCAAAAATGGTGTGAGGACCCTTATTGTAGAACAGAATAACTATATCGGGGGAGGTTATTGGGTGGGTGGATACATGATGAATCCTGTTACCGTACGCGCACCTGCACAAAAGATATGGGATGAATTGGGTGTCCCTTATAGAACAATAAGGGACGGTCTGTATGCAACTTGGGGACCACATGCATGTTCAAAACTCATTGCTGCAACATGTGATGCAGGAGTCAGGTTTCTTCAACTAACAAAGTTTGATGATTTGGTATTGAAAAATAATCGTGTTGCAGGAGTTGTTGTTAACTGGATGCCCGTTTCAGCACTTCCAAGAAATATTACATGTGTTGACCCGATAGCTTTGGAAAGCAAAATAGTGATTGATGCATCAGGCCATGATTCAGTGGCAGTAAAAAGGTTGATGGACAGAGGATATGTTAAATGGAAAGGAATGGAACCAATGTGGGTCGATACTAGTGAGGATGACGTTGTAAATTTTACAGATGAGGTATTTCCAGGATTGATTGCAGCGGGGATGTCTGTTACCGAAACACACGGCCTTCCAAGAATGGGCCCTACATTTGGTTCTATGCTTTTATCTGGAAAGAAAGCTTCAGAAATTGCAATGGGTAAACTCAAAGAGCTCGGATGGATAAGACCAAAATAACATTATTGGTTTGAAAAAGACTGTTACTCTCTCGCTATATGTGGATTTCGAAAAAATCCACAACAATTTTTCTATGGATGCAATGTTAGATTACTTTAAAAAATTAATCAAGGAATACGATGTCAAATTTATAATTTTAAAGATTGATTCTGAATCTTTAGACAAATGCAAAGATTTAAAATTCTCCAAAATTTCTAACATTAATAAATTACAAAATCACTTAAATTTTCAGAAGGGATATCAAAATACTTTACCTGAACCTCCTTGCATATATCAAAATCCATTTTATAACCCATCTTCTTTTTTTCTTTACGATGGCTTTCTTATTCAGGATGTTTACCGTAAATTTTTAAATTTAAACTTTAATGATGAACCTGCTGTGGTTTTGACTGATAAACTGCTGTGTACTTTTGATGAATCCGATTCTAAATATCACGCACGTACCATTGTTTTTGGAAACCCCGCAATAATCTCGTTTTCAGGTATAATCATGGGACCTGCAAGACCAAGAGAATACCATTTGAAAAGTCTTTTCTATCAGAATAATGACTCAGAATTCATAGAACTTTTAAATTACGAATACGCGGAAAAATTTCTAGATTATGATAACCCCAAAATAAACCATGCATTTTCGATTTTTCTTGTCCAATATTTTTATTTTATTCGTGATAAAAAATTTAAATTTTGTAATAATAATAACTGTATTCTATTTAACTGCCATTGGCAAGAAGATCTACTCTCATTAATTGAAAAAGGAGAGTTATGCAATAAACATTTAAAATGTTTGAATAAATTTTTTAAAAATTGTTCTAATGAATTCCGAACAGATTATTAATTAGTCCTTATTTTCTACTTTTATCGATTAATAAATGACACTTGATCTTGAAAGTGGAAATCTTGATAGTGATCCATCGGATAGTTTTGATGTAATAATTATTGGTTCTGGACCAGCCGGCTACACTGCTGGAACATATACCTCCAGAGCACGTTTAAAAACATTAATAATCTCAGGTTCTATGCCTGGTGGACAGTTGATGACTACTAGCGAGGTAGAAAATTACCCTGGCTTTCCAAACGGCATTTTCGGACCTGAACTTATGATGAACATGAGACAACAGGCAGAACGATTTGGTGCAATTGTGGTAGATGATGAGGTAACACAAGTAAATTTTAAGCAGAATCCATTTACAATTACAACCCATTCAAAAGAATATCATTGCACCTCTGTTCTTGTCTGTACTGGCGCTTCTCCACGTAAACTGGGAATACCGGGAGAACAAAATTTTTCAGGCCGTGGTGTATCATACTGTGCTACATGCGATGGTCCATTTTTCAAAGGTGAGGATATTGTTGTTGTAGGTGGAGGGGATACGGCATTAGAAGAGGCAACATTTTTAACCAAATTTGGGAAATCTGTAAAGATAATTCACCGCCGCAATTCTCTCAGAGCAAGTAAAATCTTACAGGATAAAGCTTTTGAAAATCCCAAAATTGAATTTATCTGGGATAGTACTATACTTGATATAAAAGGCGATAAAAAGGTCAGCTCTGTTATAATCCAAAATATTGTGACAAATGAGGTCACAGAAATTAATTGTGGTGGGGTATTTGTTGCTATAGGTCATGAACCCAATACCGCAATATTCAAAGACCATCTTGAAATGGATGAACATGGATATATTGTTTTAAAATCACATACAAAGACAAACGTTGATGGAATTTTTGCTGCAGGAGATGTGCATGATTTTAGATACAGGCAAGCAATAACTGCAGCAGGTTTCGGTTGTATGGCCGCACTGGATCTTGAAAAATGGTTAAGTGAACGAATGGCCTAACCTATCTCATTCAGATAATCCACAAAACTAGTATTTGTTGTTCATCCTAGAAAGATATCTCTGATAGATATTTTCCCGACAAAAGCGCCTCTTCATATTCCTGATTTGAAAATACTTCCTGTTGACTGTATAAACTCTTGAATTTTCGCCCGTCGTCTGCAAATATGCCTACGACGTTGCCTTTTTCAATCTCATCTCTTTTATTGATCATTGCAGTCAATACCGAACCAGAGGAAGGACCTACTAACATTTTTTCCTTCTCATATATATCTCTGACCATGTTGAAAGAATCGACATTTGTAGCAGTAAACCATTCATCAACAACATCTTTTCTTCTTTCAAATAATTCAGGCATGGCAGATTCCTCAAAATTTCTCAAACCCTGCAGGAGATGATTTTTTTGGGCCTGAACTGCAATTACTTTAATGTACTTATTTTTTTCTTTTAAAAATACGCCTGTTCCTGTTATTGTACCTCCGGTTCCACATCCGGTTAAAAAATGTGTAACAGTCCCGTTAGTCTGGTTCCATATTTCCGGACCGGTACTTTCATAGTGAGCGTAAAAATTTGCATCATTTTCATATTGATTAGGCATATAATAGATATCGGGTCTTGGTTTTGATATGGCCTTTGCTAGCGCTATGCTCTGGTCTGTCCCCGATCCTACTCTTGGACAGAGGTCGTCAGATGTTTCGTGCAGTGTGGCACCTAAATCCCTTAAAATTTTCTTTGTCTCAATACTGACCTTTTCAGGAATTACAATTTCGACCTTGTAGCCCATAGCAGTAGCTATGCCTGTTAATGCAATACCTGTATTTCCAGAAGTAGGCTCAATTATAATACTCTTATCCTTTTTTAGGATCTGTCTTTTTTCTGCATCCTTAATCATCCAGTATGCGGCCCTATCTTTTACAGACCCAAATGGGTTGAACCACTCTAATTTTGCAAACATCTTAACATTTTTTTTACTATAAGCCTTTAATTCTACTAACGGCGTATTTCCAATCCTTTTTACTACATCCTGACCAAATGTAGAATATGTATAAGATTTCGTTGTCATCTATTTTGCCTTCTTTATTATAAAAACCAGATCGCTATTTTTTTTATCAAGTGATATTAATTCGTGACCGTTTCTATTTATCCATCGTGATATGTCCTCTTCTGATTGGGGGTCGTCTGCAACAATCTGTATGGATTCACCGATTGACAGTCGTTCCATCTCAATTTTAGTTCTAAAAACTGGCTCAGGACAATACAATCCTCTTACATCAATAACTTTGGATGGATTGCTGTTTTTTTCATTCATTTTAATATACCTGTAATTTTAATGACTGTAATATAAAATGTTTATTTGTAAAATTATCTTCGAAAGAGATCTCTTTTGCTGTCCCTGATAATCTCATGGATTTTGTTGTTTCCTTTTTTGTATTTGTAACCTCGAATTATTACCACTGGAACCATTGCTATTTTTTCCATTACTAGTTCTGCTGCAGAGCATAATTCATCAGCTACGGCTATCTCTGTAACATATAGGTTTTTACCAAAGATATCTTTTGTTCCTATGTAACTTTTGATAGGGTTTATGCCAGAAATCCCTATTGCAACATTTACCTGACCAATTCTAAAAGGCCTTCCAAATGTATCTGAAATAATCACCGCAACATCTTTTTTTGTCTTTTTCTTTATCTCCAATCTAATTTTGTTAGCAGAACGATCAGGATTTTTAGGTAACAGCAAAACTTTTTTTTCATTATCATCAACGTTGCTTTTGTCTATTCCTGCATTGGCACAGATAAATCCATGTTTTGTTTCAACTATCAAAATTCGTTCAGACATTCTGATTATTTTTTTTGATTCATTTAAAATAATCTCAATAAGTCTTGGATCCTTTTTTGTAACATTTCCTATCTGTATTGATTTTTCTGATGGAGTGATCGTATCAAGGGATACTAACCGTCCTTCTGACTTCGAAATAATTTTTTGGGCGATTACCAGTACATCTCCATTTTCAATACCAAAATTTTCTTTGAAAATTGCATTTATTATCGTCTCCTGAATTCTTTCACCAGATTGAATATTGTGTGCAATTTTTACAGGTAAAATTTCTATAACATTACTTTTCATATCAAGTTTTTGTGTTTATGCCCTAATTTTCAGATCTTTTCCAAATCGTTTTTCCAATAGATTTATCAATAAACTGAGATCTCTTATTTCTATTACCTCGTCTGCATTTCTTTTAATAATCTCTACTGGACAGAACCCTACTGTATATCCCGCCAAATCAAATAATTTTAAATCATTCGCTCCATCCACGACTACAACTATTTCTTCCTTTTTGATACCCCATTTCTGCAAATAAGGTCTAATTATCGCAGCTTTGTCGGAATTTACATTAATTACGATATCATCTAAAACCCCGTGTTTAAAAACTAATTCGTTCGAAAAAATTTCATCAAGACCAAGTTCCTCTTTTAATCTGTCTGTTATTATTGTAAAACCACCTGAAATAGCGACCATTTTCCATCCTGCCTGTTTTAATACTTTGCAGAGTTGTTTTGCTCCTGGCATTATCTCTAGGTTTTCGCCTATTCTCTTTGCATCTTCAAATTCTATCCCTCTTAGAGAATGAACCCTTTGTTTTAGACCTTCCTCCCAATTAATTTCTCCTCTGATACCTAGTTTTGTTATATCCCAGATCTCTTTTTCTTTTTCTGGACCAATAACCTGTGCTAAAACAGGAAGATATTCTGCATTTAAAAGTACACCTTCAACATCGAAAATTATTAACATGTTAAGATTATTATGAAAAAGGCAAAATCATCGATATATTAAGTTTCTTAAAAGATATTTCATCAAATATTAAATAAAACTCTTTAATAACAGCGGATTTTTTTTATTTTTCCCTCATTATTGATGAATTTTAATACATCACAAACCGAATTGATGTATCTTATATATTCATCTTCTACATTAAATATCTTCAACACAAATCGATTAGTATAAGTTCGATTGATCAAAATTTTTTTTCTGCTATTATGATATATTATTTCAATTCCTTCATCGATATCCATTGAAATTATCTTTTGTTTTAAATCAAGATTAATCATTCATTCACTTGATATGTTTTATGCAAGATAATTTAATATTCGCTTATTACATGGATAAAATCAAATTGTTTATTTAAATAGATTAATCATCATGATTAGCCCGTAATCGTAAATTAGTATTTTTTGTAATTGTTTATCCTATCTGCAACAACAATTGTTTGTAAAAAGATATTAAAAATGGAATGTAATCCCAATACTGAAAAAATTTTCTTTTTTTTTATTAAACTATTTTATTAGTTAATATTTGAAAATCAAAACTTATATGAATATTGTCTGGATTATAAAATTATGTTAACCTTTGATTTTTTCATTTTTACTTTTTTGTTATTTGTAGCAATTGGAGTTTTATTGGTATGGGTGTATCTTATTACCTTGTTGTTTAAATCATATAGAAATACCCCACAACTTAAAAATTCAATAAAAAATAATATATCCAATCCCAAGATAAGTATTATTTTACCAGCTAGAAATGAAGAAAAATACATTAAAAAATGTATTGACAGTTTATTAAATCAGACATATTCAAATTTTGAATTGATACTTGTTAACGATGATTCTACTGATGGTACTTTGAACATTATGGAATCTCGTAAATATGATAGCAGGGTAAAAATTATCAGTTTGACAAACAGACCTTTTGATTGGATCGGTAAAAATTGGGCATGTTTTCATGGATATAAACTCTCTGATGGTAATATACTATTTTTTACTGACGCAGACACATATCATAAGCCAATGACTTTGGAACTGGCAATAAATTATTTTTTATCAAATCAATTAGATGCCTTAACAATCATGCCAAAATTATTATCCAATGACATTATGACAAAAATTACGTTACCATTGTTTTCGATATTCATGTTTACACGTTTTTCTCCAATACGGGTAAACGACCCAGAAAAAAAAGTAGGATATTTTTTTGGGAGTTTTTACATAATTTCAAGAAAAATATATGAAAAAGTCGGTACACACGAGGGTGTTAAATCTGAAATAATCGAAGATGGCGCTTTGGGTAGAAAAGTCAAGGAAGAAAAATTTAAAATGTTTATGTTAGATGGCGATGATTTTGTTGAGGCTATCTGGGCAAGGAGTGCGCGGGGATTGTGGAATGGGATTCATAGATTAGTAATTCCCTTGTTCAATGAGAGTAAAATTAATGCGGTATTGGTCACAATTGCTGTATTTTTCTTACTTTTATTTCCTTTTCTGTCCCTTACAATGTCTGTGACATATTATAAAAATTACTATCCCCTTACAGACATTCTTTTGATATTAAATATTATCACTTCAATAATCATAATGGCAATAACTTTTTTTCAAAATAAATACATTTTGTTTCAAAAACAAATTTATGGCCTCTGTGCTCCAATAGGTGCACTAGTAATCAACGCAGGTTTCATAACAGGATTGTTTAAATCAATTAGAAAGGGGTCGGTTAATTGGAGAGATCGAGTTTATATGATAAATATGTTCAAATCTAATCTTCGATTATCTTTATAATATCTTTTCTTTTAGAAACGTAAGGATTTAATAAATAATTTTGTTGATTTTTATCCAACATAACAAATCTCCAAGGAACCTCTTTTGCACGGGAAATTCCTATTCTTGATGTACACCCTATTGCATCTGGCTTGATTCCGTATTCTATCCATATGGTATTATTCTGCGTTAAATCCATCCCATTGATGTCTTTATTGATGCAAAGAGCCTGAGATAGTTTTGATGGACCTGATGTTAAGTTCTCCAGTTCTGTAGTGTTCCGAAGTTTGGACATTATATCGATGCCTTTTTCTGGATATAGTGCCCTTATCAATACAGCTCCAGCTTTTTTCTTTTCATTTCTTGCAGTAACATTAAAACAGTAGTGTTTTCCATATATCAAATATATGTATGCACAGCCGGTTTTTTCAAACATGATTTTGTTCCTATTCGAAATACCGATATATGCATGACTTGCAGAATCGTCATCATGGCCGTATGCTTCAGTCTCTACAATTATCCCTCCAAGTTTATACGTTATATTTTCATATTCTAAAATTCTTGTTAATTTCTTACCGATTAACTCTTTGGCAACAAAATCAGTATCATTTTCATAAAATTCTTTTTCCACGACTTTCAATAAATTTTATAAATGTCAGTATGTGTTAATAAATTTCTTTCTCGCCTTTTGAAGACATTGGTTTCATATGATTAATTTAAATATCGTAATATCGCATTTGTTAATATATTGCTGACAAACAGTGGAATTCGCTTTGAATTTAAATTTCCTTTATTGCTTTTACATACTCCATATGGCTTGAAGTTTTTTGATAGGGTGGCTAAGACTAAAATTGCCAAGGTCTTTGCAACTTTAAATATTTATTTTATGCCTATCGTAACTATTCTTGCTATCTTCCTTTTTGTAGGTTCTATGATTGTAATGTTTTCTAATTTCTCTGCTCGTGAAGGTGTACGTGATCTTGGACCTCAAGCAAATATCCTGTTGCCCGGACTTAACCCGTATTTGCCATGGACATACGGCTGGGCCGCACTGATAATAACTATGATTGTTCATGAAGCAGGACATGGGATTATAGCTCGTGTTCATGGCGTAAAGGTTGATTCAACCGGTGTAGTATTTCTGTTAATTATTCCAATTGGAGCATTTGTAAATATAGGACGGGAAGAATTAATGCGCACAAATTTAAAACAAAAGAGCTCTATCCTGACTGCAGGGATAATGAACAACATGATTGTATCTATAATTGCCCTAGTCCTTCTATTTGCAGTTATTTCTACATTAAACGTTGTACCAAATACCGAACCTCTCAAATCTGGAATCCTTGTTATAGATGTTAACCAAAATTCCCTCGCAGAAAAAATTGGTATTACAAAAGAATCTATTATCACATCACTAAATGGTATCAGTATTAACAAACCAGAAGAATTAAGAAATATTTCCACATCTAATCTTGGAAAAACCATTCCGATTACCTGGGTTGATAAGAATAAAAATGAAACCTCCAAAGCAGTTACCCTACCCTCAAGCGCAGAACCGGGAAAAGGGATTTTCGGCATCTCTATCTCATCACAAACCCCAGACCCACAGTTGGTACTAGATGCATACAAAAATTCATTTTTTAACAATCCCTTGGCATTACTACTGCCTCCTACGCTTTCACCCATGGTTCCTTACTCTGATATAATGGCCGAAAAATACTATTCGCCCATTTTCGGATCCAGTTTTCCAATTTTTGCAAATATGTTTTTCTGGCTATGGTTTATCAACTTCAATGTAGGCATTTTTAATGCACTTCCAATAGGTCCTTTAGATGGAGGACAACTGTATAATTCGGTATTAGAAAGCAAATTCAAATCAAGAAGGATAAATCCTGGAAATCTGCTTACATATTTCATGGTGGGTCTGGTAATAATCACGCTGGTTATACCTTGGATATTGATTTGATAGTCACAGAAAATATAAATATCTGTAATCATAAATTATTATTAAGTTACATCAAATTAGGTTTGTTTTGATATTAAAGATTCGATGTAACTGTGAAGATGATAATAGTAATGAAAAGTAATATTTGCGGTGAATAATAAAAGATTGATCGATGAAAATAGCAGCATTGGTAGTTTTAATGAGATAAGTTTGAGTAACGACAATATTGCAATCCGAATTAAAAGTCACGTTCCAGATAAATTAGATAACGTGCCCACAGTCGATAATGAAGAGAAAGTCAAAAAGATTATTTTAAGTTCTATACCTTCTGAAAGCAAGATTACCAATATACGATTTGAAGGTCCAAATATTGCACTCTATACCAAAAATCCAAAGTTTTCATTAACTGATTTGACGTATTATTTATCTTCATTATCTAAAATGCTTAAAAAACGATTTATAGTCAGAACGGATTCCTCTATTAGGTTATCAGAAGATGAAACACGTTCGATGATATCCAAAATGTTACCATCTGGGGTAACAATAACAGCCATTTTCTGTGATGATGCTACAGGTGAGGTAATACTTGAAGTAAATAAACCGGAATCCTTGGATACTGATTTAATAATAAACATTGCACAAACTAGCGGATGGATAGTCCATACTCGGCGTTCACCTCATATTTCATCAACCAGTATCAAAACCATACATTCTGTACTAAAGAGCTCTTCAAAAGAAAGGTCGCTTTTATTGAGAAACTTGGGAAACCGGATCTTTCGCTTGCCGTTGATTGCTAAAACCAGTGCAGTAAATTTAGAAAATAAGAATAAATATACGTCAAATAGTATTCCTACAAATACTAGTAATCAAAATTCAAATGTTCTAAAACAGAAAACTACCACTCATTTTCATAATGGCGCGGACTCTTATCAATTAAATAAAGAGGTGTTGCTTTACTGTCTGGGAGGTGTCAAACAGGTTGGAAGGTCATGTTTTATTGTAGTTACTCCGGAAAGTAAAATCATGTTAGATTGTGGTATAAATCCCGGTGAAAATTTTAATCTTAACGCATATCCGCGACTGGACTGGTTTAATTTTTCACTAGAAGACCTTGATGCGGTAGTACTGAGTCACGCCCACATTGATCATCAGGGTTTTCTTCCTGTTCTATTTAAATATGGTTACGACGGTCCTGTCTATTGTACCGAACCGACATTACCTTTAATGACCTTATTGCAAATGGATTCGATAAAAATTGCTCAGAATAATGGTACATATTGTCCATATGAAATACGTGATGTAAATGAGGTAATAAAACACTGTATTACAATTCCATATGGAAAACCGACCGATATTTCACCGGATACCACAATTACTCTCAGTAATGCAGGTCACATAATGGGAAGTGCAACAGTTCACATGAACATTTCTGGAACTCACAATATTTTATACTCTGGAGACTACAAATATGCAAGGACACAGTTATTAGATAGCGCGGTTACTAACTATCCGAGGGTTGAAACCCTTATTACCGAAAGCACTTACGGAAATCCTCAGGATATTATGCCAGAACAATCACTGGTATATTCTACATTCGCTCAGGCTGTTAATAAAACATTATCCGATGGAGGAAAGGTTCTGATCCCAGTTCCTGCAGTTGGTAGGGCTCAGGAAATTATGCTTGTAATAGATAAAGAGATGAGGAGTGGCAAAATTATAGAATCGCCAATATATGTAGAAGGTATGATCTCCGAAGCAAGTGCAATCCACATGTCATTTGCCCATTACCTTGGTTCTGATGTACGTCGTTCTGTTTCTCAAGGGGTAAATCCTTTTCAGTCAGATTATTTTACAATGATAAACGGGTCTAGCCAGCGACAGGATGTTTTAAACGATGAAAATCCAGCGATAATTATGGCAACATCTGGTATGCTTGAAGGAGGTCCGTCTGTAGAATATTTTAAGAATATAGCCCAAGATAATAGAAATAAAATAATTTTTGTTTCCTATCAAATTAACGGCACTTTGGGACGGAGGGTTCTTGACGGCAAAACCAGCGAAGTAAGCATGTTGGATAAAAACGGGAAAGTTCGTGTGATCCCGATAAGGTCTCAGACCCTCAAATTGGATGGTTTTAGTGGACATAGTGATTTTAACCAGATCATGAATTTTGTTTCAAGGATAAAACCACGAAGAGTATTGGTGAATCATGGTGAAAGAACAAAATCTGAATTGACCGCAAGTTCTATTTACAATAAACTCAAAATAAGAACATCAGTGCCAGATAGTAGGGAAATAATTAAACTAAATTAATATCCACCATTTTCAAAAAAATTTATATTTAAAATCTCAAGCGTAGCATTTTTAGGCATGTATGTTTTTAATATCAATTAGTACAGGAAATATGGCTATTAAATATAAATGCATAAATTGCAATATCGTTTTAAGCGGTGAGGGTGCATCAAGACACTATCTTGCCAATCCAACTCACAAACTTGAAAAATTACCACCTCAAATCAAGCCACCAAAGAAAAACATTTCCTATTAAAGGATCTCTACTTACTCTCTAATACCTTCTAAGATGGATACTAGTTGCCATATCATTGTTCTTATATGTGATTGCATCTGAGGATTTTGTGTAATCGAGTCTAACATACTTATTGCGTTTGCAGCACGTACAGAGACCAGACCGTTTTTTTCATCTTTTAACAGATTATATGATTCTTTGAGGAGGTTTCTAATATTTCTTGGCATGTTCTCAATTTTCATGATGCTTTCCAAGGTTGCCAACGCTTTTAGCAGTTTATCATGATTTTCTTTTCGCTTTAATTCTTTTTTTTGAGTCATAGATAACCATCATTTAATAATTTTAAAACAGTAATGATTGAAAAGAGTAAAGATATTTTAATGTTCCCCAACAGGTTAAACTTCAGAATAATTATTTTTATTATCTATTCTACTTGCATAATCCAATCCTACTTTTGTCAATGAGAATAGTTTTTCATCATTGTCTTCGATACCATCTCCAAAATTATAATGAAGATACCCTGCATTAGTCAACTCATCTAAAACTTGGTTTATCATTGATTCATAGTATCCGCTGTTTATCTCATAAGAATCGTCATTTTCTGTTTTTTGAGGTATAATCCACATTTTGATTTGATTTATCTCAATATTTGACAGACCATCTATCGTTGTCTTATAAAGAAAATTTCTTAATATCTTATTTGTTAGGATTGTTCGTTCTGTAATGGGTTCTGCACCATGGTTCAAGATAAATAATATTTCATTCAAATTTATTATAAATTTATCTTTTTATTCATTGTAATCTCAATTATTAACTGATTTCTCTTTTTTTTATTTGTTCATGGTACATTTCAACCAACTCTCTTGTAGTCGTACACTGTTCTGGAAGTTTATCTGATCTTATCTTTCCGGTAAATTTTGGGAATCTAATGGCGAGTCCATACCCTTCCTTAATGGAGTTTAATCCGGCACGGTGAAGTGGGCTGAGTGTTATCTCAGAACCTATTATTTCTAAAACAATTTTGGGTTCAAACCAGACATCCATGTTCGGTGTTGCTGATACTCTTGGATGTTTATGTGATAATATGTGTTTTTTGAGTTCATTGTATATTGTTTCTAGAACCTCATCGGTAAATCCTGTTCCAACTTTACAGACACTTGGAAAAGAATCTGTATCGCTATCATATATGGCTAAAAGTAATGCACCATACTTGCCTGTTCTTCTTCCTTTGCCAAATAATGCTCCAATAATAACTAGATCAAGAGTATCAACCAGATCTGCATCATACTCTTTTTTTAATTTCATCCATGCATATTCTCTGGCACCTGCACGGTACACACTTTCAGTCTGTTTAACCATTAATCCCTCAGCACCAATTTTAAGGGCTGTGTCAAGGTAATCTGTGATCTCCCTTTCCTGACTAACAATTTTATTTGGAATTAACCTTATTTTTCGTGTCTCAATATTACTCAAATTGTTCTCTAAAATCTTTCTTCTTTTCAAATAAGACTGATCTGTGACATCATCACCATCGATATAAAGCACATCAAATAAAAATAGAGATACCGGATATTTTTCTAAATTTTTCTCTATATCATGTTTTCTTTTTCGATGCATCAATTCTTGAAAAGGTTTTATCTGATTATTTTCTGCACCGATAGGAACTATTTCACCTTCCAGAATTATACTGTTATTTTTTATCTTATTAGCAAATTCCTTTTTTAATTCAGGATAATAAGATGTAATGTTTTCCAAACTCCGAGAATATAAATTGACTTGATCTTTTTTTTTGTGAATCTGAGCCCGTTCTCCATCAAGTTTGTATTCTAGAGCAACACGGTTGTTTCCTCTTTCAAGTGCTTCCCTCGGATTTAATACCCTTTCTGCAAGCATTGGCCTGACTGGTTTAAGCGGTTCTATCCTGATAGTATTTAGGCTTTTGATTCCATTTTTGTATAGTTTATTGGCCACTTCTCCTAGGTCACTTATTTGATTATATGCTTTTTCTATGACCGCTCTGTTACTCTTATTGTCAGTAAATGCAATTGCAAGTGCATCCATTAATGAATAATCGGCTATGCCCAACCTCAAATTTCCAATCAAAAATTTAACAATATATTTTCCTTCATTAGGTAAAGAATCATTTAATAAACTACTTATCAACCTAATTTTTGTCATCTGAGATCCCTTTCCAGAGGATCTAGAAATTTTGTTAAAAATATCATATACTCTCTCTACGGAAACGTCTTCAGAAATGAGTGTGGTCTGGGTTTTATTTTCTAGTGCGATTTCAGATGTTTTTCCTAGATCACCAGTCTTTGAAAAGATTTTATTGATATCTGATAATTTCAGGCCTGAGGAATTTGCAATAGCTTTTATCACCATTTTATCTGCAATTCCCAGCTCGAGACCAATAAAATCGGGTCCTAGTTTTCCCTGAATCAAATAGACCATCTGTTGGACGATATTTTCAGGAGTTTTTTTAAACAGATCCACAAGAAAATCCGTTAACATTAATCTACTCGTGGTTTTTTCCATCTTTTCAAATGTTTCAACGAGAATCGAAAAATCCAACTTTAATCATACGATAAGCATATTTATTAAAACTTTGTTTTTCCTACGATTTTCCGTAACTGAAAGTTCATTAATTTATAAACTGGAATATTAATTAATAATGTTGCTATGGGCGGCTTAAAAAAGAAAACAATGAGTTCCTCTGATAAAAACTCATCACAGGCATCTGACGGAAAACCACAAAAGAAGGAAGAAAAATCTTCAAAACCATTACAAAAGACAAAAGTATCCGTATTAATTGACGAAAATTCTGGACTAAAAACCCTTCAAGGAATGAAATCAATTACCATTCAAAATATTGCCAAAATAATGGGAATAAAGATTTCAGTTGCTAATAGTTTTATTAAATCATTGGAATCTAAAGGAACCGTTAAATTGGTTGGCGGATACAGCGGACACCGGATATATACATTAAATAAATAAAATCTATTTAACCAAACTTATCCTCAACGAATCTGTTTTCAAAACCCCGTCTAACTTCTCTTTATCGGTTATTTTTCCTATTAAAATCATTGAACTATATTTTACATCCTTTAGGAAGACACAAACCGAGTTGTTTGCAGGAAGAAACGCAATATCTCCTTTTAAAAAATTTGAACGCGGTTTTTCACTACCAACAATTAAACTTGTTTCAATATAGACGAATCTATCAATATTTTGGTGAACTTTGTTTTGAATTGGCATAATTTTCAAAAGTTTTGATATGGTTATAGGTGCATAAAATCTTATGATCTCACCATTAATTACAAAGTTTTTATCAAATTCCAGTTGTATGGGTATTCTTGAAACAGACCATGCATGATTATCACTACTCACTATGTCTGAAATGTCAGAAAAGTATATTAAGTCTTTTTCTGATAAATCCGGAACGTTTATTTATAAATTTATTCTGTTGTGCAATATTCTTGGAAGACATTGATAAAACC